>NZ_JBIAXC010000032.1:0-108590 GCF_042896295.1 Kitasatospora sp. NPDC001309 | reverse complement strand
ACGGCAAGATCGTCGACGAACTCCACAACCCCACCGCCGACACCGTCCTGGACCGCATGCGCCGCTTCGACGCCAAGGGCCGCACCAGCTGAGCCAGCGAGCCGACCGAAGCCCTCGAACCTCCCCAGGACACCTCATGTATCGCACCGCACTGCGCAATGTGCTGGCCCACAAGGGCCGACTGCTGATGACGGCGCTGGCCGTCATGCTCGGCACCGCCTTCGTCGCCGGCACCATGGTCTTCTCCGACACCTTCGGCAAGGCCCTGCGGGACAGCAACTCCAAGAGCTACTCGGACGTCGCCGTCCAGGTCGTGGACCGCGCGGCCGGCTCCGGCGCCTCGGCCAAGCAGAAGAGCGAGGCCGGCGCCGGCCTCACCGACGACACCGTCCAGCAGTTGGCCGCACTGCCCGGCACGGCGAGCGCGCGCGGCGTGGCCGGCGGCTTCACCGGGGTCGCCGACAAGAAGGGCAACCTGATCGGCCAGGTCTGGTCGGCCAAGGGCGCCAACTTCGCCCCGGGCCAGGACGGCCGGGACCCGCGCTACCCGATGACCGAGGGTCAGGGGCCGAAGAACGCCAAGGAGGTCGCCCTCGACCGCAGGACCGCCGACAAGGCGGGCTACAAGGTCGGCGACACCGTCCGGGTGGCCGCCAACGGTCCGGTGATCGAGGCGAAGCTCACCGGTGTCTTCACCACCGACGACCCGGTGGTCAACACCGGCGGCACCCTCACCCTGTTCGACCGGGCCACCGCCCAGCAGACGCTGCTGGAGCCGGGCCGCTACAGCAGCGTCGTGCTCACCGCCAAGCCCGGCACCTCCCAGGACGCGCTGCTCGCCCAGGTCGAGTCGAAGCTCCCGGCCGCCCAGCACTTCGACGTCGAGACGGGCGCCAAGCTGCAGGCGGACGAGCAGGCGCAGATCACCAAGGGCACCGACAGCATGCGCACCATGCTGCTGGTCTTCGCCTTCATCTCGCTCTTCGTCGGCATCTTCATCATCGCCAACACCTTCACCATGCTGGTCGCCCAGCGCACCAAGGAGCTCGCGCTGCTGCGGGCGATCGGCGCGAGCCGCAAGCAGGTGACCCGCTCGGTGCTGATCGAGGCGCTGCTGATCGGCACCGTCTCGGCGGCGGCCGGCCTGCTGGCCGGGGTCGGGATCGGCGCCGGGATGCAGTCGCTGATCGGCTCGCTGGACGAGAACATGCCGAGCGGCGCGCTGGTGATCAAGCCGATGACCGTCGTGGTGACCCTCGTGGTGGGCGTCCTGGTGACGGTCCTGTCCGCCCTGCTGCCGGCCGTGCGGGCCGCCCGGATCGCGCCGGTGGCGGCGATGAGCAGCGGCGACCAGCCGACCAGTCAGAAGAGCCTGGTGGTCCGCAACAGCATCGGTTCGGTGCTCGCCGGCGGCGGCCTGGCGCTGATCGCCTACGGCGCCTCCACCGGCAACGACAGCGGCCGGATGCCGGTCGGCGCGGGTGCCTTCCTGGCCCTGATCGGCGTGTTCGTGCTGCTTCCGCTGCTCTCGCGCCCGGTGGTCGCCCTGGTCGGCCCGCTGCTGCGGGGGCTGGGCGGCACTCCCGGCAAGCTCGCCCAGCAGAACGCGGTGCGCAACCCGCGCCGCACCGCGGCCACCGCCGCCGCGCTCACCATCGGACTGACCCTGGTCACCGGTCTGACCGTGATCGGCACCTCGGTCGGGGACACCATCGACCGGGCCGTCACCAAGTCGATGAAGGCCGACTACCTCGTCTCGGCCGCCAACCGGATGGGCCTCTCCGAGCAGGTGCCCGCCCAGATCGCCAAGGCCCCCGGGGTCGCCGCCTCCTCGCCGATGACCTCCACCGACTGGAAGCTCAACGGCACCTACAAGGAGATCACCGGCCTCGACCCGGCCGTCCTGGAGCAGGTCGTCGACATCAAGCTGAGCAGCGGTTCCACCGCCGGCCTCGGCCAGGGCCGACTGCTGGTGGACCAGGACGTCGCCACCACGTTCAACGTCACCACCGGCTCGACGATGGCGGTCTCCTACCCGGACGGCTCCACCGGTCAGCTCACCGTCGGCGGCGTGTACGAGAAGGGCGGCATGCTCGGCCCGGTCCTGCTGGCCAACAGCGAGATCGCCAAGCACGAGCCGAAGCCGTACGTCCCCCAGGTCCTGGTCAAGGGCAAGGACGGCGCCACCGCCGGGCTCAAGCAGTCGATCAAGGACGCCACGGGCGCCAACCCGGTGATCGAGGTCAAGTCCAAGCAGGACGTCCGGGACCAGTTCAGCCAGGTCATCACCTTCGCGCTGAACCTGATGTACGGCCTGCTGGGCATGGCGGTCCTGATCGCCGTCCTGGGCGTGATCAACACGCTGGCCATGTCGGTCTTCGAGCGCAAGCGCGAGATCGGGATGCTGCGGGCGATCGGCCTGGACCGGAGCGGCATCAAGCGGATGGTCCGGCTGGAGTCGGTGGTGATCTCGCTCTTCGGCGCCGGGATCGGCCTGCTGCTCGGCTGCTTCATCGCCTGGGCGATCAACGGGACGCTCAAGTCCAGCCTGAGCGGGCTGACCACCGTCCTGCCGTACGGCCAGCTGGCGCTCTTCCTGGGCCTGGCCGGGCTGGTCGGCCTGGTGGCCGCGATCTGGCCGGCCCGCCGGGCCGCCAAGCTGGACATCCTGTCGAGCATCAAGACCGACTGACGCCCCGTCGGCCGGCTCCGCCCGCCCCCGGTCGCACCCGCGGCCGGGGGCGGGCGCACGCACCGCGGGGGCACGGCAGGAGCCCCTGCCGGAGGGTTCTCGGCAGGGGCTCCACTACTGCTGTACTCCGCCCGGTCGCACGGCCGGCTGAGCACCACGGAGGTCGTGGTCCGGCGACACTGCCGGGCGGAGGGCCTCCGACTCATACCCCGGCGCTCCCACACCGGGGTCCAGTCGCTTACTTGCTGGCGAGCTCCTTGTCGGCGGCCGGCTTGGCGGCCTCGACGGGCTTGGTGGGCGGCGTGACCTCCTGGATCGGAAGCTGCGGCTTCTCCATCTGGGAGAGGCCGACCGCCTCGCGCTTGAGGAACATCGCGAGGGTCCAGTCGGTGAAGACGCGGACCTTGCGGTTGAAGGTCGGGACCATCGCGCCGTGGTACAGGCGGTGGAACCACCAGGCCGGACGGCCCTTCAGCTTGTACTTGCCGAAGAGGATCGCCACGCCCTTGTGCAGGCCGAGACCGGCGACCGCACCCAGGTTCTTGTGCTTGTACTCCTTCTGCGGGAAGCCCCGCATGCCGGAGATCACGTTGTCACCGAGGACGACGGCCTGGCGGCAGGCGTGCTGGGCGTTCGGCGGGCACCAGGCGCCCTCGCCGGCGGCGAGGTCCGGGACCTGGGCGTTGTCGCCGGCGGACCAGACATAGTCGAAGCCCTGGACCTGGAGGGTCGGCGCGGTGTCGACGTGGCCGCGCGGGCCCAGCGGCAGGCCGAAGTTGGCCAGCACCGGGTTCGGCTTCACGCCGGCCGTCCACACGATGGTGGCGGCGTCCATCTCCATGCCGTTCTTCAGCACGACGTGGCCGTCGACGCAGGAGTCCATCGAGGTCTCGATGTAGACCTCGATGTCGCGCTCCTCGAGCTTCTCCTTGGTCCACAGACCGAGGTCCGGGCCCATCTCGGGGAGGATGCGGTTGGCCGCCTCGACGACGACGAAGCGCATGTCGTCGCGGCTGACGGTCTTGTACAGCTTGGCCGCGTCGCGGGCCATGTCCTCGACCTCGGCGACCGTCTCGATGCCGGCGAAGCCGCCGCCGATGACGACGAAGGTCAGGGCCTTGCGGCGGACCTCCTCGTCCGAGGTGGACTCGGCCTTGTCGAGCTGGGCCATGACGTGGTTGCGGAGGCCGATGGCCTCCTCGACCGTCTTCATGCCGATGCCGTTCTCCGCCAGACCCGGGATCGGGAAGGTGCGGGAGACCGAGCCGGTCGCGACGACCAGGTACTCGAAGGGCAGCTCGTAGCTGTCGCCGGCCGCCGGCTGGATGGTCGCGACCTTGCGGGCGTGGTCGATGCCGGTGACGGACCCGGTCAGCACCTCCGCCTGCTTGAGGGTCTTGCGCAGCGGCGCGACGAGGTTGCGGGGCGCGACGTTGCCGCCGGCCGCCTCGGGGAGGAAGGGCAGGTACGTCATGTACGACCGCGGGTCGACGACCGTGACGGTCGCTTCGCCGTAGCGCATCTTCTTGAGGATGCGCATCGCGGCATACAGGCCGACGTAACCACCGCCGACAATGAGGATGCGAGGACGCTCCGTGGTGCTCATATCCGAAAGTATCCAGCACCGTCCGGAGCAGCCTTCGTGAGCCCGGTCACAAGCTCATGGACACCCCGTGCTACACTGCGCGCCCGCAAAAACCGGCCCGGCGCACCGGCTCACGGGCCCCGGGGGCCCCTCGTGAACGTGCGCCGGAGCACTACCCGGCTGAGCAGCAACGATCCGTACAGCGCCCGGGTTCCCGCTCGTGATTTCGATTTTCAAACCCTGAACGAGGCCTGACCTGCGATCCAAGGGGCCGTACGACCGAAGGGCCTTCGGTCTCACAATTCGGGCGTAGCGGGCCACGGGGTGCGACGAAAGACTGGATCGCCATGTGAAGAAATTCACGAAGGTTCTCGCACGCACCCGGGCGCGCCCCGGCCCCGGCACCCCGAAAGGGGCGCCGGGGCCGGTGGAGTAAGGCCTGCGGACGGTCAGGAGGCCGTACTCCAGGCGATGCCGTCCAGGATGTCGTGCTCGCTCACGACCACCTCGGCGGCGCCGGTGCGGTCCATGATCTCCAGCAGTTCCAGCGCGCCCGCCGCGATCACGTCCACCCGGCCCGGATGCATCGACGGGATGGCCGCGCGCTCGGCGTGGGTGGCGGCCAGCAGCTCGCGGGCGATCTCGGCGACCCGCTCGCGGCTGATCCGGGAGTGGTGGATCCGCTCCGACTGGTAGGCGGGCAGGTCCTGGGCGATCGCGGACACCGTGGTGACCGTCCCGGCCAGGCCCACCAGGGTGGCCGCACCGGTCAGCGGGACGACCTCCTCGGCCTTGTCCAGCTCGGCCCGCACGTGCGCCCGGGCCTGCGCGATCTGCTCCGGCGAGGGCAGTTCCGCGCCGTCGAAGTGCCGCTCGGTCAGCCGCACGCAGCCGATGTCCACCGAGCGCGCCGCCTGGACCTGCGCCCCGCCGAGCACGAACTCGGTGGAGCCGCCGCCCAGGTCGAAGACCAGGTAGGGGGCGGGGAAGGGCCCGCCGGCCAGCTCCTTGGTGGCGCCGACGAAGGACAGGTGCGCCTCCTCCTCGCCGCTCACCACCTCCGGCTCGACGCCCAGGATGTCGCGCACGCCCTTGACGTACTCGTCGCTGTTCTCGGCGTCCCGGGAAGCGCTGGTGGCGACGAAGCGGGTGCGCTCCGGGCCGACGCCGAAGCCCGCGATGACCTCCCGGTACTCGCGGCAGGCGGCGAAGGTGCGCTCCAGCGCGTCCGGGTGCAGCCGGCCGGTGCGGTCCACGCCCTGGCCCAGCCGGTTGATGATCATGCGGCGGTCGAGGTCGGTGATCTCGCCGGTCTCCGGGTCCAGGTCGGCGACCAGCAGCCGGATCGAGTTGGTGCCGCAGTCGATCGCGGCCACACGGGTCGTGCTCACTCGGACTCCTGCTCCGCCGTCGCGTCCTGCCCCGCCGTGCCGTCCTCGGCGGCGCGCTTCTTCGCGGCCCGCTCGGCGGTCTTCTGCTGCTTGGCCGCGATCACGGCCTCGTGGTCCTGGTCCTTGGCGCGGTTGCGCAGCACCCGGTCACCGGCCGCCTCGACCTCCGCCGGGGAGACGCACGGGCCCTTGGCCCACCAGTCCTCCAGCATGCCGATCGCCTCGTCGCCGAGCGGGTTGACGCCCTCTCCGGCCGCCAGCGAGTGGCCGACCAGCACGTGCAGGCACTTCACCCGGTCCGGCATGCCGCCGGCGCTCGGGAAGCCCTCCAGCACCTCGATCGCGTCGCGCCGGGCGATGTAGTCCTCGTGCGCCTTCTGGTAGGCGGCGGCCAGCTCCGGGTCCTCGGCGAGCCGGGCCGTCTGGTCCTTCATCACGCCCTCCGCCTCCAGGGTGCCGATCAGCGAGGCGGCCTTGGGGCAGGTCAGGTAGTACAGCGTCGGGAACGGCGTGCCGTCCGGCAGCCGGGGGGCCGTCTCCACGACGTCGGGGTTGCCGCAGGGGCAGCGGTGCGCCACACCGCGCAGGCCGCGCGGCACCCGGCCGAGCTGGGCGGCGATGGCCGCGACGTCGGCGTCGGAGACGGCGGGGTGGTTCTCAGTGGTCATGGGGGGTGGGGTCTCCAACGGAGGACGGGGGGAGCGGACGGGGTGCGGCGGGGGCCAGCGCGACGGTGTCGGCGGCGTCCACCGAGTCCCAGATGCTGGTGTACCAGGGCTTGTCGGCCTTCGCCGGGCCGGCGGCCGCGTCGGCGGCGGCGGTGGCCGAACCGGCCGGCGCGGAGGGCCGGGCGGCCGGCCCGGCCGGGTCCACCGCGATGTACGGGGTCTCCCCCGGCACCGCGTAGTGCAGCCGGGCGCGGGCCTGCGCCTTGACGTACTCCGGGTCCTGCCAGCGCGCCTTGTCCCGGCGCAGCTGGTCGACCTGCTGGCGCGCGTGGTCGGCCTTCGCCCGCTGGGCGGAGATCTCGGCGCGCTGGGAGATGAACTGCCGCGTGGGGTAGGCCAGGATCGCCACCAGCGAGCAGAGCACCAGGACGAGGACGGTCGCCCGGCTCGTGAACCGAGGCCGGGCCGCCAAGCCCGGGATCCTCCAGCCAGCCATCTCCCGTATCCCCTCCTGGTCGCGACGGTGCCCCGCCGTCCACCCTACGGGGTGAGCGGCGGGGCACCGGTCAGGCGTGCGCTACCGGGGGCCGCGGGCCCCCGGGATCAGGGCCGGACGCCGCCCGGCCCGGGCGCGCTCAGCCCTCGTGCTTGAACCGCGGGAAGGCGCCGCGGCCGGCGTACTCGGCGGCGTCGTCGAGGATCTCCTCGATGCGCAGCAGCTGGTTGTACTTGGCGACGCGCTCGGAGCGGGCCGGGGCACCGGTCTTGATCTGGCCGCAGTTGGTGGCGACGGCCAGGTCGGCGATGGTGACGTCCTCGGTCTCGCCGGAGCGGTGCGACATCATGCAGCGGTAGCCGTTGCGCTGGGCCAGCTCGACGGCGTCCAGGGTCTCGGTCAGCGAGCCGATCTGGTTCACCTTCACCAGCAGCGCGTTGGCGGTGCCGGTCTCGATGCCCTTGGCCAGGCGGGCCGGGTTGGTGACGAACAGGTCGTCGCCGACCAGCTGGACCTTGTCGCCCAGCTTGACGGTCATGGCCTTCCAGCCGTCCCAGTCCGACTCGTCCAGCGGGTCCTCGATGGAGACCAGCGGGTAGGAGGCGACCAGCTCGGCGTAGTACTCGATGAGCTCGGCGGCCGACAGGGCCTTGCCCTCGAACTGGTAGGCGCCGTCCTGGAAGAACTCGGAGGCGGCGACGTCCAGGGCCAGCGCGATGTCGCGGCCGGGCACGTAGCCGGCCTTCTGGATGGCCTCGGTGATGAGGTCCAGGGCCTCGCGGTTGCTGTCCAGGTTCGGCGCGAAGCCGCCCTCGTCGCCGAGGCCGGTGGACAGGCCGCGCTCCTTCAGCACGCCCTTGAGGGTGTGGTAGACCTCGACGCCCCAGCGGACGGCCTCGGAGAAGGACTCCGCGCCGATCGGAGCGATCATGAACTCCTGGATGTCGACGTTGGAGTCCGCGTGCGAGCCGCCGTTGAGGATGTTCATCATCGGGACCGGCAGGACGTGGGCGTTCGGGCCGCCCAGGTAGCGGAACAGCGGCAGGTCGCTGGCCTCGGAGGCGGCGTGCGCGACGGCCAGCGAGACGCCCAGGATGGCGTTGGCGCCGAGCGAGGACTTGTCCGGGGTGGCGTCCAGGTCGAGCATGGCCTGGTCGATCAGGCGCTGCTCGGTGGCGTCGTAGCCGACCAGCTCCGGGCCGATCTGCTCGATGACGGCCAGGACGGCCTTCTCCACGCCCTTGCCGAAGTAACGGTTCTTGTCGCCGTCGCGCAGTTCGAGCGCCTCGAAGGCGCCGGTCGAGGCACCCGACGGAACAGCGGCACGACCCGTGCTGCCGTCGTCGAGGCCGACCTCGACCTCGACCGTGGGGTTGCCGCGGGAGTCGAGGATTTCACGGGCTACGACGACATCGATGGACGGCACGAAGCATCTCCTTGCGGAAGCAGGGTCCGGCTGCGGGTGGTGCTGTCGGCCGGACGATTGCGGAGTCGTTACGACCAGAGCCTAACCGCCCGGGCTCCCGGGGCCACCTCGGCCCGGGCTGCGTCTCACCGTGTGGCCCGGCTACCCACCGGTAGTTCACCTGCTCGTCCCGGTGCGTCCCACCGGGGCGTCCATCGGGGCGGGCGAACGCGGACGTAGGGGGCCGCCGGGCGCGGCCCCCTACGTGTCCAGCGTGTCGTTCGCCGTGGAACGGTCCGGCTCAGCCCAGGTGCAGGACCTGGCCGGGCACGATCATGTCCGGGTTGCCGCCGACCGTGGTGCGGTTGCCGTCGTAGAGCGCCTGCCAGCCGCCGGACACGCCCTGGGCGGTGGCGATGCCCGACAGGGTGTCACCGTCCCGGACGGTGTAGTCGTGGCCGGTCGTGGCGGCCGGGGCCTGCGCGGCCCGCGGGGCGGCGTGCTTGGGGGCGTACTGCTGCGCCGACGGGGCGGCGGGCTGCTCGGCCTGCTTCGGCGCGGCGTGCTTCGGCGCGTACTGCTGGACCGGCTTCGGCTGGGCGGGCTTGGCGGCGGCCTTGGGGGCCTGCTGCTTGGGTGCCTGCTTCTGGGCCTGCTGCTTCTGCGGCTTGGCGTCCGAGGAGGTGTCCACCTGGGCCGGGGCGCCGCCCTTGCTCAGGCCCGCCTTCTGGGAGCAGACCGGCCAGGCGCCGGGGCCCTGCGAGGCGAGGACCTTCTCGGCGACGGCGATCTGCTGCCCCTTGCTGGCCTGGTTGGCCTGCGCCGCGTACGCGGTGCCGCCGTACGCCTTCCAGGTGCTGGGGGTGAACTGGAGGCCGCCGGAGAAGCCGTTGCCGGTGTTGATGCTCCAGTTGCCGCCGCTCTCGCACTGGGCGACGGAGTCCCAGACGGAGGCCGGGGCGGCGGAGGCGCCGGTGGCGGAGAGGAGCGGCAGTGCGAGTCCGACGCCGGCCACACCGGCGACGGCGATGGCCTTCTCGGCCTGGGTGCGACGGCGATGACGGCCGGTTCCAACGAACAGCATGAAGGTCCCTCTCCGCACGCCTGCGAGGTGAGCTGTCGGGTTCGGACCGGGAGGTGGCCCGGCCGCCGTCTGCGGAATCGATTCCGCGCGGGCGGCTTCACCCCGAGCCGTGGAGGAACGGCAACAAACCTGGTTCCCCCGCCCCTGCCCAGGGTTCTGGTCGGTTTCCCGTGACGCGGCGGGCAGGATTCGGCGTCCGCGCACGAGGTCCGCAGCTGCGAACTCCACGGAGACTAGACAGATCCTCAGACGAATCACAAGCTCATATCACCGACATCACACAAGAATTACGGCCCGTGTTCGATCGCCTACCAACGGCGGGGCTTTGTCCGGTTTGATGAGCGTTCATACCACCGCCGGTGGCCGGTTCCGGATGCTTCGTCAGCGTGTCGTGGCCTCAGGACGACTGTGCGGCGACCGGGGCTCCGGACTGAATTCGACCGGAAGTTCGCGCAATCCACGCATGATCAGGCCACCCCGCCAGCGCAGATTCTCCGGGCTTTCGGCCAGCCGCAGATCCGGCAGCCGGGAAAGCAGCGTGGCCAGCGCGGACCGCCCCTCCAGCCGGGCCAGCGGGGCTCCGATGCAGTAGTGGATGCCGTGCCCGAACCCCAGGTGCGGGTTGTCGCTCCGGGCCAGGTCGAGGGTGTTCTCGTCGGAGAACCTGGCCGGATCGCGGTCCGCCGCCGCCAGCACCACCAGCACCGGGTCCCCGACCGGGATCTCCACCCCGCCGATGGTCAGCGGAGCGGTCGCGAACCGCCAGGTCGCCAACTCCACCGGCCCGTCGTAGCGCAGGAGTTCCTCGATCCCGGTCTCCAGCAGCGCGGTCTCGCCGCGGGCCACCGACTCCTGCAGCAGGGCCCGCTGCCCGGGATTGCGCAGCAGCGCGTACGTCCCGTTGCCGATCAGGTTCACCGTCGTCTCGAACCCGGCGAAGAGGAGGATGAAGGCCATCGCGGCGGCCTCGTTCTCGGTCAGGTGCTCGCCGTGGTCGCTCGCCCGGATCAGGCCGGAGATCAGGTCGTCCCCGAGGTCCGCCCGCTTGCGGTGGATCAGCTCCAGCAGGTACGCCCGCATCCGCTTCACCGCCCGCCCCACGCCGCCGCGTTGGCCGCCCCCGTGCCGGATCATCATTCCGGCCCAGTCCCGGAAGTCGTCCTGGTCCTCGGAGGGAACGCCGAGCATGTCGCAGATCGCGTAGATGGGGAGCGGGAACGCGAACTCGTGGATCAGGTCCGCCGAACCGCGCTGCGCGAAGCCGTCGATCAGCCGGTCGGTGAGCTGCTGCACCCGCGGCTCGAACTCCGCCACCCGGCGCGGCGTGAACGCCTTCGACACCAGGCGGCGCAGCCGGGTGTGGTCCGGCGGGTCGATGTTCAGCAGGTGGGTCATCAGGTCCGCCTGCCGCTCCCCCGGGATGCCCACCCGGCCGGTGCGGTGCGCCTGCCCGCTGTGGTGCGCCGGGTTCTTCGAGAGCCGGCCGTCCGCGAGCGCCTGCCGGGCGTCCGCGTAGCGCGTCACCAGCCAGGCCTCCACCCCGCTCGGCAGCGTGGTGCGGTGCACCGGGGCGTGCTCGCGCAGCCAGGCGTAGGCGGGGTACGGGTCGGCGGCGAACTCCCAGGTGAAGAGCTGCGGGTCGGGCTGGACGGCGGGCTGGGCGCCCTCGGGCTGAGCTGGCATGGGTCGACCGTAACCGCTGGACCGGAGGGGCCCGGACCACCGGCGCACGCGCCCCCGCGGCCGGCCGGAGGCCACCGCCGCGCGAACCGTCCGTGACCGGCGCGCGAGCGGAACGCCGACACTCCGTGGACGGCCCGTGGACGGTGCGTGGACGGGCCTTGGCCAGCTCTTGGCCGGGCGGCAGGCGTGAGCCTGGTCACCTGAGGGGTAATCCCTGTTGCGGAGGGTCAGGACCTGCCTACGATCCTCCGAAGTACGCGCGGGCGCCGGTGCGGTGTCGCCCGCAGGGAGGAGCTGGACCAATGACGGTCAGCGGAGCAGTCGTCGTCATCGCGGTACTCGCGGGCGGTTCGGGGGCCGACCTCGCCCGCCGGTTCACCGCGGCCGGCACCGCCGGGATGCTGATCGCCGACACCCACGTCGGCATCGCCGAGGACCTCGCCTCCGAACTCGACCGGCCGGGCTGCCCCGTGGTCGGCGTCTCCGGCGACATCCGCCGGCCCAGCGACGTCGCCGCGCTGGTCGACACCGCCGAGAAGCACTTCGGTCCGATCGACCTCTTCTGCGTGGCGGGGCCGAGGGGCGAGCGGATCGTCTCCCTCGCCGACCTGCCCGCCCACCTCGACCTGGAGCGCCTCGCCGAACTGGTCGTCCTGATCGGCGAGGCGATCGGCGAGCTCGTCCCGCCGCAGCGGTGCGCCACCGAGCGCACGGCGACGGCGGCCTGAGCCGCCCCGCCACCGAGGTCTACTCCGGCCGGAGCCCCTCGGCCGCGCGCACCGCGTCCCGGTAGCCGCGCGCGGCCGAGCGCAGCGCCGCGTCCACGTCCACCCCGGCGTCGTGCGCCCGCTGCGCCACCGCCAGCAGCAGCCGGCCCGCCGACTCGGCGGTCAGCTCGCGCGGCAGCTCGTACGGCTCGTCCGGCACCCCCGCGAAGCCCGCCCGGCGCACCCGGGACACCAGCTTCGCCGCGTACGCCAGCGCCGGCAGCCCGGCCGGCACGCCGTCCAGGACGGACTCCCGGTCCGCCTTCTCGGCCGCCTTCAACTGCTCCCAGTTCGCCTCCGCCTCGTCGGCGCCCGCCACCTCGACGTCCCCGAACACGTGCGGGTGCCGGTACAGCAGCTTCTCGACCATGTCCCCGGCCACGTCGTCGATCGTGAACGGATCGGTCGGGTGCTCCTCCGCGACCCGGGCGTGGAAGAACACCTGGAACAGCACGTCGCCCAGCTCCTCGCGCAGCGCGTCCCGGTCCCCCTCCTCGATCGCCTCGACCAGCTCGTAGGCCTCCTCGACCAGGTACTTCACCAGGCTCTCGTGGGTCTGCTCGGCGTCCCACGGGCAGCCGCCCGGCGAGCGCAGCCGGTCCATCACCGAGGCGAGGTCCAGCAGCCGCGCCCCCGGCAGGTCGTACGAGCCGGGCAGCACCTCGATCTCCGGCACCTCCCCGGCGTGCTCCACCGCGAGCCGGGCCAGCGCGTCCGTCAGCCCCGGGTCCCCGTCCGGGCCGCCCAGCCACACCGTCGCCCCCGCCCCGGCCGGCTGCCCGGTCAGCAGCCGCGCCAGCGCCGGCGCCGACCCGGCCGGCGCCACCTCCACCGCCACCCCGGCCTGCCGCACCGCCGGCACCTGCGGGTGCCCCTCGTCCCCGACCAGCACCCGCCCGGCCGACCGCAGCGCCTCCCAGGCCGGCCACGCCAGCAGGCCGGGGGCCACCCGGTGGGTGGTGGTCAGCAGGATCAACTTCGCGCCCGGAGCGTCCGTCGGCACAGCATTCGTCGTCACCCCTCGAACCTACCCGCCGCGGGCACCCCGGGCCCGGCCGGTGGCCGGCGGCCGAACGGCGGCCCCGGGCCGGGCCCGGAACCGCCGTGAACCGCCGTGGACGGCCGCCGACCTGAACACCGCCGGCCGCCGGGGGCTACTTCTTCGTCCCCGCCAGGTCGTCGAACATGGCCGACAGGAACTCGGTGCACCAGCCGAGCAGTTCGCGCCCGACCAGCGGCTTGCCGCCGATCCGGCCGGTGCTCGGCCGGGGCACCAGGAGCTGCTGGGCCGCCGCCTTGACCTGGCTGCGCGGGTAGAGCCGGTTCAGCCGCAGCTGCTGGGACTCCCGCAGCTCCACCGGGCCGAAGCGGACGTTGGAGCCCTGGAGGGTGATGTCCGAGATCCCGCAGCGGCGGGCGTACAGCCGCAGGCCGGCGACCATCAGCAGGTTCTCGACCGGCTCGGGCAGCTTCCCGTAGCGGTCCGCCAGCTCGTCCCGGACCTGCTGGATGTCCGCCTCCGAGTTGACCGCCGCGATCGAGCGGTAGGCCTGCAGCCGCAGCCGCTCGCCGGGGGCGTAGTCGTGCGGCACGTGGGCGTCGACCGGCAGCTCGATCTTCACCTCCAGCGGCTCCTCCTCCGGCTCGCCGCCGTTCGCCAGCGACTCGCGGAACTCGGCCACCGCCTCGCCGACCATCCGCATGTAGAGGTCGAAGCCGACGCCCGCGATGTGCCCGGACTGCTCGCCGCCGAGCAGGTTGCCGGCGCCGCGGATCTCCAGGTCCTTCATGGCGACGTACATGCCGGCGCCCATCTCGGTGTGCTGGGCGATGGTGGCCAGCCGCTCGTGGGCCGTCTCGGTGAGCGGCTTCTCCGGCGGGTACAGCATGTACGCGTAGCCGCGCTCGCGCCCGCGCCCGACCCGGCCGCGCAGCTGGTGCAGCTGCGACAGGCCGAAGGTGTCGCCGCGCTCGACGATCAGGGTGTTGGCGTTGGAGATGTCGATGCCGGACTCCACGATCGTGGTCGACACCAGGACGTCGAACTCCTTCTCCCAGAAGTCGACGACGACCTTCTCCAGCTGGTTCTCCCCCATCTGCCCGTGCGCGGTGGCGATCCGCGCCTCGGGGACGAGGTCCTTGAGCCGGGCGGCCGCCTTGTCGATCGACTCGACCCGGTTGTGGATGTAGAACACCTGTCCCTCGCGCAGGAGTTCACGCCGGATCGCGGCCGAGATCTGCTTCTCGTCGTACGGCCCGACGAAGGTCAGCACCGGGTGCCGCTCCTCCGGCGGGGTGGTGATGGTGGACATCTCGCGGATGCCGGTGACGGCCATCTCCAGGGTGCGCGGGATCGGCGTCGCGGACATGGTGAGCACGTCCACGTTGGCGCGCAGCTTCTTCAACTGCTCCTTGTGCTCGACGCCGAAGCGCTGCTCCTCGTCGACGATGACCAGGCCGAGGTCCTTGAACCTGGTCTCCGAGGAGAACAGCCGGTGGGTGCCGATGACGACGTCCACCGAGCCCTCGAACAGCCCCTCCAGGACGGCCTTGGCCTCGCTGTCGGTCTGGAAGCGGGACAGCGCCTTCACGGTGACCGGGAAGTTGGCGTACCGCTCGGCGAAGGTGGAGAAGTGCTGCTGCACCAGCAGGGTGGTCGGGACCAGCACGGCGACCTGCTTGCCGTCCTGCACCGCCTTGAACGCGGCCCGCACCGCGATCTCGGTCTTGCCGTAGCCGACGTCGCCGCAGATCAGCCGGTCCATCGGGACGGACTTCTCCATGTCCGACTTGACCTCGGCGATGGTGGTCAGCTGGTCCGGCGTCTCCGCGTACGGGAAGGCGTCCTCCAGCTCGCGCTGCCACGGGGTGTCCGGGCCGAAGGTGTGGCCGGGGGCGGCCATCCGGGCCGAGTACAGCTTGATCAGGTCGGCGGCGATCTCCTTGACCGCCTTCTTGGCCCGCTGCTTGGTCTTGGCCCAGTCCGCGCCGCCGAGCCGGTGCAGCGTCGGGGCCTCGCCGCCGACGTACTTGGTGACCTGGTCGAGCTGGTCGGTCGGCACGAACAGCCGGTCGCCGGGGTGGCCGCGCTTGGCGGGGGCGTACTCCAGCACCAGGTACTCGCGGGTGGCGCCCTGGACGGTGCGCTGCACCATCTCGACGTACCGGCCGACGCCGTGCGCCTCGTGCACCACGTAGTCGCCGGCCGCCAGGGCCAGCGGGTCGATCGCGTTGCGGCGCCGGGACGGCATCCGGCGCATGTCCTTGGTGGAGGACTTCTGGCCGGACAGGTCGGTCTCGGTGATGACGGTGAGCTTGAGCCGCTCGTCCACGAAGCCGTGCTCGATGGAGCCGCAGGAGACGTACACGACGTCCCGGGTGGGCGCCTCGGCGAGGTCGGCGACCAGCCGGGCCGGAATGCCCTCGTTGCCGAGCACCTCGGCCAGCCGGGAGGCCGGGCCGTGCCCCTCGGTCACCATGACGACCCGCCAGTTGGCGGCCAGCCGCTCCTTGGCGTCGGCGATCGCCCGGGCGGTGTCGCCCCGGTAGGCCTCGACGGCGTGCATGCCGAGGGTCAGCGTGTTGACGTCGAACTCCAGGATGCCGTCGACCGTCGACTCGCTGGTCGCGAACGGGCTGACGGACCACCAGGGCAGGCCGATCTCGTCGGCGTGCTCGCGCACCTCGGCGAGCGAGCGCAGCGAGGCGGCGGAGACGTCGATGGCCTCCAGGTCGATCGGCCGGTCGCCGCCGGCGGCCGCCGCGACCCAGGAGGCCTGGAGGAACTCCTGGCTGGTGGCCACCAGGTCGGCCGCTCTGGTCCGGACCCGCTCCGGGTCGCAGACCACCGTGACCGAGCCGAGCGGCAGCACGTCGAGCAGCAGCTCCATGTCGTCCACCAGCACGGGTGCCAGCGACTCCATGCCCTCGACCGCGATGCCCTCCGCGATCCTGTCCAGGATCTCCGCCAACCCGGGCTGCTGGGCCGACAGTTCGGCGGCCCGGGCGCGCACCTGGTCGGTCAGCAGCAGCTCCCGGCAGGGCGGCGCCCACAGGCCGTGCTCGGCGATCTCCAGCGAGCGCTGGTCGGCGACCTTGAAGTAGCGGATCTCCTCGACCTCGTCGCCCCAGAACTCCACCCGCAGCGGGTGCTCCTCGGTCGGCGGGAAGACGTCCAGGATGCCGCCGCGGACGGCGAACTCGCCGCGCTTCTCGACCAGTTCGACCCGCGCGTAGGCGGCCGCGGCGAGCCCGCGGGCGACCTCCTCCAGGTCGTGGGTCTCCCCGCGCCGGACGGCCACCGGCTCCAGCTCGGCCAGCCCCTTCACCTGCGGCTGGAGCACCGAGCGGACCGGGGCGACGATCACCTGCACCGGACCGGCCGCCGGATCGTCCGCCCGCGGGTGCGCGATCCGGCGCAGCACGGCCAGCCGGCGGCCGACGGTGTCCGAGCGGGGCGACAGCCGCTCGTGCGGCAGGGTCTCCCAGGCGGGGTACTCGGCGACCGCGTCGGCGGGCAGCAGCGAGCGCAGCGAGGCGGCCAGGTCCTCGGCCTCCCGCCCGGTCGCGGTGACGGCCAGCACCGGACGGCCCCGCTCACCGGCCGCCCGGCCGGCCAGCGCGCGGGCCAGCGCGGCGACGGCGAACGGCCGGGCCGCGGGCGGTCCGACCAGGTCCAGGTGCCGGCGGCCGCCGGCCGCGGCTCCGGTGGCGGTGGCCGCCTCGATCGCCTCGGCGAGCGCCGCGTCCCGCGCGACGACATCGAGCAGTCCGGTCAGACTCATCTGGGGTCTCTTCTTCGTGCCGTGGCTGGTGCTGCCTCCGGGCGGCGAACGGCCCACCGGGGCAACGCGAATGGCCCGGCACGCCGAGCGGCCGGGGGTCTCCAGCCTACGCCGCGGCACGGACGGGCACGCGGCGTAGGAGCCCGGCGGGGCCGCGCCGTCCGGGCGACCGGCCGCGCGGGGATGATCCGGCAGCCGCCGGGGCGTTCCTGGCAGGGACACGACCGCAGGCGAACCACTGGACGGAACACCGGACCGACCGGTGGACGAACCGCTCGGGCACCGGCCCCGACCGGGCTCCGCCATCCGCCACGAACTGGACATACTCCTGTCACTGGCCGTCCATGGAGATCGCGCACCATGGTGAATGTGCCCGCCGCACCCAACCGTGGGGGATGGCTGTGGCGGCACTGTCGCACCCCCGATGGGGGTCGGAGGTGCGAGGCCGGGCGACCCTGGGTGGGGGCGCCCGCCCAAGCGCCGGGAACCGTGGCGCCCTTTCCTGGAGGGCGCCACGGGTCTCGGCCTCTTCGCGTTGCGCCCGCCTGCTCCAGCCCTACCAGCGGGACAGGTTGATGTCGTACATCATCACCTGGCGGCCCTGGTTGGCGTTGAAGTCGTAGCGCTCCCAGGTGAAGACGGTCCAGGAGCCGAGTCCGCCGCCCAGATAGGTGATGACCTTGTTGTTGCCCGCGTCGATCCGGTCGACGTTGTAGACCCGCAGGGACATCCAGCCGTCGTTCGCGAAGCAGAGCTGCCCGCTGTAGCCGTAGTTCCAGACCTTCGCGAAATCGTCCCGGTTCCCGCAGTCGACCCGTTCCACGGCCCGCGCCGCGGTCGTCGGCAGCAGGGTCGCGGCGGCGGCCGTGAGAACCGCCAGAACGCCGACGCGACGGGCCTTGCCCATTCCGTTCCGAACGGTGGAGCGGGGATCGGTGCGGCGAATCATGTAACCCCTCCCTCGACAACGGCTCCGTCGACAACGGCCGGGTTCCCGAGATTTGCACGGCGGGCCCGCACCGCACAGGTGTTTTCCGGCCAAGCCGGGATTCGCCCGGCGACCGGGGAACGTACCCGGACGACATGAGCTATGGTCCCAACACGCCTGCCGTGCTTGAGGATCGGAGCAGAAGCTTGGCACCTCCCGCCCGATTCGGACGATTCACCGCCGCCACCCTCGCGGCCACCCTTTCGGTATTGTCCGCGGGTTGTTCGAGCGAATCCGGAAAGGCCTCCGCCGATTCCGCGCCGACCCCGCCGGTGCTCGGTTCCACGGCCGCTCCGGAATCCGGCCGGGGCGGATTGACCGGACTTCCGCTGTCCGCTTATCAGGCCGACGACCGGCCCGCGGTCAAGGAGATCCAGGCCCGGAACGCGCTGACCGTCTCGTGCATGCACCGGGCCGGCTTCGCCGGGTTCACCGGGGACGGGCTGCAGGCCGCCCAGCCGCCGGACAACGCGACCGCACTGCCGGCCGGCGCCTGGGGCTACCTCGGCGCGGAGGCCGCCGCCACCCTGGGCTTCCACCCGCCCCGGCGGTCGGCCCCCCGGCCGGACCCCGCCCCGGCCGGTTCCGGCGAGGCCTACGACGGCGCCCGGGTGGACTGCGACCGGCAGACCGCCGAACGGATCGGCTCGCCGCCGGCGGCGGGCAGCCGACTGGTCGACCGGCTGTTCCAGGAGTCGACGACGGCCACCGCCCGGGACGCCCGGGTGGTGGCGGCCACCGGGCAGTGGACCGCCTGCATGACGGCCGCCGGCTTCCGGACCACCACCCCCGAGGAGCTGGCGCACGGGTACTCGACCACGCCGGACCCCACCCCGGCCGAGCTGGCCGCCGCCCGCGCCGACGCGGACTGCACCGCCCGCTCCGGCCTGGCCGGCCTCTGGTTCGCCGTGCTGGCCGGCTACCAGCGGCAGCTGATCGACCACAACGCACAGGCCCTGACCGCCCAGCAGGAGGCGGTCAGGGCCAAGGACGCGAAGCTCACCCGGCTGATCGCGGGCGAGGGCGGCTGAGGACTACTTGCGGCGGTAGGACACCGTGTTGGGGGGTGCGTAACCGGCGCCGTCGTCCACGATGATGATCTTCGGGATGACCCGGGTCTCCTCGGCGCCCGCGGCACCCGCGGCGCCTGCCGCACCGTTCACGCCCTCCGCCGCGTCCACGTCGGCCACGGGCCCGGGCGGCGTCGCGGGCTTCGGCGGCACCGCGGCCGGGACGACCGGACCGGTCACCACCGGGTCGCCGGCGCCCCCGACCTCGGCTTCGACGGGCTTGGCGTCGACGGGCTTGGCGTCGGCGGGCTTGGCATCGGCGGTCCTGGCCGCCACGGCGCCGCCGACCACCGGCTGCCGCAGCAGCGCCGTCGCACCGGGCCGCGCACCGCTGGGCCGGGCACCTCCGGGAGCCTCGGCGGGGGCAGCCGCCGGGGCAGCGGCGGGAGCGTCGGCCGGTCCGTCGGCCGGGGTCGCGGCGCCGCGCAGGTCCGGCAGCGGGATCTCCCCGGTGTCCGCCTCCGAGTCGACCGGCGCGGTGTCCGCCACCTTGTCCGCCACCGCGTCCGCCGGTCCGGCCGCGGCGGCCCCGGCGGCGGCCGCGGCCAGCCGCTCGGGCTCGATCTGCCCGACCGCCGCGCCGGTGAGCGAGGCCAGCGTCGCCTTGATGTGGTCCAGGTGCTGCTGCACCGTCTCCAGCCGGGCGTCGAAGGCCTGCTGCTCGCGCTCGCTCTCCGCGTTGATCTTCTCGGCCTCCCGGCGGGCCTTCTCGACCAGCTGGTCGGCCTTGGCCTGGGCGTCGGTCTCCAGCTGCTTGATCCGGTTCAGCACCGTCTCCCGGTGCTGCTCGGCCTCCTTGACCCGGCGCTCGGCCGTCGCGGAGACCTCCGCGTCCTCGGCGTCGGCCTTGGCCTGGGCCTCGGCGAAGGTCTCGTCGGCCTTGCGGCGCCTGGCGGCCAGCTCGGCCTCGGCGTGCTCGCTGGCCTCGGCGGCGGCCACCCGGACCTTGGCGGCGTAGGCGGTGGCACCGTCCCGGGCGGCGCGGCTCTCCCGGTCGGCGTCGGCGCGGATGCCCTCGGCCTCGGCGCGGGTGCGCTCGTCGGTGCGGCGGGCGGCGGCGTCGGCCTCGGCGCGGGTGGTGGTGGCGTACTCCTTGGCGGCCTTGTCGGCCTCCTGGCCGGCCTCGTAGACCTCGTCCCGCAGGTCCTCGGCGAAGCGCTCGGCCTTCTCCTTGACGGCGCGGGCCTCGTTCCGGGCCATCTCGGCCAGGCCGGCGGCCTGCTCGCTGAGCACCTCGTAGTCCGGCTCCGGGGCCTCCTCGGCGGCCTGGCGGATGTCGTCGAGCCTGGTCTCCATCTGCCGGATCCCGGCTCCCAGGACGCTCAGCCGCTCCCAGGCCTCGTCACGTTGTGCGGTCAGGGCGACCAGCGCCCGGTCGACCTGCTCGGGCGCGTAGCCGCGCCGGGCCTGGGTGAAGCCGTACTGGGGGACGGCGTCGCTCATGGGCTCTTCCCCTCGTTTCGCGGGCTGCGGAGCCCATGATCGGACGGACTGGACGGATCCGGAACCGGTTGGGACACCGGGGCCGAATCCGGTCGTCGTGCGGACCGGAATGTGTCGAGGACGGGGCGATGAGACCCATCCTCTTGACCTATTTTGCGCAGATCCGGACGAAACCCCAACGAGGCACAGCTGCCGGGGCACGCCGAAGGGGTCGTTCCGGACACCGGAACGACCCCTCCCACCTGCGAGGATCCGCGACGGTCCGCTACAGCAGACCGTCCCAGAACTGCTCCAGCAGCACGGCCCACCAAGTGTCCGCGGTCTGCAGGGCCGCCGGGTCGATCGCGGCGAGCTGGGCCTGGAAGTCGGTCGTCCAGCGACCGGCCTGCTCCGGCGTCAGCCCGTACCGCAGCCGCCACATCCGACCCAGCAGGGCCAGCGCGCGGACGAACTCCGGTACACCGGTGTTGACGAAGCGCGGCGGCTGGCCGGTTCCGTCGACGTCCACGGCGACCACGTTCGCGGTGCCGTACTGGACGCACAGCTGACGGCCGTAGTCGTTGCCGAGCACCAGGTAGCCGCCGAAGTCCGGGCCCTGCTGCAGGCCGCGCTCGGCGGCCAGCTCGGCCAGCGTCGGAATCGGCCGGCCCTCCTGCGCCTGGGCCCAGAAGAACGGCCCGAAGTCGCGCGGCAGCCCGGCCCACGTCAGCGTCTGCGACACCGGCTCCGGCACGCCCTGGCGGGAGACGGCGCGCTGCTCGTAGCGGAACAGGTTCTGGCCGAAGGCCGTCCCCAGCTCCTGGGCGAGCTGCTGGGGCGGCGCCGGCGGCAGCGCCTGGACCGTCCCCGGCGCGGGCAGCGGAACCCGGAACGGGCGGACCCGCTGGGCACCGGAGGCCAGCTGGTGCAGCTCGTCCAGGTGGTCCAGCAGCTCGGCCATCCCGGCCTGCCGGGAGGCGTGGTCGCGGCCGTACGGGGCGGTGTGGGTCAGCCGCACGTTCGGCCAGGAGGCCGCGATCATGCGGTTGCAGTAGCCGCCGGGCAGATCACACGACTCCAGCTCGGTGTAGAGCTCCAGCACCTGCTCCGGCGGCACGTTCAACCGCCGCAGGTCCTGGAGGATCTTCCACTCCGGGTGCGGGGTGCCCGGTTCGCTGCGGTGCAGCAGCTTCTGCTCCGAGCCGTCCGGGCCCCGGTAGCTGAGCGCGGCGAAGTAGCCCGGGCCCACCGCGGGCACCCCGGGCGGCACCGGCGCGCCCGGCGGCGGGCCGGTGACCGGGGTCGGCGGGACGACGCCGGGCGCGGCACCCGCGTTCGGGTAGCCGTACCCGGCCGCCGGCGCGGCCGGAGCCGCCGGGCCGCCGGGCGGCGGCGGGACGGCCGGACCGCCGGACGGCGGGGTGCCCGGGTCCGCCGGGCCGCCGAGCAGCGCGGGGTCGATCGCGCTCGCCAGCTGGGTCGCCTCGTACGCCACACCGGCGGCGGCCGGGGCGGGCCCGCCCTGCGGCGCGGGAGCCGGGGCCTCACCGGAGCGCAGGCCCGCCGGCGGCGGGGGCGGCGGGACCGAACCGCCCGACCGGCCGCCCGCAGCGGCGGCGGGCGTGCCCGACCCCGGGGTCTGCCGCAGCCCGGCGGGCGGGGGCGGCGGCGGGGCCGAGGCGGGGTTGCGGCCCAGCCCGCCCGAGCCGGAGGCACCGGACGGTCCGCCCGGAGCGCCGCGCAGCGCGGCCGGCGGGGGCGGCGGCGGGGCCGAACCCGGGCCGCGGCCGAGACCGGCGCCCTGGGCCGGCGGGGCCGCGGGCGGGGCGGCCGGGCCGGGGGCGCCGGGCAGGCCGGCCAGCCCGCCGGGCGAGGCCAGCATGGTGGGCGCCTGCTCCACCGGGGCGGCGGGCGGGGCGGCCGGGGCGGCCGGGGCGCCGGGCAGGCCCATCAGGCCCGGCACGGCGTCCGGCGGCGCGAGCAGCGTCGGCGCCGGCTCGGCGGCCGGGGCGGGCACCGGGACCGGAGCGGGCGGGGCGACGGGCGGCGCGGCCGGGGCCGGGGCCTGGGCCTGGGCCTGGGCGACCGGCGGCTGGGCACCGACCGGCGGCAGGCCGTGGCCGCCGCCCGGGGGCATCAGCATCGTCGCGGCCTCGGCCCCGGCCGGGGCGGGCGCCTCGGGCAGGTCCGAACCGGAGGTACGCAGGCCCTCCGGCATCAGCACGGTCGCCGCCTCGGCCGCGACCGGCGCGGGCGGCGGCGTCGAGGCGCTCGGCGGCAGCGGGGCGGCGAACGGGTCCTCGCCCGGCGGCGGCGCGAGCATGGTCGGCGCGTCCCCGGCGGGCCGCGCGGAGACCGGCGGCTCGGTCAGCACGGCGGGCGCCACCGGTACGGGCGCGGGCGGCAGCGGCGCGGGCGGCACGTCGGCAGGCGCGGGCGCGGCGACCGGTACGGGCGCGGCAGCCGGGGCCGGGGTCGGAGCCGGGGCCGCGGCACCGGCCAGCTTCTCGGCCTCCGCCGCGATCGCCGCCGCCCCCGCCTCCTGCAGCCACTGCGGCGGGCTGAGCAGGAAGGAGGTCGCCTCCACCGGCCCCGGTGCGGGCTTCGCCGCCCCGGCCGGGTTGGCCGCGACCGGCCGCCCGTACACCTCCTCGAACTGCCGGACCACCTCGTTGACGGGCAGCGCGGGCCACAGCGTGCTGGCGCCCGAGTCGCGGGCGATCACCAGCCGCGCCCCGCCCGCACCCGCGCCGCCGTCGGCACCGGCACCGGGCCCACCCGCCGTGTCCGCGGGCGAGACCGCCCAGCAGACGAAGCCGAGGTCGAACTCCCGGACCCGCACCTCGCGCTGCTGCCCGTGCGGCACCCCGCCGTTGACCCACTCCTCGGCGAGCTCCTGCGCCTGCGCGTACGTCACCACGCCCGGTTCACCCCTGTCCCCGTCGTCCCCACTCGTTCCCTCAACGCCGTTCCCGCGCTCACGTCAGTCCACCGGGACGGCCCGGGCGAACCCGCCGTCCACCATCAGCTCCGCGACCGTCTCCAGCTCCGGCGGGCTGCCGGCCAGCCGCAGCAGGAAGGCGTCGAAGTCGTCCCCGCAAGGCAGCAGCAGCCGGGCGCAGCGCTCCTCGGGGGCCTCCGGCCCGCCGGAGTCCCGGGCGTCGTCGTACAGGTGGAACCAGACCGAGCCGATCCGGTCGCCGCGCACCTTGAGCGCGATCAGGCCGCCCTGCGCGTAGGCGATGCCCAGGTAGTCCTTGGTGAGGTGGTCGCGCAGGCACTTGTTGGCGTAGACGACGTCCTCGGTGCCGTACTCCTCGGTGAGGGTGAGGAACGGCTGGTCGAGCAGCATGCCGAGCTCGGTGTCCAGCGCGACGCCGACCGGGCCGCGGCCGCCGCCGAGCTTGAGGAAGGTGCGGTAGGCACCGGGCAGCTGGTAGCCGAGGCGCTCCTCGGCGCGCTGCACCAGGTCCTCGGGGACGCCGATCGGGTCGCCGCCGTCCTTGGCCAGCGAGAAGTGGACGGGCCGGCGCTCCTGCAGCGGGCGGGTGCCCCGGCGGGTGTGGTCGGCGGGCGAGGTGGCCAGGCCGCCGTGGTGGCGCAGCAGGGACTTGACCTCGACCGGGACGAGCTCCATCCGGCGCCAGCCGGGGGCGGCCCGGCCGACCGCGTGGTGCCAGGTCCAGCCGGGCGGGGTCGCCACCGCGGTCTCCAGGTCGGCCCAGAGCGGGTGGCCCTGGGTGAACAGCGCGGCGTTGGCCGAGACGTAGTCGGTCAGCCGCAGTTCGTCCACGCCGAAGCCCTGCGGCGGGTCGGCGACCTCGGCCGCCGCGGCGGCGTACGGACCGAAGTCCGGGTAGCCGGCCTCGTCCACCCGGACCCCGGCCGGGTGCCGCTCGGCACGGACCGGGTCCGGGAACTGCACCACCTGACCTGCGTACGCCGCGTTCGGTGCGGCGGTGACGCCGGGCCGACCTGTCGTCATCTGGGAGCCCCCACTGGCTGCTGCAAAATGCTCGGTGCGCTTGCTGGGCACCAGCCTATTGGGTCACCCGCCCGGCCGACCCCTCGCACCCGGGGCCCGCCGCAACACCTCCACGACCCCTACCTGCCGGGCCCGTGTGACTCGTCGCGGGCGCCGTGGCCGCCGATCGGCCGTACGGCGGCGGCGAGTTCGTCGTCGTCGGTGAGCACCGCCCCGGCGTCGCCGTTGCCACCGGGGCCCGCCCGGGGCCCTCCCGGGGCTCGCTGCCGGAACCGTACCGGGCGGGGTCCGGACCGGGGGCGGTTTCGGTAAATCGACGGACAAGTCATGACGATGCGGTGCGGGTCCGGCCGGTGGGCGGCCAGGATGCGGGTGGGACGGGTGCCCGGCCGGCCGGTGGCCGTACGGGTGTTCGGTCCGCCCCGCACCCCGGTTGTGCGGTTGTCGGTACCGAATGACAGGCTTGCCCCGGGACCGACCGGAGCCAACGGGAACCGGACCGCCAGGAACGAGGAGGAGGACACCGCATGACCACCGGTGAGCCGGCGGGCCCGCCCGTGCTGCGCCACCACCGCGACAGCCTGCTGCCCGCCGTCGCCGCCGCGCTGTCGCCCAAGGGCGGCGAGGTGCACACCCTGGCGGGCGACAAGGACGACCGGCGCCCGGTCCTGCACCCGCTGGTCGGCGAGTTCCTGGACACCCTGCCGGTCGAGGCCCGCGAACGGTTCACCGGCCGCTGCCCGGAGGCCGTCCTGCTCTCCCAGTACCTGACCACGGTCGACGGGAAGCGCTCCAAACGCGCCGCCCGCAAGCCGATGAGCCTGCAGGAAGCCCGCAAGGCGCTCAAGGGCTCCCGGATGACGACGCTCCGGATCCGCGAGGAAGGCGACCCGGCACACGGCACCCACGCCCCGCCGTGCCGCTCCTGCGCACCGATGCTGGAGCACTTCGCGGTGCAGAGCGTCGCCGTCGGACCGCCGGCGCGCTGAGCGTCCGCACGCCGGACGCCCACGCCCGCCCGCCTCCCGTACGCCTCTCGTACGCCCCCTGTCCCCGAGCCCCGGAGCACGCCCTGAACCCGCCCAGCCCGCCCCCGCCCCCGCCCCCGCCGGCCACCCTCGCCCCGGGCACCCCGCCCCCGGCCGGCCCCACCGGGCGGACCCGCCCGCGCTTCCCCGCCGACGTCGCCGCCGAGCTCAAGGCGGCCGGCTGGCACCCCGGCCGCTGGCAGATCCGGCAGGCCGAGGAGTGGGCCGACGCCCTGGTCGGGCACGGCGGTCCCGGCGGCGTCCCGCACGCGGTGTTCCCGGCGGCCGTCGAGGCCTGGGCGGAGTTCGGCGGCCTCGCCTTCGACCTCTCCGGCCCCGGCCGCCAGTTGGCCCGCACCCCGTTCCTGATCGACCCGATGTGCGGGCTGCACCAGCCGCGCACCCTGTTCGACCTCGGCCGGGCCCTGGGCAGCCGGCTCGCCCCGCTCGGCGAGGAGGCCTACGGGCAGGCGCTGCTGGCCGTCGACGAGGAGGCCCGGGTCTACAGCCTGGACCACACCGGCGAGTGGTTCCTCGGCCACGGCATCGACCAGGCGATCAGCACCCTGGTCCTGGGCACCGCCCCGGAACGGCTGCGCACCGCCGAGGAGTACGGCCGCGCGTACGGCCAGGGCCCGTCCACGCCGGGCTGAGGCGCCTCCCGTGGATCAGGCCGGACCCGCGGCGCCCGGCCGGCCGAGCCGGTCCGCGCGGACGGCCAGCCGGGACGGCAGCACCGCCTCGACCCGGAAGCCGCCGTCCGCCTCCGGCCCGGAGGAGAAGGTGCCGCCCAGCGCGATCACCCGCTCCCGCATCCCGACCAGCCCGTTGCCCCCGCTGGGCAGCTGCGCCGCCCCCCGCTCCCCGCCCGGGCAGGCGTTCACCACGCTCACCCGCACCCCGTTCGGCGCGTACGCCAGCAGCACCGACACCTGCGCCCCGCCCGCGTGCTTGTGGGCGTTGGTCAGCCCCTCCTGGACGACGCGGTAGGCGGTCTGCTCGGCCTCGCCGGTGAACTCCTGCCGGCTGCCGCTGACGGTCAGCGTCACGGCCATCCCGGCCGCCCGGGACTGGTCGACCAGCCGGGGCAGCACGGCCAGCGAGTCCGGCTCCTGCGGCCGTTCGTCGTCCATCCGCAGCACGCCGAGGATCTCGCGCAGCTCGTTCAGCGCCTGCCGGCCCACCTCGCCCATCAGCCTGGCGCTCTGCGCGGCCTTCTCCGGGTCCTTGACGGCTATTCGCTCCAGCGCCCCGGAGTGCACCACCATCAGCGAGACCCGGTGGGCGACCACGTCGTGCATCTCCCGGGCGATCCGGGTGCGCTCCTCCAACCGGGCCCGGCGGGCGCGCTCCTGGGCCTGCTCGGCGAGCAGGTCCAGTTCGGTCTCCAGGCCGTGCGCACGGTCCTTGAGCGACTCGATCAGCCGCCGCCGCGCCCCCACGTACAGTCCGGTCACCACCGGGGCGACGGTCAGTCCGACCGCGACCAGCAGCGACAGCACGACCAGGCCCCACAGCGGGGTCCGCTCCGCCGCGACCGAGTCGTCCGGGGTCATCAGCTGGAGCGCCATCACGGCGCCGGCCTCGGCGAAGGCCAGCCCGGACAGCGCCACCACCCGGCGGCGCCGGGACGGCCACTCCCAGGTCTCCGCCAGCGTGTACAGCGACACCACCAGCAGCAGCACGCCCAGCATCCCGGGCAGCACCAGCAGGGTCGCCACCACCGGCACGGCCGGCCACCGCCGGCGCACCACCAGCGAACCGCCGGCCAGCGTGCCGAGCAGGGCGATCCCGGCCATGCCGAGGACGCTCACGTGCATCCGGGCGGAGAGGAAGGCGATCGTGCTGGCCGAGCACTCGACCGCGGCGAGCAGCGCCAGCCCGACGTCGAGGAGGGCGCTGCGCCGCCGCTTCCACCACCAGAACGACCGGACCGGCACGCGCTCCCCAGGCGACTTGCTCATGCGTGACAGGTTAAGCGGCAACCCCCGCCCTTCCCCACCCGGATTGCCCGGCACACCCCCTACCCCCCTCAAGTGGTCCAGACCACAGGTGGTTTTCGGCAGCCCTGTCCGCCATCCGGCCACCTCGCGGACAGCGACCGCCCCGACACCTATGCTGGTCGCGTCGGACAGCGCGGTCCGCACGCGTCACACCCGCCACACTGCGCGTGGACCTGTGACGATGAGCCGTTGCCGAACCCCACCACCAGAGGGAGCCAGCCGTGACCGCTCCGGTCCCCACCCCGGCGGACAGCCCCACCGTCCTCGCCGCCGGCGCAGCCGAGGACAACTCGGCCCTGCGCGCGGACATCCGCCGCCTCGGCGACCTGCTCGGCGAGACGCTGGTCCGCCAGGAGGGCCCCCAGCTGCTGGGCCTGGTCGAACAGGTCCGCCTGCTCAGCCGCACCGACGGCGAGGCCACCGCCGAACTCCTCTCCGACATCGACCTGGACACGGCCGCCAAGCTGGTCCGGGCCTTCTCCACCTACTTCCACCTCGCCAACGTCACCGAACAGGTGCACCGCGGCCGGGAGTTCGCCACCCGCCGCGCCCGCGAGGGCTCGCTGCTGGCCCAGACCGCCGACCAGCTCGCCGAGGCCGACCCCAAGCACCTCCAGGACACCCTGGCCAACCTCGCGGTCCGCCCGGTCTTCACCGCCCACCCCACCGAGGCCGCCCGCCGCAGCGTGCTCAACAAGCTGCGCCGGATCGGCGAACTCCTCGACCGGATCCACCGCGAGGAGCTCAGCAACGGCCTGGCCGCCGCCGACCCGGCCCGCACCAGCAGCGCCAAGCGCTCCGCCGACCGCCGCCTCGCCGAGGTCATCGACCTGCTCTGGCAGACCGACGAACTGCGCATCGCCCGCCCCGAGCCCACCGACGAGGCCCGCAACGCCGTCTACTACCTGGACGAGCTCTACCGCGAGGCCGTCCCCGAGGTGCTGGAGGAACTGCACGAGGAGCTCGCCCGGGTCGGCCTCAACCTGCCCGACGGCGTGCGCCCGCTGACCTTCGGCACCTGGATCGGCGGCGACCGCGACGGCAACCCCAACGTCACCCCGCAGGTCACCTGGGACGTCCTCAACCTCCAGCACGAGTACGGCATCCAGGACGCCCTCGCCGCCATCGACGACCTGCGCAACACCCTCTCCACCTCCGAGCGGCTGGCCGGCGCCTCGGTCGACCTGCTCGCCTCGCTCAACACCGACCTGCACCGGCTCCCCGAACTCAGCCCCCGCTACAAGCGGATGAACGCCGAGGAGCCCTACCGCCTCAAGGCCACCTGCATCCGGCTCAAGCTGGAGAACACCCGCGAGCGGCTGGCCGGCGGCACCCCGCACGTCGAGGGCCGCGACTACCTCGGCACCCGCGAACTCGTCGCCGACCTGCGGCTGATCCAGGAATCGCTGCGCGCCCACCGCGGCGAGCTGATCGCCGACGGCCGGCTGGCCCGCGCCATCCGCACCATCGAGGCCTTCGGCCTCCAGCTCGCCACCATGGACGTCCGCGAGCACGCCGAGGCCCACCACCACGCCCTCGGCCAGCTCTTCGACCGGCTCGGCGAGGAGGCCTGGCGCTACGCCGACATGCCCCGCGAGTACCGGCAGAAGCTGCTCGCCAAGGAGCTCCGCTCGCGCCGCCCGCTGGCCCCCACCCCGGCCCCGCTGGACGAGGCCGGCACCAAGACCCTCGGCGTCTTCAACACCATCCGCCAGGGCTTCGAGCGCTTCGGCGACGAGATCGTCGAGAGCTACATCATCTCGATGTGCCAGGGCGCCGACGACGTCTTCGCCGCCACCGTGCTGGCCCGCGAGGCCGGCCTGATCGACCTGCACGCCGGGATCGCCAAGATCGGCATCGTGCCGCTGCTGGAGACCACCGACGAACTCCAGCAGGCCGACCGCATCCTCGACGAGATGCTCTCCGACCCCTCCTACCGGCTGCTCGTCTCGCTGCGCGGCGACATCCAGGAGGTCATGCTCGGCTACTCCGACTCCTCCAAGTTCGGCGGCATCACCACCTCCCAGTGGGAGATCCACCGCGCCCAGCGCCGACTGCGCGACGTCGCCCACCGCTACGGCATCCGGCTGCGCCTCTTCCACGGCCGCGGCGGCACCGTCGGCCGCGGCGGCGGCCCGTCCCACGAAGCCATCCTGGCCCAGCCCTGGGGCACCCTGGAGGGCGAGATCAAGGTCACCGAGCAGGGCGAGGTCATCTCCGACAAGTACCTGCTCCCCTCCCTCGCCCGGGAGAACCTGGAGCTGACCATCTCCGCCACCCTCGCCGCCTCCGCGCTGCACACCGCCCCGCGCCAGGCCCCCGAGGAACTGGCCCGCTGGGACGCCGCGATGGACCGGGTCTCCGAGGCCGCCCACACCTCCTACCGCGCCCTGGTCGACCAGGAGGACCTGCCGAAGTACTTCTTCGCCTCCACCCCGGTCGACCAGCTCGCCTCGCTGCACCTGGGCTCCCGCCCGTCCCGCCGCCCCGACTCCGGCGCCGGCCTGGACGGCCTGCGGGCCATCCCGTGGGTGTTCGGCTGGACCCAGTCCCGCCAGGTCGTCCCCGGCTGGTACGGCGTCGGCTCCGGCCTCGCCGCCGCCCGCGCGGCCGGCCTCGGCGACGTGCTGGACGAGATGCACGGCCAGTGGCACTTCTTCCGCAACTTCCTGTCCAACGTCGCCATGACGCTGGCCAAGACCGACCTGCGGATCGCCCGCCACTACGTCGAGCAACTGGTGCCCGGCGAGCTGCGGCACATCTTCGACCAGATCGTCGCCGAGCACGACCTCACCCTGCGCGAGGTGCTGCGGCTCACCGGCGAGAACGAACTGCTGGAGCACAACCCGGTGTTGAAGCAGACCTTCACCGTCCGGGACGCCTACCTCGACCCGATCTCCTACCTCCAGGTCGCGCTGCTGCGCCGCCAGCGCGAGGAGGTCGCGACCGGCCGCCCGGAGGACCCGCTGCGCGCCCGCGCGCTGCTGCTCACCGTGAACGGCATCGCCGCCGGCCTGCGCAACACCGGCTGACGCCCGGCCGAACGCCCCAGGGCCGGTGTCCACTTCCTGTGGACACCGGCCCTGCGTACGTTCCTACTCCGCGGGCTCGCCCGCGCGCCGGCGCTTGAGCCACAGGGCCGCCCCGCCGGCCACGACCACCAGGCCGCCGCCGACCGCCAGCAGCCCCGCGTCGGGGCCGACCGACTCGCCCAGCAGCGGGGCGAACTGCGCCGCCGCGGGCTCCGGCGTGATCGCCGGATCGGGCTCGGCCACCGGATCGGCGTGCGCCACCGCGCCGCTGGACAGCAGCATCCCGGCCGCCCCCAGGGCACCGGCGGTGCCGACCCGTCGTCCGAACTGCTTGAGCCGGACCACCCGGAGCCGCCGGAGTCGGCGGACCGGACGCAATCTGCGCATCGAGAACTCCCCAGGACCCGTTCGCGTACCGGGCCGACGCTATCCGATCCCGCACAGGGTTCTCACACGGATTCAGGTTTACCGGGCAAGCGTTGTACGACTGTTGTGTACCCGGCACACCGTGCGCATGACGTCACGTCAGACGCCGCCCGTTTCAGGAGTTGTACGTGCCCTGCGCCCGCTCCAGCCCCTCGGACAGCAGCGCCTCCACCGCGTCGGCCGAGCGGTCCACGAACCACTCCAGCTCCTTGCGCTCGGTCGAGGAGAAGTCCTTCAGCACGAAGTCGGCGACCTCCATCCGGCCCGGCGGCCGGCCGATCCCGCAACGCACCCGGTGGTAGTCCGGGCCCAGCGACTTGGTGATCGACTTCAGCCCGTTGTGGCCGTTGTCCCCGCCGCCCAGCTTGAGCCGCAGCGCCGCGTAGTCGATGTCCAGCTCGTCGTGGACGGCGATCAGCGCCGAGGCGGGCACCTTGTAGAAGTCCCGCAGCGCCGTCACCGGCCCGCCGGAGAGGTTCATGAAGGACATCGGCTTGGCGAGCACCACCCGCTTGCCCGCCAACCGCCCCTCGGCCACCTGGGCCCGGCTCTTGTGCGCCTTGAACCTGGCACCCATCCGCTGCGCCAGCAGGTCGACCACCATGAAACCGATGTTGTGCCGGTTCCGGGCGTACTGCTCGCCCGGGTTGCCCAGCCCCACCACGAGCCAGGGCCCGTCGTACTCCTCCGCCATGTTTCCCTTCTCCCTCGCGCTCGACTCCGCGCTCGACGCCGTCATCCCGATCATCCTGGACGCACCGCTGCCCCGGCCGCTCCAGGGGAGCGACCGGGGCAGCGTTCGAAAGCTACGGGGTACCGGAGGCTCAGGCCTCGGTGCCCTCGGCCTCGGCGGCCTCGGCGTCGGCGTCGGCCTGCGAGGCCTGGGCGCCGATGACCTGCAGCACGACGGCGTCGGCGTCGACGGCCAGGGTGACGCCGGCCGGCAGGGCGATGTCCTTGGCGTGGATGGAGGCGCCGGCCTCCAGGCCCTCGACCGAGACGGTGACGGACTCGGGCAGGTGGGTGGCCTCGGCCTCGACCGGCAGCGCGTTGAGGACGTGCTCCAGCAGGTTGCCGCCCGGGGCCAGCTCGCCCTCGGTGTGGACCGGGATCTCGACGGTGACCTTCTCGCCGCGCTTGACCAGCAGCAGGTCGACGTGCTCGATGGTGCGCTTGATGGCCTCGCGCTGGACGGCCTTCGGCAGGACGTACTCGTCCTTGCCCTCGATCGGAACGACCAGCAGGGCGTTCGGGGTCTTGAGGGCCATCATCAGGTCGTGGCCGGGCAGGTTCAGGTGAACCGGGGCGTGGCCGTGGCCGTAGACGACACCGGGGACGAAGCCGGCGCGGCGGGCGCGACGGGCGGCACCCTTGCCGAACTCGGAACGGGTCTCAGCGGCAATGCGGATCTCGGACACGACTGCACTCCTCGTGAAGAATGGCGCGGGGGTGCAGGCAACGCGAAAAACCGCCGGGACCACACCCTCAGTACGTTCGGGGGTCACTCGGCGGCAACGACTTCTGCCGACGGACGGAATCCGTTACGGCAGCGCGTCGATCACGGAGTCGGTGTCCGTCGAGCGGGCACACGACATCCCTCGCCGAGCAGTTTCACGAGTCTAACCGCACCGGCCCGCTGCGACGAAATCGGGCCCCCGGCCGACGCCCCCGCCGAACCCGGCACCCCCCGCCGAACCGGCAGCGGCCCCGAACCGGCGGCGGCCCCGGACCGAGGTGGTCCGGGGCCGCCTGCGCGGGGCTTCGTCAGTGCACGCCCTCGAAGAGGCTGGTGACCGAGCCCTCCTCGAAGACCTCGCGGATCGCGGCGGCGATCGACGGGGCGATGGACAGCGTGGTGATCTTGTCCAGCTGGAGCTCGGCCGGGGTGGGCAGCGTGTTGGTGAACACGAACTCGCTGACCCGGGAGTTCTTGAGCCGGTCCGCGGCCGGGCCGGAGAGCACGCCGTGGGTGGCGGCCACCAGGACGTCCGCGGCGCCGTTCTCGAACAGCGCGTCGGCGGCGGCGCAGATGGTGCCGGCGGTGTCGATCATGTCGTCGACCAGGACGCAGACCCGGCCGTCGACGTCACCGACCACGTCGGCCGACAGGATGGTGTTGGCCTGGGTGATGTCGCGGCGCTTGTGGATGATCGCCAGCGGGGCGTCCAGCCGGTCGCACCACTGGTCGGCCACCTTGACCCGGCCGGCGTCCGGCGAGACGACGGTCAGCTTGGAGCGGTCCACCTTCTCGCCGATGTAGTCGGCCAGCAGCGGCAGCGCGAACAGGTGGTCCACCGGGCCGTCGAAGAAGCCCTGGATCTGCGCGGTGTGCAGGTCGACGGCCATCAGGCGGTCGGCACCGGCCTGGCGGAGCAGGTCGGCGACCAGACGGGCCGAGATGGGCTCGCGGCCGAGGTGCTTCTTGTCCTGGCGGGCGTACCCGTAGAACGGCAGGATCGCGGTGATGCTCTTGGCGGAGGCCCGCTTGAGAGCATCGATCATGATCAGCTGTTCCATGATCCACTGGTTGATGGGAGCCGTGTGGCTCTGCATCACGAAGCAGTCCGCGCCACGCGCCGACTCCAGGAAGCGGACGTAGATCTCGCCGTTGGCGAAGTCCAGGGCCTTGGTCGGGACCAGCTCGGTCCCCAGCGCCTCGGCAACCTCCCTCGCCAGCTCCGGGTGGGCACGGCCGGAGAAGAGCTTGAGCTTCTTCTCACCCGACGTCGTGATCCCGCTCACTGCACCGTCTCCTCGTGTTGCGGACGCTGAACCCCGCTCCCGAGGAGGGCAGGCGCAGCCCGCACTCACGAGGGGATCGGGGAATGTCGGTACGCCTGGACACGGGCGGTAAGCCCAGTGGCGCACGTATGTCCCCCAGGTTACGCGCCCGCGCAGAAACCGTCCGCCCCGGGGACCGGCCGACCGGTCCCCGGCGGGCGCGTCAGACCTCGGCCGCGCCGTCGGTCGCGGCCCGCGCGGCCTGCGCGGACACCGTGCCCGGGCGCTTGCGCTCCACCCAGCCCTCGATGTTGCGCTGCTGCGCGCGGTTCACGCCGAGTGCGCCGGGCGGAACGTCGGTGGTGATCACCGAGCCCGCGCCGGTGTAAGCGCCGTCACCGACGGTCACCGGGGCGATGAACATGTTGTCCGAGCCGGTGCGGCAGTGCGCCCCGATGACGGTGCGGTGCTTCTTCACCCCGTCGTAGTTCACGGTGACCGAGGCCGCGCCGACGTTGGTGCCCTCGCCGATCGTGGCGTCGCCGATGTAGGAGAGGTGCGGCACCTTGGCGCCCTCGCCCAGCTCGGAGTTCTTGACCTCGACGTAGGTGCCGACCTTCGCCTTGCGGGCCAGCTTCGCCCCCGGCCGCAGGTAGGCGTACGGGCCGGTGGAGGCGAGCTCGCCGATCTCGGCGCGGTCGGCCGTGGTGTTGCTCACACGGGCGCCGGCGCCGACCAGGGTGTCCCGGAGGGTGGAGTTCGGGCCCACCTCGCAGTCCTCGCCCAGGTGGGTCGCGCCCTGCAGCTGGGTGTTCGGCAGCACCACGGCGTCCGGCTCGTACGTCACCTGGACGTCCATCCAGGTGCTGGCCGGGTCGACCACGGTGACGCCCGCGCGCATCGCCCGCTCCAGCAGGCGGTCGTTCAGCAGCCGGCGGGCCTGCGCGAGCTGGACCCGGTCGTTGATGCCCAGGATGTCCCGGTGGTCCTCGGCGACCACGGCGCCGACCCGGTGCCCGGCCTCGCGCAGGATCTCCAGGGTGTCGGTCAGGTACTCCTCGCCCTGCGAGTTGTCGGTGGTCAGCTCGGCCAGCGCCTCGGTGAGCAGCTTGGCGTCGAAGGCGAACACGCCCGAGTTGATCTCGGCGATGGCGCGCTGGGTGTCGCTGGCGTCCCGCTCCTCGACGATCGCGGCGACGGTGCCGTCCTCGTCGCGCAGGATGCGGCCGTAGCCGAAGGGCTCGGGGACGACGGCGGTCAGCACGGTGACGCCGTTCTGCTGGGCCTCGTGCGAGCGGGCCAGCCGGCGCAGGGTGTCCCCGGTGAGCAGCGGCGAGTCCCCGGCGGTGACGATCACGGTGCCGTCCAGCGTCACGCCGTCGGCGGCCAGCGACTCCAGCGCGGTGCGGACCGCGTGGCCGGTGCCGTTCTGCTCCTCCTGCACGACCGGGCGCACGGCCGGGTAGTGCGTCGCCAGGTGCTCCTCGACCTGCTCGCGCTGGTGGCCGACCACCACGACGAGCTGCCCCGGCGTCAGTTCCCCGGCCGCCGAAACCGCGTGACCCACCAGCGAGCGCCCGCACACCTCGTGCAGCACCTTGGGCACCTTGTTCGACTTCATCCGGGTCCCACCACCGGCGGCGAGCACGACAACGGCGGCAAGCGAATTGGCACCCATGCGGGGAGGCTCCTCATTAGGTTCAAAGAGAGGGCAGAGCAGGCCAGAACGCGGTCCGCACATGTGCTCTGGCAGTTCGAGGATAGTGCGGGGCGGCGAGCCGAAACGCCAGACGCCCGGCCCGCGCATGCCCGCCCGCGGCCGTACTCAGTGCTCCCGGAGGAGGATTCGAACCCCCATAAGCTGGACCAAAACCAGCTGTCCTGCCCTTAGACGATCCGGGACCGGAGCTCCACCGCCGGAGGCCCGGCGGCGCGCTGGGCCAAGACTACGGGGTAGCGCGCCTCACATCTACCACCAATGCCGACCCTCCTGGCCCGTCCGATCCGGGCACGGGAGGGGTTCCGGGTTCATCCATCCAGTCGGGTGAATTCACTCAAGCGCCGCGCGGGGGTGTGTTCCCCTGGACACGGAGCGCAACCTACGATGCCGTAGGTTACGCCAACGTAGGTCCGCTCTGTCCCGTTCCGGGACGCCGCGAAGGGACGCCCATGACCATCCAGGCCGACGAGGCGCACGCGGGGGCCACCGCCCTCCCCGCCCCCTCCCCCGATCCCTCCGCCGACGCCGCGACCCGGCTGTCCGCCACCCGCGGCGGCGAGAAGCAGGGGGCCGCCGAGCGGATCGCGCTCGGCCTCTTCATCCTCGTCCCGTTCGCCGCGCTGGTCGCCGCCGTACCGGTGGCCTGGGGCCGGGGGCTCGGCTGGACCGACGTCGCGGTCACCGTCGCCATGTACTTCCTCACCTGTCACGGCATCACCGTCGGCTACCACCGCTACTTCACCCACGGCTCCTTCAAGGCCCCCCGCCCGATGCGGCTGGCCCTCGCCGTCGTCGGCAGCCTCGCCGTCGAGGGACCGCTGGTGCGCTGGGTGGCCGACCACCGCAAGCACCACCGGTTCAGCGACAAGGACGGCGACCCTCACTCGCCGTGGCGCTACGGGGAGAGCGTCCCGGCCCTGGTCAAGGGCCTGTGGTGGGCCCACATGGGCTGGATGTTCGACGAGGAGCAGACCCCGCAGCTCAAGTACGCCCCGGACCTGGTCGGCGACCCGGCGCTGCGGCGGATCTCCCGGCTGTTCTGGCTCTGGACCACCATCTCGCTGCTGCTGCCCGCGCTGGTCGGCGGTCTGGTGAGCCTGTCCTGGGAGGGCGCGCTGTCCGCCTTCTTCTGGGGCTCGCTGGTGCGGGTCGCCCTGCTGCACCACGTCACCTGGTCGATCAACTCGATCTGCCACGCCATCGGCCGGCGCCCGTTCCGCTCCCGGGACCGCTCCGGCAACGTCTGGTGGCTCGCGGTGCTCTCCTGCGGCGAGTCCTGGCACAACCTGCACCACGCCGACCCGACCTCGGCCCGGCACGGCGTCCTGCGCGGACAGATCGACTCCTCGGCCCGGCTGATCCGCTGGTTCGAGCTGGCCGGCTGGGTCCGGGACGTCCGCTGGCCGGACGCGGAGCGGATCGCCGCCCGCCGCGCCGCATGAGGCGGCGCTTCCAGCATGATGTAGGGGTGAACGGGAGCAGCGCAGACAGCACAGGCGGTCACCACAGCACGCGGACGGACCCGGCGCCCGGAACGGCGCCGGCCCGTCCGCGGGCCGCTGCGGCGCCGGGCGCGGCCCCCGACGGCGGTGCCGAACGGACCGCGGACGGCGCCGCCGACCGGTCCGCGGCCGCCCCGGCCCCGCGCCGCCGGGGCGGCCGGGTCCGGATGACCGGCAAGCAGCGCCGGGAACAGCTGCTGGAGATCGGCCGGACGGTCTTCGCGGAGCGCGGCTACGACGGCACCTCGGTGGAGGAGATCGCCGAGCGCGCCGGGGTGTCGAAGCCCGTGGTGTACGAGCACTTCGGGGGCAAGGAAGGGCTCTACGCGGTGGTGGTGGACCGCGAGATGCAGCTGCTGCTGGACATGGTGACCGGGGCGCTGACCGGCGGGCACTCGCGCGAGCTGCTGGAACAGGCCGCCTTCGCGCTGATGGACTACATCGACACCTCGACGGACGGCTTCCGGATCCTGGTCCGGGACTCCCCGGTGGCCCAGTCGACCGGCACCTTCGCCTCGCTGATCAGCGACATCGCGACCCAGGTCGAGGACATCCTGGGCCTGGAGTTCAAGTCCCGGGGCTTCGACGCCCGGCTGGCCCCGATGTACTCGCAGATGCTGGTCGGGATGGTCGCGCTGACCGGCCAGTGGTGGCTGGAGGTCCGCAAGCCGGACAAGGCCACGGTGGCGGCGCACCTGGTGAACCTCGCCTGGCACGGGCTGGAGGGCCTGGAGCGGCACCCGAGGCTGGTCGGCGACCGCCTGACCTGACCGCCCGTCCGCCCGTCCGTCCGCCCGGCCGTCCGTCCTCACGCCGGGCGACGGGCTACCGCCTGACCCCGACCGCGAAGATCCGCCGGAACGGGAAGACCGTCCCGTGCGGCCCGGCCGGGTAGGCCTCGCGCAGCAGCCGCCCGTACTCGGCGAGGAAGGCGGCCCGGTCGGCCGGGTCGGCGAGCCGGCCGAGGACGGGCCGCAGCGCGGTCCCCTTGACCCACTCCAGCACCGGGTCCGGCCCGGGCAGCAGGGTGCTGTAGGTGGTCTCCCAGACGTCGGCGGCGCAGCCGGCCCCGGCGAGGACGTCCAGGTACCGCCCGGGCGGGTGGACGCCGCCCCGGACGGCGTCGGCGCCGAGGGCGTCGCGCCAGCGGGCGCTGCGGCGCAGTTCGGCGAGCAGGGTGTGGCTGGGGGCCTCGAAGTTGCCGGGCACCTGGACGGCGACCACCCCGCCGGGCCGCAGGGCGTCCGCCCAGCGCGCCAGCACCGCCAGGTGGCCGTCCACCCACTGGAGGGTCGCGTTCGAGGCGATCAGGTCGGGCGCGGCCGGGGCCGGGTCGTAGTCGCGGGCGTCGGCGAGCAGGTAGTCGGCGGTGGGCTCGCCGTCGGTGCGGGCGGCCTCCAGCATCGGGGCGGAGCTGTCGAGGCCGGTGAGCCGGGCCTTCGGCCAGCGTTCGCGCAGGACGGCGGTGGAGTTGCCGGGGCCGCAGCCCATGTCGAGGACCGACGGGGCGGGCTCGTTCGGCAGGGCGGGGACGCGGGCGAGCAGGTCGCGCAGCGGGCGGGTGCGTTCGTCGGCGAAGCGCAGGTACTGCGCCGGGTCCCAGACGGGGCTGGTCATGGTTCACCTCGCAGGTATCTCGACATCAAGATATCGCCGAAAGCCTCGCTGGCACATTTCTCGATGTCAAGAGACTTCACATCGACACATCCACCGATACACTGATCGTCATGGAGGACGAGGTCGACAGGCTGGTCGCGGCGTGGCGCCGGGAGCGCCCCGACCTCGACGTGGAGCCGCTGGAGGTGCTCAGCCGGGTCAGCCGGCTCGCCCGCCACCTCGACCGCGCCCGCCGCACCGCCTTCGCCGAGCACGGGCTGGAGCCCTGGGAGTTCGACGTCCTGACCGCCCTGCGGCGGGCCGGCTCCCCGTACCAGCTCTCCCCCGGCCAGCTGCTCACCCAGACCCTGGTCACCTCCGGCACCATGACCAACCGGATCGACCGCCTCACCGGCAAGGGCCTGGTCAAGCGCCTGCCCGACCCCGACGACCGGCGCGGCGTGCTCGTCCGGCTCACCGACGACGGCCGCGACCGCGCCGACCAGGCCCTGGCCGGTCTGCTCGCCCACGAGCGCGAACTGCTGGCCCAGCTCAGCTCCGGCCAGCAGGGCGAACTCGCCGGCCTGCTGCGGCTGCTGGTCGCCCCGTTCGACAACATCCCGGGCTGACGACCACCGCTGCGGCGTCCGGCCACGGCGCTCCGCTACGGCTTCCCGCTACGGCGTGGAGGCGATCGACGGCGGCGCGGCCGGCTCCGCCGGACTGACCCCGGCCCGGCGGGCCACCGCGACGGCGGCCAGCGTGGAGTGCACCCCCAACTTCCCCAGCACGTTCTGCATGTGGGTGCGGACGGTGTGCGGCGACAGGTACAGCCGCTCCGCCACCGCCTGCCGGCCCAGGCCCGCCACCATGCAGCGCAGGATCTGCTTCTCCCGCGGGGTCAGGGTGTCCACCAGGCGCTCGCTCTCGGTGCGGTCCCGCCGGGCCGTCGTGAGCTCGCGGATCACCCCGGTGAGCAGCGCCGGCGGCAGGTGGGTCTCGTCCCGCAGCACCCCCCGGACCACCGCGAGCAACCGGGCCAGCGAACTCTCCTTCGCCACCCAGCCGGTGGCACCCGCGTGCAGCGCCCGGGCGGCGCGGTGCGGATCGTCCGCGGTGGCCAGCACCACCCCGCGCAGCCCCGGATGCGCCCGGCGGAGCCGGCCCAGCAGGGTGATGCCGTCCGGCGGCGGGGCCGTGGGCCGCAGCTGCTCGGCGCGGAGCTGGTCCGGGGGACGGGCGGCGGCGGTCGCCGGGACGGGCGGGGCGAGCGGGGCGGCACCCGGCCTGCGGGCGGCGGGCACCCCCGGGGCCGGGCGGCGCCGGGCCTCCTCGGCCGCCTCCGGACCGGGCCGGGCCCGGGCCGCCGGACCGCCCGCTTCACCCCCCAGGTCGGCGTCGATCAGCGCCACGTCGTAGGCCCGCCCCTCGGCCGCGGCCCGCTCCAGCGCCCGCTCGGCGGCGGCCGCGCTACCGGCCGCGCCCACCTCCACATCGGGCTCGGCGGCGAGCGCCGCGGCCAGTGCCTCGGCGAAGATCCGGTGGTCGTCGACCACCAGGACCCGGATCCGCCCCATCGTCACTACCCCCTGCTCAGAGCGCCCGAGCCCGGGGACGGGGGCCGGTCCGGCGTCCGCGTTCCGGACCCGCCGTTCCGCCCGCCCACCGGTGGCCGGTGAAGCCGAAAGGACGCCGGCCCCCACCGGTACCGCACTCAGCGTACGGGCCGGGAAACGCTCCCGTGGCGGTTCGGTGAAGTTTCGTCAGGTGGTGCGCGAGGGGCCGGACTTGACCGGGCGGACGGCCCCCGGGGGTGCGCTCGCGGTGGAGCGCGCCCCGGGAGCCGTCCCGTTCCGGCCCGGCCGGCGGGGCCGTCGCCGGACTGCCCGCCGGTCTGCTCGCCGACCTACTCGTCGGACTGCTCGCCCGACTACTCGCCGGACTACTCGCCGGTCTGCTCCAGGGTGAACTTCCAGGCGTCGGCGACGATGTCGTCCAGGTTGGGGCGGCGCGGCGTCCAGCCCAGCTCCTGGTGGGCCCGCTCGGCCGAGGCCACCAGCACGGCCGGGTCGCCCGCGCGGCGGCCGACGACCTGCACCGGGATCTCCCGGCCGGTGACGCGCTTGACCGACTCGATCACCTCGCGCACCGAGAAGCCGCTGCCGTTGCCCAGGTTGCAGATCAGGTGCTCGCCCGGCTTGGCGGCGTCCAGCGCCAGCAGGTGCGCGTCGGCCAGGTCCGCGACGTGGATGTAGTCGCGGATGCAGGTGCCGTCCGGGGTCGGGTAGTCGTCGCCGAACACCGCGATGTGCGGGCGCCGGCCGAGCGCGGCCTGGAAGACCAGCGGGATCAGGTGCGACTCGGGGTCGTGCCGCTCGCCGTAGGCGCCGTACGCGCCAGCCACGTTGAAGTAGCGCAGCGAGACGGCGGCCAGGCCGTGCGCGACGGCCTCGCTGGTGATCATGTGGTCCATGGCGAGCTTGCTGGCGCCGTAGGTGTTGGTCGGCGAGGTCCGGGCGGTCTCGGCGATCGGCACGACCTCCGGCTCGCCGTAGACGGCCGCGGTCGAGGAGAACACCAGCTTGCGCACGCCCGCGGCGCGCATCGCCGTGATCAGCTCCAGCGAGCCCGCCACGTTGTTGCGCCAGTACTTCTCCGGGTCCACGACCGACTCGCCGACCTGCGAGGAGGCGGCGAAGTGCAGCACGCCGTCGAAGGAGCCGTCCAGCACCCGGCCAGCCTCCTGGATCCGGCCCTCGACGAACTCGGCGCCGGCCGGGACGCCCTCGCGGAAGCCGGTGGAGAGGTCGTCCAGGACGGTCACCTGGTGACCCGCCTCCAGCAGGTGCGCGGCCACCACGCTGCCGACGTAGCCGGCGCCACCCGTGACCAGGTACTTACTCATGATGAGACCTCCAGCGGGCGATGGTCCGCGCGGTCGGCGGCGCCATCGACGGAATGCGTACGACTGCGCTCAATTGTCCCTGCCCGCCGGGGTGCTCCGGACCACCGGGGCGGTCGCTCCCCGGCATTCTCACCCACTCCTCAGCCGACCTCCACGGCGCTGCCGCGCCGCCGCCCCGCGGGCAACCCGGCAACCCGGCAGCCCGCTCAGCCGTCGGCGGTCCGCCGGCCGTCGGCCATCCGCTCCAGCAGGCCGGTGCGCGCGGCCACCGCGGCCGCCTCCAGCCGGGTGCGCGCCCCCAGCTTCATCAGCACCCGCTGCACGTGGGTGCGGGCGGTGCTCGCGGCGATCCGCATCCCGGCCGCGATCGCCGCGGTGTCCTCGCCGTCCGCGATCCGGGCCAGCACCTGCACCTCACGGCGGGTCAGCAGCCGCAGCAGCCGGACCGCCTCGTCGTCCGGCTCGGCCACCGGGCGCAGCAACTGGTCGAAGGCCCCGCGCAGGACGTCCACCGTCACCGCGGCCTCGCCCGCCCGGGCCCGCCCGATCGCCCGCTCGACCACCTCGATCCGCTCGTCGCTGGGCACGTACCCCGCCGCCCCGGCCGCGAACGCGCAGGCCACACCCCGGAGTTCACCCACCGGCCCGAGCACGATCACGGCCACCTCGGGCCGCTCCCGGCGGATCCGGCGCAGCCCGTCGAAAGCCCCCGGCTCGCCCGGCGCGGACACCCCCAGCAGACACACCTCGGGCCGCCGCCCGGCCACCAGATCGGCCGCCACACCGGCCGGCGAGCCGACCGCGAGCACCCGGTGCCCGCGCAGTTGCAGCGCGGTGGCCAGCGCCTCGGCCAGCAGCCGGTGGTCGTCGACCACCACGAGTCGAACACCCATGACGCCCTCCCGGTCGGGGTCCGGCTCGCGCCCGCACCCCGCGGGCGGGCGGCCGATGACGCACCATCACAACGCATTCCGTACCCGACCCGCTAGGCCACCGAGGATCGCGGGACCAGCGGCGGAACGGGGCGGAGCCCGGTGCACAGAACGCGAAAGACCCCCGCCGCGAGGCGGGGGTCTTTCAGTGGAGCCCCCATGCGGAATCGAACCGCAGACCTTCTCCTTACCATGGAGACGCTCTACCGACTGAGCTATAGGGGCTTGGCCTTGCGTTTCCGCCTGGCCGGTCGAACAAGGAAGACATTACACGGCCGTCGGCCCGGAAGGGAAATCGGCTCCACCCCGGGCCCCGTGGGCCCTCAGCCCCCGGCGTGCGCCGCGTCGAACTCCTCGCGGGCCGCGAGCATCTGCCCGGCGCGGCGCTCCGTCCAGCGCCCGAGCGGGGCGACCAGCGCGGCCAGCTCGCGGCCGAGCGGCAGCAGGTCGTAGACCACCCGCGGCGGCGTCTCCGGGAAGACCGTGCGGAGCACCAGCCCGCTGCGCTCCAGGCTCCGCAGCGACTGGGTGAGCATCTTGCGGCTGACCCCGCCGACCCCGCGCTGGAGCTCGGAGAAGCGCTGCGGCCCACAGGCGGACAGGCTCATCAGGATCAGCATCGACCACTTGTCGGCGAGCTCGGCGAACAGCTCGCGACTGGGGCAGAGCTGGGCGAAGACGTCCAGCTCCAGCCCCGGCTCCGACTCCGACTCCGGCGCCCGGCCTTCGCCTGCCGGCTGCCGGCCTCCGCCTTCCGGCTCCCGCCCGACCCCGGCGTCTTCCGCCCGTCGCTCGACCTCGACCCGGGCCGCTTCCTCCGTCGTCATACGCCCAGGGTAGACCTGCGGTCTCCGATCCGCACCTGGTCTCCACTGGAGACCTGGTCTATATTGGAGACCGTTCGACGGAGCGGGCCCGCCCCGCTCCGTCCTCCTTGCCCTCCCCTGCTCACGCCGTCCCGTCCCCAGGAGTGCCCGCATGACCGCCATCCGCCCGACCGTCGCCCTCGCCTACCACTCCGGCTACGGCCACACCGCCGTGATCGCCGAGGCCGTCGCCCGAGGCGCCGCCGCAGCGGGCGCCGAGGTCGTCACGATCGCCGTCGACACCATCACCGAGGAGCAGTGGGCCCAGCTGGACGCCGCCGACGCGATCGTCTTCGGCTCCCCCACCTACATGGGCACCGCCTCCGGCGCCTTCCACGTCTTCGCCGAGGCCAGCAGCAAGCGCTGGTTCGCCGACGCCTGGAAGGACAAGCTCGCGGCCGGCTTCACCAACTCCGCCTCCAAGAGCGGCGACAAGGCCGGCACCCTCGGCTTCTTCCAGACCCTCGCCGCCCAGCACGGCATGAACTGGGTCAACCTCGGCCTCAAGCCCGGCTGGAACGCCACCACCGCCTCCGAGGACGACCTCAACCGCCTCGGCTTCTTCACCGGCGCCGCCGCCTCCTCGCCCGCCGACGCCGGCCCCGAGGCCGTCCACAAGGCCGACATCGCCACCGCCGAGCACCTGGGCGAGCGCGTCGCCCGGCACACCGCCGTCGTGCTGGCCGGCCGCGCCGCCCTGGCCGGCTGAGCCCTGGCCGACTGCTGGGCCCTGGCCGACCGAGGCCGCACCGCCGCACCGCCGCACCGCCTCGCCGCCGCACCGCACGGCTACGCCGCCGGATCCGCCCCCAACACGGGCGCCCGGCGGCGTCCGCCGTCCACCGCCGCCAACTCCGCACCCGTGGTGTCCGGCAGCAACCACAGGCAGCCCAGCGCCACCAGCCCCAGCACCCCCAGGTACCAGCCGACCGGCTGCGCCGTCCCGTACACCCCGGTCAGCCGCGTCGCCACCAACGGCGTCAGCGCCCCGCCGACCACCCCGCCCAGGTTGTACGTCAACGCGGCACCCGTGTAGCGCACCCGGGTCGGGAACAGCTCCGGCAGGAACGCCGCCACCGGGCCCATCAGGCACCCCAGCACCACCATCGCCCCGGCCAACGCCAGGAACATCAACGGCCGGCGCACCGTCTCCAGCAGCGGGAACAGCACCAGCGACCAGCCCGCCGCCAGGCCCGCCGCCCAGCGCAGCGTCCGCCGCCGCCCCCACCGGTCACTGTGCGCCGCGCTCAGCCACACCGTCACGGCCCCGCCCACCGCACCGACCAGCAGCATCGCCAGCACCACCGTGCTCGCCACCCCCAGGCCGGACGTCGCGTACGCCAGCGCGTACGTGGTGGTCAGGTAGAACAACGCGTACCCGAGCGTGATCGCCCCACCCCCCGCCAGCACCGGCCGCCAGTGCTCCCGCAGCACCTCCACCACCGGCGGGCGGTCCCGCCGCTCGTCCGCCCGGAACAACGGCGTCTCCGCCAGCCGCAGCCGCACGAACAGCCCCACCGCCACCAGCACCAACGAGGCCAGGAACGGCACCCGCCAGCCCCACGCCCGGAACGACCCCTCGTCCAGGGTGAGTTGGAGCACCAGGAACGCCCCGTTCGCCAACACGAACCCGCCCGACGGCCCCAACTGCAGGAACCCGCCGTACCGCCCGCGCCGCCCGGTCGGCGCGTTCTCCGCGATCAGCAGCGCCGCCCCGCCCCACTCCCCGCCCAACCCGACGCCCTGGCACACCCGCAGCACCACCAGCAGCGCCGGCGACCACCACCCCCACACCGCGAACCCCGGCAACAACCCCACCGCCACCGTCGCCAGGCCCATCAGCAACAGCGACACCACCAACGTCGCCTTCCGCCCCACCCGGTCCCCGAAGTGCCCGAACACCACCGCCCCCAACGGCCGGGCCAGGAACGCCACCGCGTACACCGAGAACGCCGCCAACAACGCCCCGGCCCCACCCAGCCCGGGAAAGAACACCGGCCCGAACACCAGGGCCGCCGCCGTCCCGTACAGGAAGAAGTCGTAGAACTCGATCGCCGTCCCGATCAACGCCGCAGCCGCGGCCCGCCTCAACTGCCCGGCCCGCCGGGCACCCTCCGCATCCATACCACCACCCTCGCCACCCCCACCCCACCCCCGCCAGCACCCACCCGAGTGACCCCGGCGCACACCCCACCCCCAGCGCCCACCAAAAAGCCCGAGCGCCGCCACCGCGACACCCGGGCCCACCTGCCCCAACCCGCCTACTGCGCGTACGGATTGCCCCCCGGAGGCACCGGCGGCACGGCAGCCCTCCGCCGACGCACCACCGCGAACACCACACCCGCCACCACCAGCAGACCGGCCACCACCCCACCCACGACCGGCAGCACACCACCCGACCCGGACGACGCCCCAGCCTTCGGCTCCGCAGTCGGCGCACCGGCCGCAGCCCCGGCCGGACTCGGCGCCGACGACGCGGACACGGACGCACTCGCCGACGGCGAAGGCGCAGCCGAAGGCGTCACCGCATCAGCCGGAAGCGGCGACACATCCGCCGGCCCGGGGTCGCCGGGGTCCGTCAACGCGATCCGCGGCCGCACCGCGCCCCAACCGGCACCATCCGTACGGCTGGTCCCGCCGTTGGCCCTGCCCGCCGTGTTGATGAGCACCCGTAGGACCTGGTTCGCCGACCAGTCCTTGTGCACCGACCACACCAACGCCGCCGAAGCGGACGCCAGCGCGGTCGCGTCGGACGTACCGTGGCCCTGGCAGTATCCGGACGGCGCCGTGCAGGCCGCCAGCGTGTCCACGCCCGGCGCGACAAGCGCGACTTGCGGCCCGTGTTCGGACTCGTCCGTCACCGTCCCGTTCCGATCGACCGACCCGACGCCGACTACATTGGGGAGGCCACCTGGATAATCGACCGGATTCCCCGACTGCGCCTCGTTTCCCACAGCCGCGAGCACCAGAGCACCCTTCGTCCTCGCAGCCGCAAGGATCCTGTTCAGCTTGGCTACGTCGTCTTGGGAGGCGGTCACCGCAGCCGCGCCTTGCGAGATGCTGATCACCTTGGCGCCCTGATCGACAGCATAGTCGACAGCCTGTCCGACCTCGTCGAGGAAATCGCTCGTCAGCGACGTCCCCACAGACCCGTTGTTGATCTTCAACGGAAGAAGCTTCACCCCGGGCGCGAGGCCGTAAGCTCCATTCCCCCCACGGCTCTTCCCCGTTCCGGCAATGAGGCTGGCCATCATCGTGCCGTGCCCGTCCCCGTAAGAACCCACACCGCCCGGGCTGCCGCTGAAATCCTTGCCCGGCAAGAACTGACCCACCAGGTCCGGGTGATCCAGTTTGAACCCCCCGTCGATCACCGCAACGGTGATTCCAGTCCCCTTCGAAACCTGCCACATCTCCGAGGCATGCATCGCATCCAGATGCCATTGCGCGGCACGGATCGATTCATCGGCGACCGCAGGTGCAGCGACCGGGCCAATCACAGCTCCGGCAGCTAGGAGCGCCGCCGCGAAAACTCGTCGACGCCCGTGCACGTGCCCCATCACAACTCCTCGTCGATCTTTCCGTCGGCTGAAATCCGCGCCGGTGACAGAGCTGCCCGGCCACCAGCAAGGCAAAGTGGCCGGGCAGTCGTTTGTACCTACTCAATCACGTCCGGATTGCTGTGCGGTGTCCCGCTGGTCCAGGTCTCCTCGTCCTCGTGGAGGTAGTCCGCGCGGTTGCGGCGGTCGCGGTCCTTCTTGCCGCCGTGTCCGCCCGCACCCGGGGCCATCATGCCGTTCTGCCCGGACCGTGCACCGCCCTCGGCAGCTTCCGCCGCAGCCGCGCGGTTGCGCAGGCCCGTGCCACCAGGGGTGAACTCCCCACCGGCAGCAGGGCCCTTGCGGCCGCCGACCGTGCCGCCCGGGGTCGAGGTCAGGCCCCGGCCGCGCGCACCACCGGCACCGCCGACGACGCCGTGGCCGCCGCCCATGCCCGGGTGCATGCCACCCATTCCGCCACCCATGGCCGAACCGCCGACCCGGCCACCGCCCGGCGCGCCCTCACGGCCGAAGACCGTTCCGCTCGGAAGTCCCGGGGTACCGGCCTTGCCGGGGACCGAACCGCCGCTGAACGGGCCGGTACGGAGGGGAACCGAGCCGCCGCCCTTGCCGGGAATGCCGCCGATGCCCTTGGTCGGAACGGACCCGCCACCGATGCCCGCCGGGAAGCCGGAGATGGGGCCGCTGCCCGGCGTACCGGGCAGCCCGCCCCGGCCATCGGGACCGCCGGGGTAGCCGGGAGTTCCACCCGGACCGCTCGGCAGCACCGGGCCGCCCCCGGGACCGACCGGAGTGGTCTGATCCGGCAGGGTCGGGATGCTGTCGAGGCCGGTGCCCGGACGGGTGACCGGGTCCGACGGGTGGGACGGCGGGGTCGGGGTGCCCGGGTCCTGCGGCGGCGGAGGCAGTTGGCCGCGGTCGTACGGGGGAACCGGTCCGGGGTGGGTCGGATTGGACGGGTCCTGCCAGCTCGTTGCCGGATTACGGGGCCTCATGGTGGCACCACCGTAGCTGCCACCGGACGGGCTATAACCCCCACCGGCGCTGCCGCCGCTCGTACGGGGGCTGCGGAGAGCGCCTCCCGAGCGAGAACCGTAGCCGCCGGCGCCCGTGTATTCCGATTCCCCACCTCGGTTCCGGTCCGTCTCGGGTGTCCCCGGCAGCGTCACGTCGGCGGGAAGCCCGTTCAGCGTCGTCGTCGCCGCGCTGTATGCCTGGGCCAGGTTCCCCACCTGCTTGGCGGCTTCCTGTTGCTCCTTCTGGATCGTCGCCTTGTACCCGTCGTACTCGTTCTTGGTGACCCAACCGTCCTGGAGTTTCGCCTTCATGTAGTCGTCGACGGTGCCCCCGACCGTCGAGATCTTCGACTGCACGTCCAGGGGAACCGTCTGCTTCTCGTAAGCGGCAACCTTGTCGATCGCCTGCTGGGGGATCGGGGGCATGGCGACCTTGGCCGTACTGAGCGCTTCACCCGCCTGAGTCATCGCCCCGCCGGCGGTCGTGGAGTGTTGACCGATGATCTCCGCGGACTTGTACAGGTTCCCGGCCCAGGTCTTGAAGTTCTCAGCAGCCTGCCCCTCCCAGGTGACCGTTCCGAGGTGGGCCTGGAGAGCTGTGCTGAGTTCCGTCAGGACCCGACCGGCGTCCTGGAGCTTTCCGGCTCGCTTCAGCAGCATGTCAGGAGCGGTGCCGTCGACCAGCGCCTTGAGTTCGGCATGCTTCATGTCGTTGTATTCGTCTGCCATGACCTGTTCCCCGTTTCCCCGTGAGCCTCTCCCGCACCGCCGTCAGAGGTTCGTCTTGTCCTTCGGCCCCGTGACGCCTGCACTCTTCGCCACTGCGTTCTGGGCGGCAGCTGCGTTCTCGTCGCTGGTCCCGTAGGAGCCCGCAGACTGGACAACGGCGTTCTGCATCGCCTTGATCTGCGCCGTGAAGTCCTTGTGGAGCTTGACGAGCTGGCTGTGGACCTTGTTGTAGGCGGAATTCAGGGCTACTGCTTCCGAGAACGCCCCCGGATTCTGCCCGCTGACGAAATTCTCCCGAGTCAGCTTCTGCGCCTCGAGCTTGTACGGCGCGGCCTCCGAGCCCTCCATCGCCGCGAGCAGGGCCTCGACCTTCTTGGCGAACTCAGTGAGGGTGTTGATCTCGACCTGGACGTCGTGCTTGCCGAAGGCCGCGACCAGGTCGCCGGCGCTGACGTTGGTCTGCACGGTGCTGACCACGGGGGCGATCTTGATCCCGTGCCCCCACGGCAGCGGGATCGTCGGCCCGTCCAGCATGAACGGCGTCGCGTCCGGTGCCCCCGGTGTCCCCGGTGCCGGCGTCGTTCCCGCGCTCGGCGTGGTCGTCGGCTCTCCCACAGCAATCCACCTCTCCCCCGTACGGCCCGCGCGTCCCGGGCGTGTCCCGGGCCCCGTCGCGCCGCAACGCACCGTCAACTTCCAAGACGTACCGTCCTGGTCGGTTCGGCCGCCCGCCCTGGGGGCGGCCCCCGCCTCTGTCATGGTAGCCACCGCCTCTGTCGGCCCGGCAGGGCCCTTGGCCCGCGCGGGCGCGATCGGTACGAACTTGACACGTCCAGTCCGGGGTCGGGCCGCTGGGTAGACTGCCCCGGTACGCCCCATCTGCCGTGCAATGTCGCTCAGCAGCGAGCCGTGGCCGCAGAACGGACGTGTGACGACATGCCTGAGCAGAGGACGCCCTGGTGGGCCCGGGCGGTGCGGCCGGAGCGGCCGCCGCTGCCGGTGGTGTTGATGGTGCGGGCCGCGGTGGGGATGGCGGTGCCGCTGGTGCTGGGGTTGTGGGCGCACCGGCTGGACCTGGGGGTGTTCGCCGGGCTGGGGGCGATGCACGCGACGATGAACGACCGGGTCGAGCCCGCGGGGCTGCGGACGGCGCGGATCGGGTCGGCGGTGGCGGCTTCGGCGGCGGGGATGCTGATCGGCACGGCCTTGCAGCACGTCCACGCGGGTGTGGTGGTGCTCGGCGCCGGGCTGACGCTGACGGCGTTCGTGTCGGGGGCGTTGAGTGCGACGGGTCCGCGCGGGTCGGCGGCGGGGATGCTGCTGCTGGTGTCGGCGGCGTTGGGCAGCGGGATGCCGTTGCCGGGGCCGTGGTGGGCGGCGGCGCCGATGATGCTGGCGGGTGCGGCGTTCGTGGTGCTGCTGGGTCTGCCCGGTCGTGCGGCCGACCCGCGCGTCCGGGCGCTGGCGGCGGCGTACGAGGCGCTCGGCCGGACGCTCGGCGATCTGGGGACGCCGCGGGGCGCGGGTTCCCGCCGGGTGTTGACGGCCCGCCTGAACCAGGTGCAGGACCTGTTCCCCGGGCACGGCCGGACGGCCCTGCGCCCGGTGTACGAGGCGGCGCTGGCGGCGACCGAGGCGGCGACGGGCCTGCTGTGGGCGTGGCGGCCGGTGCCGGCGGAGGTGGCGGCGGTGCCCGGGCAGCTGGCGGCCGCGGTGCGGCGGGGCGGCGGCGAGGTGGTGGTGCCGCGGTGGCGGCCGGACACCCCGGCCCGGCAGGCCCTGGACGTGGCGCTGCGGGCCGCCGCGGACGCGGTCGCGGGCCGGCCGGCCCGGATCGACGCGGTTCCCGCGCCGCCGCCCGACCCGTGGCGGCTCCGGGGGCGGCTGTGGTCCGCCGCGTCGGCGCGGTACGGGCTGCGGGTGGCGCTGTGCATCGCGGCGGGTTCGGCGGTGACGGCCAACTACCCGCTGAGCAAGAGCTACTGGGTGCCGATGACGATCGCGTTCGTGGTGAAGCCGGATCTGGGTTCGGTGTTCCTGCGGGCGGTGAGCCGGGCGGTCGGCACGGTGCTGGGCGTGGTGGTGACGGCGGCGCTGCTGGCGTCGACCACCGAGGAGTGGGTGCTGACGGCGGTGGCGGCGCTGTGCGTGGCGCTGCTGCCGTACGCGACGGCGGCGCACTACGGGCTGACCACGGTGGCGATGACGCCGATGGCGCTGGTGCTGCTCCAACTCGGCGGGCAGAGCAGCGCGGCCGAGTTCTGGCCGCGGGTGCTGGACACGGTCCTGGCGAGCGCGATCGTGCTGCTCTTCGGCTACCTGCTGTGGCCGGAGCGCCCGCGGCACCGGATCGAGCCGCGGCTGGTGACCGCGACGACCGCCCTGCGCTCCTACCTGGACGCGGTGACGGAGCACCGGACCGGAGAGGTGTGGCTGCGCCGGACGGCCTACCGGTCGTTGGCGGACGCCCGGCAGGAGGTCCGGCAGGGGCTGGCCGAGCCGCCGCCCACGGGCCGGCTGGCCGAGCAGTGGCTGCCGGCCACGGCGGCGCTGGAGCGGCTGGGCGGGGCGGTGGCGGCGTTCGCCGCGCAGATCCGGTACGGGGGCCGGGTGCCGGATCCGGGGGAGACCGAGCGGGTCCGGCGGGCCCTGGACGAGCTGACGGCCGCCGCCCGGGAGCACCGTCCGCCGGTCGGTCCGGCGGCCCGGCCGGACGCACCGCACGACCCGGCGCTCAGTGCGCTGGGCCGTGCGGCGGACGAGTTGGAGCTCCTGCTCAGGCAGCGGTCGTGACGAGTGGGAGCTCCTGCTCAAGCGGCGGTCGTGACGAGTGGGAGCTCCTGCTCAAGCGGCGGTCGTGACGAGTGGGAACTCCTGCTCAAGCGGCGGTAGTCGAGAAGGCGGGCGGTCAGACCTGCTCGGCCAGCTCCAGCCAGGTCAGCTCCAGCTCCTCCTTCTCCTCCCGGACGGTGCGCAGCTGCCCGTCCAGTTCGGCGACCTTGGAGAAGTCCGCGGCGTGCTCGGCGAGTTGGGCGTGCAGCTTGGACTCCTTCTGGTCCAGCTTGGAGATCTGGCGCTCGATCCGCTGCATCTCCTTCTTGGCCGCCCGGAGGTCCCCGCCGGAGAGCCCGGCGGCGGGGTCGGCGGCCGGGGCCGCGGCGACGGGGGCGGCCTGCGCCGCGGCGGCGGCCATCCGGGCCCGCCGCTCCAGGTACTCGTCGACGCCGCCCGGCAGCATCCGCATCTTCTGGTCGCCGAGCAGCGCGTGGACGACGTCGGTGGTCCGCTCGATGAAGAACCGGTCGTGGCTGATGACGACCATCGAGCCGGGCCAGCCGTCGAGCAGGTCCTCCAGCTGGTTGAGGGTCTCGATGTCCAGGTCGTTGGTCGGCTCGTCGAGGAACAGCACGTTGGGCTCGTCCATCAGCAGCCGCAGCAGCTGGAGCCGGCGCCGCTCGCCGCCGGAGAGGTCGCCGACCGGCGTCCACTGCTTGTCCTTGCCGAAGCCGAACTGCTCGCACAGCTGGCCGGCGCTCATCTCCCGGCCCTTGCCGAGGTCGACCCGGGAGCGGACCTGCTCGACGGCCTGCAGCACCCGGGTCGTCGGCTCCAGTTCGGCGACCTCCTGGGACAGGTAGGCCAGCCGCACGGTCTTGCCGACCTTGATCACGCCGGAGGTGGGCTGGACGTCGCCCTCGCTGGCGTAGGCGTCGCGCATGGCGCGCAGCAGCGAGGTCTTGCCGGCGCCGTTGACGCCGAGCAGGCCGATCCGGTCACCGGGGCCGAGCTGCCAGGTGAGGTTCTCCAGCAGCAGCTTGGGGCCGGCCTTGACGGTGACGCCTTCCAGGTCGAAGACGGTGCGGCCGAGCCGGGCGTTGGCGAACTTCATCAGCTCGCTCTTGTCCCGGGGGTCCGGCACGTCGGCGATCAGGGCGTTGGCCGCCTCGATCCGGTAGCGCGGCTTGGAGGTGCGGGCGGGGGCGCCGCGGCGCAGCCAGGCCAGCTCCTTGCGGGCGAGGTTCTGGCGCTTCTGCTCCTCGACGGCCTCGATCCGGGAGCGCTCGGCGCGGGAGAAGACGTAGTCGGAGTAGCCGCCCTCGTACTCGTGCACCTCGCCGTGCTGGACGTCCCACATCCGGGTGCAGACCTGGTCGAGGAACCAGCGGTCGTGGGTGACGCAGACCAGCGCGGAGCGGCGCTTCTGAAGGTGCTGGGCGAGCCAGTTGATGCCCTCGACGTCGAGGTGGTTGGTGGGCTCGTCGAGGATGATCAGCTCGGGGGAGCCGAGCAGCAGCTTGGCGAGGGCGATCCGGCGGCGCTCGCCGCCGGAGAGCGGGCCGATGACGGTGTCGAGGCCGTCGGCGAAGCCGGGCAGGTCGAGGCCGCCGAAGAGGCCTTCGATGATGTCGCGGATCCGGCCGTCGCCGAGCCACTCGTGGTCGGCGCGGTCGGCGATGACCTCGTGCCGGATGGTGGCCTTCGGGTCGAGCGAGTCGTGCTGGGTGAGGACGGCCGGTTCGAGGTTGCCGTTCCAGGTGATCCGGCCGCCGTCGGGCTCCTCCAGCTTGGCGAGCATCCGGATCAGGGTGGTCTTGCCGTCGCCGTTGCGGCCGACGACGCCGATCCGGTCGCCGTCGCTCACGCCCAGGCTGACCGCGTCCAGCAGGGTGCGGGTGCCGTAGACCTTCGTGACGGACTCGATGGTGGCGAGGTTGACGGCCACGTGTGCTGCGCTCCTGGGTTCGGCGGTCGGGGGCGGGCCCAGCCCGCCCCTCTCTCGGGGACGACCCGATCACCCCAGCCTAATGGGCGGGCCGCGACGCCCTCACCGCGTCGAGCGCCCCCACCATGCCGCCCGAGCGACGCCCCCGGCACGCCGGAGGACCGACGCCCCCACCGCACCGGACGCGCCACCCCACCCCGTCGGAGTCAGACGACCGAGGCCCCCGGCACCGGCCCGTAGGTGGCGTGCGCGGCCCGGCAGGTGCCGGAGGCCAGCAGCGCCCGGGCGACGGTGGCCGCCGCCTCGGCGTCCTTGGCCAGGAAGGCGCAGGTCGGTCCGGAGCCGGAGACCAGGGCGCCGAGCGCACCGGCCTCGGTGCCGGCCCGCAGGGTGGCGGCCAGCGCGGGGCGCAGGGAGAGCGCGGCGGCCTGGAGGTCGTTGGTGAGCGCGCCGGCCAGGGCGACGGCGTCGCCGTCGGCGAGGGCGGCGAGCAGGGCCCGGTCGGCGTCGGGGGTGGGCACCTGGAGGTCGCTGGAGCCGGTGCCGGCCTCCTCGCGGAGCCGGTCGCACTCGCGGAAGACGGCGGGGGTGGACAGGCCGCCGTCGGCGACCGCGAAGACCCAGTGGAAGGTGCCGTCGACCGGCAGCGGTTCCAGGATCTCGCCCCGGCCGCGGCCCAGCGCGACACCGCCGAGCAGGGCGAAGGGCACGTCGGAGCCCAGTTCGGCGGCGAGGTCCAGCAGCACCGGGAGCGGGGTGTCGAGCTGCCACAGCGCGTCGCAGGCGACCAGCGCGGCGGCGCCGTCGGCGCTGCCGCCGGCCATGCCGCCGGCGACCGGGATGGCCTTGGCGATGTGCAGGTGGACGCCCGGGTCGGCGATCCCGTGGTGGGCGGCGAGCAGCCGGGCGGCGCGGGCGGCGAGGTTGCTGTCGTCGAGCGGGACGGCGTCGGCGTCGGGGCCCGAGCAGGACAGCGTCACGCCGTCCGCCGGGGTGGCCGTGACCTCGTCACCGAGCGCGACCGCGAAGAAGACGTTGGCCAGGTCGTGGAAGCCGTCGGCGCGCAGTCCGCCGACCCCGAGCTGGGCGTTGACCTTGGCCGGTACCCGTACGGTGATCACTCGCCGTCCTCAGCAGGCTCGTGTCCGGCGGGCTTGTGCTCCACCGGCTTCTGCTCCACCGGCTTGTGCTCGGCGATCGCGGCGAACTGCTCCACCGTCAGCATCTCGCCGCGCAGCTTGTGGTCGATCCCGGCGGCCGCGAGCGCCTGCTCGGCCCCGGCGGCGGAGCCGGCCCAGCCGGCCAGCGCGGCGCGCAGGGTCTTGCGGCGCTGGGCGAACGCGGCGTCGACCACCGCGAACACCTGCTCGCGGGTGGCGGTGGTCCTCGGCGGCTCGCGGCGGATCAGCGAGACCAGCCCGGAGTCGACGTTGGGGGCGGGCCAGAACACGTTCCGCCCGATCGCGCCGGCCCGCTTCACGTCGGCGTACCAGTTGGCCTTGACCGAGGGGACGCCGTAGACCTTGTTGCCGGGCTTGGCGGCGAGCCGGTCGGCGACCTCGCTCTGCACCATCACCAGGGTCCGCTCGATGCTGGGGAAGGTCGCCAGCATGTGCAGCAGGACGGGCACGGCCACGTTGTACGGCAGGTTGGCGACCAGCGCGGTGGGCGCCGGCCCGGGCAGCTCGGTGACCTCCATGGCGTCGCTGAGGACCAGCGCGAAGGCGTCCGCCTTGCGGGGCATCCGGCCCGCGACGGTGTCCGGCAGGTGCCGGGCGAGCACCGGGTCGATCTCGACCGCGGTGACGTGCCGGGCGACGTCCAGCAGCGCCAGCGTGAGGGAGCCGAGCCCCGGCCCGACCTCCACCACCGCGTCCTGCTCCGTCACCTCGGCGGCGCGGACGATCCGCCGCACGGTGTTGCCGTCGATGACGAAGTTCTGCCCGCGCTGCTTGGTCGGCTTCACGCCGAACGCGGCCGCCAGTTCGCGGATGTCGGCGGCGCCCAGCAGGTGGCTGTCAGGGGTGGGGTCGGTGCTGCTCACGCGCCAAGGATACGGGCGCGGGCGGCACTCAGAGTTCGACCACCGCGGCGAGGTCGATCTCCACGGGGTACGGGACCGAGGTACGGAGCACCCCTTCGTGCTGGGCGACGGGCAAGTAGACGCCCTTCTCCTCGTCCCGGTGGAACTCGTGGACGATGGGCAGGTCGTCGATGCCGCGCTCGACCCGCCAGTAGTGGGGGATGCCCTTCTCGGCGAACTGCCCGGGCTTGCCGAAGCGGTCCCTGGCCCGGGTCCCGGGCGACACCACCTCGACGGCCAGAACCACGGACTCGACCGGCAGACAGTCCAACTCGAAGACGTCGAGACCGGTCTTGTCGAACACCACCACATCGGGCTTGGCCGTGTTGCTCTCGTCCAGCAGCATGCACCGCTCCAGCAGGACCGCACAGGGCTCGACGCGCGCAGCGAACAGCCCTCGCTCCAGCCCCGAACGCACCAGGTCATGCCAGAAGTTCGTCTGCCCCCGGACCACAATGACTCCGTCCACCAGATCCCACTCGAACGGCAGGTCGAAATCCTGAGCCTGCTCGTACGTCCAGCCCTGGGCTGGCGGAAGGAACCATTCGACGCGATCGTCCACGGGTTCGCTGATCGGCTCGGCGGTCATTGCCACCTCCCTCACTGCACTCATGCTAACCAGCCTAGGAAGAAGCCGGGAGTGCCGAATCGTTCCTTCGAAACCCGAAACCCGTTCGACCCGCTCAGTACCCGAAGGCCCGTGCCGTGTTCGCCGCGATCGCCGTCGACAGCTCGTCCTCGTGCAGCCCCAGGGTCGCCGCCATCGACCGCACCGTGACCGGGATGAGGTACGGCGCGTTCGGCCGCCCCCGGTACGGGTGCGGGGTGAGGAAGGGGGCGTCGGTCTCGACCAGGATCCGGTCGAGCGGGGTGGCGAGCAGGGCGTCGCGCAGCGGCTGGTTGGCCTTGAAGGTGACCGGGCCGGCGAAGGAGAGGTACCAGCCGTGCTCGGCGCAGACCTTCGCCATCCCGGCGTCGCCGGAGTAGCAGTGGAAGACGGTCCGCTCCGGGGCGCCCTCGGCCAGCAGGACGGCGATGACGTCCTCGTGGGCGTCGCGGTCGTGGATGACCAGGGCCTTGCCGTGCCGCTTGGCCATCTCGATGTGGCGGCGGAACGACTCCTTCTGGATCTCCACGCCCTCCGGCCCGGTGCGGAAGTAGTCCAGCCCGGTCTCGCCGACGGCGCGGACCTGCGGCAGCGCGGCCAGCGCGTCGATCTCGGCGAGCGCCTCGTCCAGCGCCGCCTGCCCGCCCGCGAGCCGCTGCTGCCCGGACCACCCGTCGGCGTCGCCGAGGAAGATCCGCGGCGCCTCGTTGGGGTGCAGGGCGACGGCCGCGTGCACCTGCTCGTACTGCGCCGCCAGCTCGGCGGCCCAGCGCGAGCCGGGCACGTCGCAGCCCACCTGGACGACCGTGGCGACCCCGACCGAGGCGGCCCGGGCGAGCCCCTCGGCCGGGGTGCCGGCCTGCATGTCGAGGTGGGTGTGCGAGTCGGCCACCGCCACGGCCAGGGGTTGCGGCAGCGGCGGCGGGGTCGACCGGTCGTCGTCCTTGCCGGCCATCAGGAGGCCGGCTTCTCTTCGAGGCGCGGGAACAGGATCTCGCCCTTGGTGACGGTGGCGCCGACGGGCAGCCGGCCCCAGTCGCCGGTGGTGGCGATGCGCTGGTCGGCGAGCGCGCCGAGGCCCTCGGCGGCGCCCAGCGAGGCCCACAGCTTCTCGGCGGTGGACGGCATCACCGGGTTGAGCAGCACGGCGGTGCCGCGCAGCGCCTCGGCGGCGGTGTAGAGGATGGTGGCGAGGCGGGCCTGGCCCTCCTCGGACTCGTCCTTGGCGACCTTCCACGGCTCCTGCGTGGTGAGGTAGCCGTTGACCTGCTTGACGAACTCGAAGATCGCCGCGAGGCCGCCGGCGAAGTCCAGCTCCTCGCCGATCTTGGCGTCGGCGGCGGCGACGGCGGCGGCCAGCCCGTCCGCGACGGCCTGCTCGGCCTCGCCCGCGGCGGTGGCGGCCGGCAGCGTCCCGCCGAAGTACTTGCCGACCATCGCGGCGACCCGGGAGGCCAGGTTGCCGAAGTCGTTGGCGAGCTCGGAGGTGTAGCGGGCGGTGAAGTCCTCCCAGGAGAACGAGCCGTCCGTGCCGAACGGGATCGCCCGCAGGAAGTAGTAGCGGTACGCGTCGACGCCGAAGTGCGAGGTGAGGTCGGTGGGCGCGATGCCGGTCAGGTTGGACTTGGACATCTTCTCGCCGCCGACCATCAGCCAGCCGTTGGCGACGACCCGCTTGGGCAGCGGCAGGCCCGCGGCCATCAGCATGGCCGGCCAGATCACCGCGTGGAAGCGCAGGATGTCCTTGCCGACCAGGTGGACGGAGGCCGGCCAGAGCTCGGCGAAGCGCTCCGGGTCGCTGCCGTAGCCGGCCGCGGTGATGTAGTTCTGCAGCGCGTCGACCCAGACGTAGAGGACGTGCTTCTCGTCCCAGGGCAGCGGCACGCCCCAGTTGAAGGTGGAGCGGGAGATCGAGAGGTCCTTGAGGTCCTGCTCGACGAAGCGCAGCACCTCGTTGCGGGCCGAGGCCGGCTGGATGAAGCCGGGGTTGGCGGCGTAGAACTCCAGCAGCCGCTCGGCGTAGGCGGAGAGGCGGAAGAAGTAGTTCTCCTCCTCCAGCCACTCGACCGGCTTCTTGTGGACGGAGCAGAGCTTCTCGTCCTCGGTGGCGCCGTCGAGCAGTTCGGCGGGGAGCTTGAACTCCTCGCAGCCGACGCAGTAGGGGCCGGAGTAGCCGCCCTTGTAGATCTCGCCCTTGTCGAACAGGTCCTGGACGAACTCCTGCACCCGGGCGGTGTGCCGCTCCTCGGTGGTGCGGATGAAGTCGTCGTTGGCGATCTCCAGGTGCTGCCAGAGCGGCTTCCAGGCCTCCTCGACCAGCTTGTCGCACCACTCCTGCGGGCTGACGCCGTTGGCCTCGGCGGTCCGCATGATCTTCTGACCGTGCTCGTCGGTGCCGGTCAGGTACCACACCTTCTCGCCGCGCTGGCGGTGCCAGCGGGTGAGGACGTCGCCCGCCACGGTGGTGTACGCGTGGCCCAGGTGGGGACGGTCGTTGACGTAGTAGATCGGAGTGGAAACGTAGTACGCCGGGGCGCTCGTCCCGGTGGTGCTGTGGTCTGAAGTGGCCGCCATGGTCGGAAAGCTTAGTCGGGCCCGAACGCACCCCTCGACCGGATATCGCCCGGGCGTACCGCGGGGCCGCCCGCCGCACTGCTCGCGGCGGGCGGCCCCGGCCGCGCTCCCCCGGACCCGTCGGCCCGGTCGGCCCAGGACCCGTCGGCCCGGTCAGCCCAGGAGCCGCGACCAGAACCGGGCCCAGCGCCCCTGCGGCCGGGCGGGCCCGGCGGCCGGGGCCGGCCGGGCCGGCTCGGCGTGCGCGGGGTAGCCGGGGGCGTGCTGCCAGGGCTGGTCGGCGCCGGCCACCCGGCCCTCGCGCATGATCCGGACGGTGTGTCCACCGCAGCCCGGGCAGGTCGGCTTGAGCAGCGGGGACGGCACCCGGACACCGTTGGCGTGGTACTCGAACACGATGTGACCGTCCCGGGCCACGTGGTGCTCGATGTCGTACGCCTGCTCCCAGCCGTACCCGCAGCGCAGGCAGGCGAAGGAGTAGGCCTCCCGGACGGTCTCGACGGGAGTGTGCGCCCGCCCCGCCAGGCCGGCGGCGTTCAGCGCGTTGCCACTGCGGGGGCTACCGATCGTGTCGCTCATAGCCAACTCCCAGTGCCCGTCGGGCGCTCGCCCGGCTGGGTCTTTCCGTTCAAGGAAATGCCCGTACCGCCCTGGCTGACGCCCTTCTTGTGAAGACTTGGATGCGGATTGGCGAGCCCTATACAAAGGGCGCGTCGGGAACCGGAATCCGGGGTCGAACCTTCATCGCAGCGGGCGTTTAGCCGGGCCTTCCCTCCAAGGTACGACTCCCCGCCCGCCACGCAACCCCCGGAATTCACCCCTTTTTCAAAGCCCCTTCCACGGCTTCCCGCTTCGCCGCGACGACCGCGTCGAAGACCTCCCGCTTGGGCACGGACAGTTCGACCGCGACCGCCGCGATGGCCTCCTTGCGCCGCTCCCCGGCCTCCTCCCGGACGGCCACCAGCCGGGCCAGCTCGGCCGGGGTCAGCTCCTGGGGCGCGGCCGGCGGGGCGCCCGCGACCACGACGGTGATCTCGCCCCTGACGCCGTCCGCGGCCCAGGCCGCCAGCTCGCCGATCGGCCCGCGCTTGACCTCCTCGTAGGTCTTGGTGAGCTCGCGGCACACGGCGGCCGGGCGCTGCGGCCCGAAGGCCTCCGCCATCGCGGCCAGCGCCTCGGCGATCCGGTGCGGCGCCTCGAAGAAGACCATGGTGCGCGGTTCGGCGGCGACGGTGGCCAGCTGCCGGGCCCGGTCGCCGGTCTTTCGCGGCAGGAAGCCCTCGAAGGTGAAGCGGTCGACCGGCAGGCCGGACAGCGCGAGCGCGGTGAGCACCGCGGACGGCCCGGGCACGGCGGTGACCTTGACGTCGGCCTCGACGGCGGCGGCCACCAGCCGGTAGCCGGGGTCGGAGACGGACGGCATCCCGGCGTCGGTGACCAGCAGCACCCGGGCGCCGCCGAGGAGCGCCTCGACCAGCTCGGGGGTGCGGCCGACCTCGTTGCCCTCGAAGTAGGAGACGACCCGCCCGGCCGGGGTCACCCCGAGGGCCTGGGTGAGCCGGCGCAGCCGCCGGGTGTCCTCCGCCGCGATGACGTCCGCCGTGGCCAGCTCGGTGAGCAGCCGGGGCGGGGCGTCCGAGACGTCGCCGATGGGGGTGCCTGCGAGAACGAGTACTCCTGTCACGGGCCCCATCCTCGCAGCTCCGGGCCGCCGGGGCGTTTGGTGACGATTCGGTCAGCTTCCGAGGGACCGGTCACACGTACGAGGAGCGCCCCTACGATGTGGCGGATGAACGGCGACACGGCGGCGCAGACGCCCACGGGTACGGACCACTCCGCGCGGGGCGGTGTCGGCCTGCCGTCCCCCCGCTCACCGGAGTCACCCCTGACACCGGAGCCACCCCTGGCACCCGCGCCCTGGCGGGAGCGCCTGGCCGGGTTCGGCTACCGGGCCCGCCCGACCGGCACGCTCACCGAGCGCCTCGTCCCGCCGATGCCGGACGGCCCCGGGGTGACCCGGCCCGACGTCGCGCAGTCCCCGCTGCTGCTGCGGCTGGGCCTGCGGCTGCCGCAGGGCCTCTGGTACTTCCTGTGCCGCTGGTCCGGCTGGCTGGGCCCGGTCGCGGTCGCGGTGTTCGCCGGGCTGCTGCGGTTCACCGGCCTCGGCCAGCCGCACGCGATCATCTTCGACGAGACGTACTACGCCAAGGACGCCTACGCGCTCTGGCACGGCGGCTACGAGATCAACTGGCCGGAGGACGCCAACACGACGATCATGACGCCGGGCGCGGCCGTGCCGTACCGCTCGACGCCGTCGTACGTGGTGCACCCGCCGGTGGGCAAGTGGATCATCGGCGCGGGCGAGCAGCTGTTCGGCATGAACCCCTTCGGCTGGCGGTTCGCGGTGGCCCTGCTCGGCACCCTGTCGGTGCTGATGCTGGCCCGGATCGCCCGCCGGATGTTCCGCTCCACCCTGCTGGGCTGCGTGGCCGGCCTGCTGCTCTCGGTGGACGGCCTGCACCTGGTGCTCAGCCGCACCGCCCTGCTCGACCTGGTGGTGATGTTCTGGATCCTCGCCGCCTTCGGCTTCCTGGTCCTGGACCGGGACCGCACCCGGGCCCGGCTCGCGGCCAGGCTCGGCGGGGTCGAGGACGCGGTGCTCGCCCAGCGGCTCCACCTGGGCTGGCGCCCGTACCGGATCGCGGCCGGCGTCTGCGTCGGCCTGACCTGCGCCACCAAGTGGAGCGGCCTGTACGTCGCGGCCGCGTTCGGCCTGATGACCGTGCTGTGGGACGTCGGCGCCCGCCGGCTGGCCGGCGCCCCGCGCCCGTACCCGGCGGTGCTGGCCCGGGACGTGGTGCCCGCCTTCGTGTCGGTCGTCGTGGTCTCGGTCGCGGTCTACGTGGCGTCCTGGTGGGGCTGGTTCGCCAGCAGCAACGCGCCCGGCCAGGGCGGCTGGGGCCGGGACTGGGCGGTCGGCCGCTCCACCGACTACCCGTGGATACCCGAGGGCCTGCGGGCCCTGTGGCACTACCACTCGACGGTCTACGAGTTCCACACCCACCTGACCGACCCGCACACCTACCAGTCGAACCCGTGGTCCTGGCTGGTGCTGGGCCGCCCGGTGTCCTTCTACTACGAGTCCCCCAAGCTCGGCCAGAGCGGCTGCACCGTCACCGACTGCGCCCGTGAGGTGCTGGGCATCGGCACCCCGCTGCTCTGGTGGACGGCCCTGCTGGCGCTGGTCTACTGCCTGTGGCTCTGGGCCTTCCGCCGGGACTGGCGGGCCGGCGCGCTGCTGTGCGGCCTGGCCGCCGGCTACCTGCCGTGGTTCCTGTACCAGCAGCGGACGATCTTCCTCTTCTACGCGGTGGTCTTCGTCCCGTTCCTGGTGCTCGCCGTGACGATGCTGATCGGCGCGCTGATCGGGCCGGCCGGCGCCTCCCGGGACCGCCGGATCATCGGCTCGGCCGCGGCCGGGCTGCTGGTGCTGCTGATCATCTGGAACTTCCTGTACTTCTACCCGCTGTTCACCGGGCAGACCATCCCGCTGAGCGACTGGCGCGCCCGGATGTGGTTCAACAGCTGGATCTGAGACCCCCGTGACCAGCGGCGGAAGCGTCCGGGCGCGCACACGGTCCCCCTCCAACCGTCCGAACCCGTCCACAACACGTACCAGATCCGTCACAAGTCCCCGGCGTTTCGTCGGCGCACCGATCCGCCCTGCCTAGGGTGGGGGGAGTACCGCGTTTCCGGCCCCGCCGGTTGCGCCCGGCCGCGAGACCCCTGGGGGATTTGCACCATGCGCAGTGGCGCGAAGATCGGCATCATCACCGGCGTGTCCATCGCCGTCCTCGCGGGCGGTGGCTACGGGGCCTACAGCCTGATGGGCGGGTCGGACTCCTCGTCCGGCGACAAGAAGCCCCGCACGGTGGTCGCCGAGCCGCCCACGGCCGACCAGGCGGCGAGCGGTGCGAAGGACTTCCTGGCGGCCTGGACCTCCGGCGACATCGCCAAGGCGGCCTCGCTGACCGACGACCCGGCCGCGGCCACCACGGCGCTGACGGCCTTCAGGGACCAGGTGAAGCCGAGCGCGCTGACCCTGTCCCCGGCCGGCCCGGCCACGCCGCAGGCCTTCGCCTCGGCGACCGGCACCCCGGCCCCGGCCAAGCCGACCGGCGCGGCCTCGGCGACCCCGTCCGCGGGTGCCACCGCCGGTGCCACCGACTCGCCGTCCGCCGCCGCCTCCCCCTCCGGGCCCACCGGCGTGCTGATGGGCTTCAAGGCCCGCGCCGAGTTCGCCGGCACCAGCCGGGTCTGGGACTACAACGGCTTCCTCGGCGTCGTGAAGATGAGCGACAACACCCCGGCCGTGCACTGGGCGCCCTCGGTGATCCACCCGCACCTGTCCGGCAACGAGACCATCGCCACCCAGCAGGTCTTCGCCCCGCCGTCCACCGTGGTGGACCGCAACGGCAAGGCGCTGCAGGGCGCCTCGCTCACCCCGGCGCTGATGGCCACGCTCCAGGACAACGCCCACAAGCTGCTGCCGCCGGACCCGAACAAGGACCAGGACGCGGGCAGCGCGGTGGTGATCACCGACCCGGCCGGCAAGACCGCCGCGGACAAGCTGTTCACCATCGTCGAGCCCAAGCCCGGCAAGCCGTTCAAGGTGACCATCGACAACACCCTCCAGGCCGCCGCCGAGAAGGCGATGACCGACCTGGGCGGCAAGCAGGGCTCCATCGTGGCCGTCGAGCCCAGCACCGGCCAGGTGCTGGCCTTCGCCAACGCCCCGGCCACCGGCCAGAACCGGGCCTTCACCGGCCTGCTCGCCCCCGGTTCGACGATGAAGATCGTCACCTCGACGGCCCTGCTGGAGTCCGGGCTCACCCCGGACAGCAACGTGGCCTGCCCGGAGAAGAGCAGCAACCCGGTGGCGATCCCGAACGACTTCCCCGGCGCCTTCCCGGACTACTCGCTCCAGAAGGACTTCATGGTGTCCTGCAACACCGCCTTCATCAACCAGGGCCTGACCAGCCTCAAGCCCGAGACGCTGTCCGGCACCGCCAAGGACGTGTACGGCATCGGCCTGGAGTGGAAGACCGGCCTGCCGAACGCCGACGGCAAGATCCCGGCGACCCCGGGCAGCAAGGACGAGCAGGCGATGAACTACATCGGCCAGGGCAAGGTCCAGATGAACCCGCTGGCCATCGCCTCGATCACGGCGACCGTCCAGAGCGGCGCGTTCAAGCAGCCGATCCTGGTCGCCGGCCTGCCCCAGCAGCAGGCGGCCCGGCAGATCTCGCCGGACGTCGCCGCCAAGCTGCGCGCGATGATGAACGCCACCGCCGTCGGCGGCACGGCCAGCCAGGTGATGGCCGGGATCACCGACAACGCGGGGGCCAAGACCGGCTCCGCCGAGGTCCAGGGCGCGTCCACCACCAACAGCTGGTTCACCGCCTTCCGCGGCAACCTCGCGGTCGCCGCCGAGGTCCAGGGCGGCGGCCACGGCGTGGACGCGGCCGGCCCGGCCGTGGCCTCGCTGCTCAAGTCCGGCAACAAGTGAGCACCTGAGTCCGGTACGCGAGGAGCCCGCCACGGACGACGTGGCGGGCTCCCGTGCGTGCGGGCCCGGTCAGCTCCTCGGCAGGGCGGGCCGCGGCACCTCCGGCGCGGGCCTGGGCGCCGCCGGGCGCCGGCTGCTCCAGCGCCGGGCCGCCAGCCGGGGCCAGATCACCAGGACGGCGGGCAGCGCCAGGTACCCGAACCGTCCGGCCGGGGCGAGCGTGAAGGCGATCGCCAGCCCGGCGGCCAGCAGGTCGGCGGCGGCGATCGCGGAGACCGGCGGCCGGGCCACCAGCCAGATCGCCACCCCGACCAGGGCCAGGGTCATCAGCGCGAGGGAGACGGTGTGCCCGGTCGGCCCGAAGCCGGCCAGTACCTTGCCGGGCAGCGGGCTGCCCGCCGGGGTGCGGATCGCGGTCATCCCGAGCGGGAAGCGCACCACCTGGTCGCGCAGCGCCTGCGGCTGGGTCAGGACGGACGGCAGCAGCACCGCCGCGCTCACCCCGGCCCCGATCAGCGCGGTGCGGGCGGCGGGCCGCCGGCCGTACAGCCGCCACAGCAGCAGGACGGCCACCGGCAGGGCGGGCCAGGCGGTCCACTTGAGGCTGCAGGCGAGGGCGAGCACCAGCCCGGCGGCGACGGTGCGGTCCCGCTCGGCGAGCGCCATGGCCAGGCAGCAGACCCCGATCAGCGGCAGGTCGACGCCGCCGACCACCAGGGCCAGCGCTATCAGCGGCGAGGCGGTGAGGACGGCCAGCGGCAGCAGCGGCGCGCGATGGCCGTCGGTGCCGGGCCGGGTGGGCCGGAGCAGCCGCCAGGCGGCCAGCAGGCAGACCACGAAGGTGAGGGCGAACCAGATCCGGGCGTCCCCGGCGACCCGGGCGAAGGCGGTGGAGCTGCCGAGCAGCTGGCGCGGCAGTCCGAACAGGGACATCGCCGGGAGGTAGGGGTTGTAGTCGGTGACCACCACCGGGTGCGGGAGGTAGACGTCGCCGGTGGTGAGCATCAGGTGGGCCGAGCGTTCGACCACCATCACCTCGGACTGGTGGCGGCCGGTCACCGCGAGCAGCCCGAGCGGCGCCAGCACGGCCCCGAGCAGGGCGACCACGGCGGCGGCCTCGGCCGCGAAGCGGCGCGGCAGGGTGAGGCAGAGCAGCCCGGCCACCACGTAGGCGGGGGCCGCGACCAGGCCCCACAGCCGCTGGTTGGCCAGGTCGGAGACGAGCGGGAAGGCCGCGGCCCAGCCGGCCGCGATCAGACAGCCGAGCAGCTGCACCCAGCGCAGCGAGGCGAGCCGGGCGGGATTCCACCGAACGGGCGTGGGCGGGAAGGTGCTCTCACCACGCTGGCGGGGGAACGGGCGGCCGGTGGAGCCCGTCGGCGGCCGTCCGGGTCTGGGCGGCGGTTCGGCGTCGATGGTCGGGGCCGGCGTTCTGGAACGGCCGGTGAAGCGGCCGCGCGGGCGGGAGAAGCCGGGCGTGCGGGTGCTCACCATGGTGGAAGGTTATGGCGGCGAACCGGGCGCTGTCGCCACCGCCTCGGGCCCCGGTCGGGACGCTACGCGCGTAGGGCCGCCGGGTGTCGTACCACGCGGCGGCCCTTCACGATTGGATAACGGCCCGGCGGCCGACGCCCTGGTCAGCCGGTGCCGGTCCCGCTCGGGACGGCCGGCCGCTCGGCGCGCTCAAGGCGGGAGTGCTTGACGCTGTAGCCGAAGTAGACGACCAGGGCGACGGCGAGGGCGATCGCCCCGGCCCGGAAGGTGTCGGCGTGCAGGCCGGTGATCAGGTAGACGCAGAAGCCGACGCTGAGCAGCGGGACGACCGGGTAGCCGGGGACCTTGAAGCCGCGCGGCAGGTCGGGCTGGGTGCGGCGCAGCACGATCACGCCGATCGAGACCACCGAGAAGGCGATCAGGGTGCCCAGGCTGGTGATGTCGGCCAGCACGTTCAGCGGGATGAACGCGGCCAGCGCGCCCACGCCGAGCCCGACCACCAGGGTGTTCCAGACCGGGGTGCCAGTGCGCGGGGAGAGCTCGGCGAAGCGCCTGGGCAGCAGGCCGTCGCGGCCCATCGAGTAGAGGATGCGGGTCTGCCCGTAGATCACCACCAGCGTGATGCTGAAGATCGAGACGATCGCGCCGACCGCGAAGATCATCGCGGGCCAGCTCTGGCCGGTGATGTCCTGGAGGATCTGGGCGAGCCCGGCCTCCTGGCCGTCGAACTTCTGCCACGGCTGGGCGCCGATGCCGGCCAGCGCGACCAGGATGTAGAGCAGGGTCACCACGACCAGCGAGATGATGATCGCCATCGGCATGGTCCGGCGCGGGTTCTTGACCTCCTCACCGGCGGTGGACACGGCGTCCAGACCGATGAAGGAGAAGAAGATGCTGGACGCGGCGACCTGCACGCCGCCGATGCCGAGCGGCATGAACGGGGTCAGGTTGCCGGAGTGGAAGCCGGTGAGCGCGACGCCGATGAACAGCAGCAGGATCACGATCTTGACCGCGACCATGGCGGCGTTGACCTTCACCGACTCGCTGACCCCGCGGATCAGCAGGAAGCAGACCATGGCGACCAGCAGCAGCGCCGGCAGGTTGAACCAGTGGGTGCTGTCCGGCGCGCCGGACAGCTGCTCGGGGATCTTGAACCCGAAGGCCAGGTCGAAGAACTTGTTCAGGTACTCGGCCCAGGTCACCGCGATCGCCGAGGCGGAGACGCCGTACTCCATCAGCAGGCAGATCCCGACGCCGAAGGCGACGCCCTCGCCGAGGGTCGCGTAGGCGTAGGAGTACGAGGAGCCGGAGACCGGGATCGCGGAGGCCATCTCGGCGTAGCAGAGCGCGGTGAGCCCGGCGGTGACCGCGGCGATCACGAAGGACAGGATGACCGCCGGACCGGCCGACGGCACCGCCGTGTTGAGCACGAAGAAGATGCCGGTGCCGATGGTGGCGCCGATGCCGATCGCGGACAGCTGCCAGAGCCCGATCGAGCGGCGCAGGTGGATGCCGGAGCGGCCGCCCTCCTCGGGTGCGCCGGCCGGAAGGCCGTGGCCCTCGCTCTCGGCGAGCAGGGTCGAGACGGGCTTGCGGCGCAGCAGACGCGCACCGAGGGTGTTGCTGGCCAAAACTGCTGTCCTTCTGGGCGGGGGAGGGTGTCCTGGTGACCGGTCACTCCGAGTACTGGGGGGTGACTTCGGGGACCAACCGAACAAACATGGGACAGTACCCGGCAAAGGCGCCAGTGTCGCAAACAAACAATACCGATCCGCGCATTGTACGAATCGGCGCACCAGAGCTCACAAACCGGACACTTCGCACGCGGCGGATCTTCCGGGCATCGGATAAAAGACCAGGTCAGCACTCCTGTCCGAGTCAGCGGCCGAGCACCGCCCGCATCACCGAGCGGGCGATCGGGGCGGCCAGCGCGCCACCCGTGACGTCCGTGGCGTCACTGTCCGCGACCACCACCGCCACCGCGACCGGCGCCACGGCGGCCGAACCGGCCGGCGCGGCCCAGGAGATGAACCAGGCGTACGGCGTCCCGCTGTTGTCCACCCCGTGCTGGGCGGTACCGGTCTTGCCGCCGACCACCGCCCCGGGGATCCGGGCGTTGCCGCCGGTGCCGTTCTCCACCACGTCCGTCATCAGCTTCCGCAGCTGCCCGGCCACCGCCGGGGTCAGCGCCTGCCGGTACACGGCCGGCCCGCGCACCTCGACCACGGTGCCGTCGCTCCTGGTCAGCCGGTCCACCAGCCGCGGCCGCATCACCGTCCCGCCGTTGGCGACCCCGGCCGCGACCATCGCCATCACCAGCGGGGTGGCCGCGGTGTCGAACTGCCCGATCGAGGAGAGCGCCAGCTGCGCCGGGTCCATCGCGGTGTCGACGTTCGACCGGGCCGGGCGCACCGGCACGTCCAGCTTCGGGTCGTTGAAGCCGAAGCCCTCGGCCGTCGCCACCAGCCTCTCCACCCCCGTCCGCACCCCCAGGTGGCCCAGCACGCTGTTGCAGCTGGCGGTCATCGCCGCGTCCAGCGACAGCCCGGGCCGGTCGCAGGCCGCGCTGTCGTTCACCAGCGGCGTGGTCGTCCCCGGCAGCACGTACGGGAAGGGCGCGTCGGTCGGCGCGTCCGGGTCGGTCACCACCCCGGCCGCCAGCGCCGCGGCGGCGGTGACCACCTTGAAGGTCGAGCCCGGCGGGTAGGTCTGGCGCAGCGCCCGGTTGAGCATCGGCTGGTCGGGGTCGGCCTGCAGCCGGTTCCAGGCCGTCTGGTCGGCCCCCGCCGAGCCGGCGAAGTCGCCCGGGTCGTAGGAGGGGGTGCTGGCCAGCGCCAGGATCCGCCCGGTGGCCGGCTCGATCGCGACCACCGCGCCCTTCTGGTCGCCGAGCCCGCGCACCGCGGCCTGCTGGGCGGCCCGGTCGATCGTGGTGAGGACGTTCCCGCCGGGGCTGCGCCGGCGGGTGAGCGCGTCCCGGAGCGACCAGCCGGTCAGCCGGCCGTCGGTGCCGTTCAGCAGGCCGTCCTCGGTGCCCTCCAGCTGGCTGTTGCCGTACGCCTGGGAGGAGAAGCCGGTGACGGCGGCGTACGTCGTCCCGTCGGCGTAGGTGCGCTTGTAGGCGTACCGGCCGCCGGTGGGCCGGGAGCCGGTCACCGGCTGCCCGTCGACCAGGACGTCCCCGCGCGGGCGGGCGTAGCGCTCGACGACCAGCCGCTGGTTGGCGCTGTTGCGGTCCAGGTCCCGGGCCTCGAAGACCTGCACCCGGGTGGCCTGCACGCACAGCGCCCCGACCAGCAGCAGGCAGAAGGTGGCCGCCCGGCGCCCGGTGACCGAGATCCCGGGCAGCCCCTGCGGCCCGTTGCCCCGCGGCCCGAGGCCGGCCATCACCGCGCCTCCGGCCCGGCGCCGGGCCCCTGCTCCGGACCGGTCACGGGCGCGGTCCCGGGCGCGGTCACGGGGAGCGGCGCGGGCGCGGGGACCGGCCGCCGGGCGTCGTCGCTCATCCGCACCAGCAGCGCCACGATGATCCAGTTGGTCACCACCGACGAACCCCCCTGGGCGATGAACGGCATCGTCATCCCGGTCAGCGGGATCAGCGCCAGCACCCCGCCCGCCACCACGAACACCTGGAGGCCGACGATCGCGGCCAGCCCGATCGCCAGCAGCCGCCCGAACGGGTCGCGCAGCGCGATGCCGGTCCGGAAGCCGCGCGAGACCAGCACCGCGTACAGCAGGAACACCGCGAACAGCCCGGTCAGGCCGAGCTCCTCGCCGATGGTGGCGAGGATGAAGTCCGACTTGGCGGCGAAACCGATCAGCACCGAGTGCCCGTCGCCCAGTCCGGTGCCCAGCTCACCGCCCCAGGCGAAGGCGAACAGCGACTGGGCGATCTGGTTGGCGCCCCGGCCCGCCGCGATCGAGCCCAGCGGGTCCAGCCAGTCCACCACCCGGCTGTGCACGTGCGGCGAGAGCCAGCCCACCGTCACCGCGCCGACCGCCGCCAGGCCCAGCCCGATCGCGATCCAGCCGGTGCGCGCGGTGGCCACGTAGAGCATCACCACGAACAGCCCGAAGTACAGCAGGGCCGTCCCGAGGTCGGTCTCCAGCACCAGCACCCCGACGAAGGCCGCCCAGATCAGCAGCACCGGCCCGAGCACCCGCCCGCGCGGCAGCTGCCAGCGCCAGACCCGGCGGCCGGTGAGCGCCAGCGCGTCCCGGTGCACCGCGAGGTAGGCGGCGAAGAAGACCGCCAGCAGGATCTTGGCGAACTCCCCCGACTGGAAGGACAGCGGCCCGACCACGATCCAGATCCGCGAGCCGTACACCGGCGGGAAGAGGATCGGCAGCACCAGCAGGACCAGCGCCAGCAGCGCCCCGACGTGGGCGTAGCGGCGCAGCCGCCGGTGGTCGCGCACCAGCAGCAGCACGGCGGTGAACAGCCCCACCCCCAGGGCCGACCAGAGCAGCTGGGTGGAGGCGGCCTCCCGGCCGGGGGTGGCCCGGTCCAGGCGGTAGATCACCACCAGGCCGATCCCGTTCAGCAGCACCGCGATCGGCAGCAGCAGCGGGTCCGCGTACCGGGCCCGCAGGCGGACCGCGCCGTGCGCCGCCAGGGCGAGCACGCCGAGCGCCGCCCCGTACTGGGCGGCGTCGGCGGGCGCCCGCCCGTCGAGGTTCACCCCGACCTCGACGTAGCCGAACACGGCGATCAGGACGGCGGCCAGCACCAGCACCAGCTCGGTGGTGCGCCGGGGCCGCACCGGCCGGACCGGCCGGGCCGCGGATCTCGTCACGGCGGAGGGTGTCGCCACGGACCGTCCTGGGGGAGGCGGGAGTCGAAGGGGCCGACCGGGTCCGGACACCGGTGCCCCGGTTCGTCACCCTAACGAGCACTATCCATATATATCGACTCTTTGCCACGGTGTGTCCGCCTTTGCCACGACCGCGCCCGCCGCCCCTCACTCCGGCCGCCGCCCGGCCAGCACCGCCGCCCCCGCCCCGAACACGGCCAACAGCACGACGGAGAAAAGCAGTTCACCCCAGGGCACGGCCACCCGCCCGGTCCGGGCCGCCGTCACCACCCCGCGCACCGCCGCGTTGGCCGGCGAACCCGGCAGCACCAGCGCCGCCGCGGCCGACCCCAGCGCCGCCAGGATCCCGTACGGCGAGCGGACCAGCACCGGACGGTTGCCCAGCACCCCGGCCGACGCCCCCAGCAGCACGCAGACCACCGAGGCCACCAGCCCGGCCAGCAGCGCCCGGCCGACACCCGGCTCCCGCCCCGCCCCCGGGTCGGCCACCGCGCCGCCGACCCACCACAGCGCCGCCACCTCGCCCACCGCCAGCAGCAGCCCCGCCGTCACCGCCGCCAGCAGCGCCCCCAGGTGCACCCGCACCGGGCCCGCCACCGCCACCAGGCAGGCCCGCGAGGCCGGCGGCTCGGCCGTCAGCACACCGCGCACGCACCAGGCGCTCACCGGCACCAGCAGCCCCGCCCCGAACCCGAGCCCGCCCAGCAGCGGATCACCCGGCGTCACCCCGACCACCAGCACCAGCGCGAACGCCAGGAACGGCGGCAGCCAGGCGTGCGAGCGCACCAGCAGCTCCAGGTGGTACCGGGTCAGCGCCCCGACCTGCCCCATCACCCCTCCTCCCGTCGGCGCACCGCCAGCACCCGCAGCGCCGGGCGGCTCAGCAGCAGGCCGCGCAGCAGGGCGTCCGAGTGCCCGGCCGGCACCTCCAGCCGCACCGCCGTACCGTCCAGCGCGGTCACCACCGGCGCGCCGGGCAGCCGCCGCGGCAGCGGGGCACCGTCCGCGAGGTCCACCTCGACCTCCACCACCGGCCCCCCGTCCAGCACCGGCACCGCCTCCCCGACCGGCCGCAGCCCGCCGTCCGCGCCCACCCGGTAGGCGGCGCTGGTCCGCCCGGCCAGCCGGGCCGGGTCGTGGTCCACGAACAGCACCGCGCCACCCGCCGCCGCCCGCTCGGCGGCCGCGTCGTCCAGCACCGCCCGCGCCCGCGGGTCCAGCCCGGTCCAGGCCTCGTCCAGCAGCAGCACCCGAGGCTCGGCGATCAACGCCTGCACCACCGCCACCTTCTGACAGGTGCCCTTGGACAGCCGGCTCAACGGGGTGCCCGCCCGGTCCGCGATGCCGAACCGGTCCAGCCACTGCCCCGACCGCCGCCGCGCCTCCCCCGCCGACAGCCCGTGCACCCGGCCCACCCGCACCAGGTACGAGGCCGCGTCGAACGGCAGCGCCGGCGGGAACCGCTCCGGCACGTACGCCGCCGACCCGGGCCGCACCACCCGGCCGGTGCTCGGCCGCTCGATCCCGGCCGCCAGCCGCAGCAGCGTCGACTTGCCGCTCCCGTTCGCCCCGGAGATCCGCACCAACTCCCCCGGCCCCACGACCAGTCCGACGTCCCGCAGGACCCACCGCCCGCCCCGCCCGTACCGCTTGCCGACCGCGGTCAGCTCCATCCGCACCCCGCCTCCATCCGGTCCCCCGAAGGCTATCCAGCGCGGGTAAGGCCGACGTCAGCACCGCGTCCGGCAAACCCTGCCCCGCACGCCGGAGTTCACGCCGGGGCGGGCGGGTGCACCGTCCGGTCTCGTTTGGCCTTGACGAACTGATGATCCCTAGGATCGGCCGGGTGAATACCGGACGACGACCGAAGACCAGGCTCGGCAGCCTGCTGGCCGCCCTGGCGATAACGGGCGCCTCGCTGCTCCTCGGCCTGCCCGCCCACGCCGACGAACCATCAGCCGGCGCCTCCCCCGCACCGAAGGAGGCCCCCAAGGTCGACCTGATCCTGGACGTCAGCGGCTCCATGAACACCGCCGACATCCAGGGCAAGAGCCGCATCTCGGTGGCCCAGAACTCGCTGAACGAGGTGATCGACGCCCTGCCCGCGGAGACCGAGTTCGGCATCCGCACCCTCGGCGCCACCTACCCCGGCAACGACAAGAACATCGGCTGCCAGGACACCAAGCAGCTCTTCCCGGTCGGAAAGACCAACAAGGTCGAGGCCAAGACCGCGGTCGCCACCCTGCGCCCCACCGGCTGGACCCCGATGGGCCTCGCCCTGCGCGGCGCGGCCCAGGACCTCGGCAAGGGCGACGCCACCCGCCGGATCGTCCTGATCACCGACGGCGAGGACACCTGCACCCCGCCCGACCCGTGCGACGTCGCCCGCGAACTCGCCTCCCAGGGCATCCACCTGGTGGTCGACACCCTCGGCCTGGCGCACGACGACAAGACCCGCCAGCAGCTGCTCTGCATCGCCAACGCGACCGGCGGCACCTACACCGACGTCCGCACCCCCCAGCAGCTCACCGACAAGGTGAAGCAGCTGGTCGACCGCTCCAACGACACCTACACGGTGACCCCGTCCAAGACCGCCGGCACCGACAAGTGCGAGAGCGCCCCGGTGCTCACCCCCGGCGTCTACAGCGACCGGGAGAAGTTCTCCGAGCACCGCGTCTACAAGGTCCCGGTCAAGTCCGGCCAGGAACTGCGCGCCTCGGTCAGCGTCGGCCTCGACCGCGCGGTGGCCCGGGACTACGGCGTCCTGCTCCAGGCCACCAGCGCCGCCGGCCAGGAACTGGTCCGCGGCACCGACGCCGGCAGCGCCCGCGCCGACGTGATCTCCACCGGCCTGCGCTGGTCCACCAACGACTCCAAGGGCTACGTCACCGCGAGCCCCACCACCTCCGCGAAGGACAAGCCGGACACCACCGTCTGCCTGGTGGTCAGCAACTCGCTGGCCCCGCAGTCCGGCGTCCAGGCCGACCCCGGCATGCCGCTGGAGCTGACCGTGGACCTCGCCTCCGCCTCGCCCGCCCCCGAGGGCGCCGCCATGGGCCTCGGCCGCGGCTGGATCCTGCTGCTCACCCTCACCCTGGCCGGCCTGGTCCTCGGCCTGCTCGCCGGCTGGATCGCACGCTGGCGGATCGCCGTCTGGCGGGAGAACTGATCATGCGTACGACGATCCGCGGCGCCCTCGCCGCCCTCGCCCTGCTGCCCGCCCTCGCGCTGGGCGCCCCGGCCGCCTCCGCCGCCTCGCCGTCCCCGACGGCGACCGCGAGCGGCACCCCGGCCCCGGCCACCAAGGCCGGCACCTCCTTCCTGACCGCGGTCAACCTCTCCCCCGGCCAGGACGCCGATGTCGCCGTCTCCACCGGCGACTACCTCTACTGGGCGTTCGGCGCCTCCGAGGGCCAGACCCCGACGGTCAGCCTGACCGTCAACCTGGCCCCGGCCGCCGACCGGCACGGCCCGCAGACCTGGAGCGTCGAGGTCTTCGACGGGCTGCGCCGCCGCCAGGCCTGCACCGCCGGCACCCAGAACGCCACCGGCGACCAGAACACCACCTCGCTGGCGCTGAACTGCACCCTGCGCGAGGTCCGCACCTGGGCCGAGCCGTGGTCCGGCGACCCGCTGCCCGGCACCTACTACGTCCGGCTCTCGGTCACCGACGCCCCGCAGCCCGACCTCGGCCTGGCCGCCACCACCCAGCTGCACGTCGCCGCCAAGGGCAACGCCGACAACGCCCAGCCCGAGGGCGGCGCGCTCAAGGCGCCGCTGGTCCCGCCGGTCGGCGGCGGCGCGAGCACGGCCCGGGCCGCGGCCCCGGTCGCGGAGCAGGACCACTGGTACACCGGCTGGTTCTCCGGCTGGAACAGCCGCTGGTACTGGACCATCGGCGGCGGCTTCCTGGCCGCCCTGGCCGGCATCCTCGGCTACCACCTGACCCGGCACCCGCGCGGCCACCGCCCCGGCCACCACGGCGCCGTCCCGCCCCAGGGCTCGCACCACCAGCACGGCCACTACGCCGAGCGCCCGTAGTCCCGGCCCCACCCGTCGAGGGCCGGCCGGACACCTTCCGGCCGGCCCTCGACCGCGTCTACGATCGAAGGGTGCAGCCGCGCGGCCGGATCGTGGTCGGCGTGGACGGCTCCGCCCCCGCCCGCGCCGCGGTCCGCTGGGCGGCCCGCCTGGCCCGCCGCACCGGCGGCCCGCTGGAGGCGGTGGCGGTCTGGGACTTCCCCTGCCTGTTCGGCGAGCACGGCCTGGTGCCGCCGGCCCTGGACGGCTTCGAACCGGAGCGCCGCGCCGCGGAGATCCTCGACGAGGCGGCCGCCGACTGCGGGCTCCGGATGGACTGCGGGCTCCGGCTGGACTGCGGGCTCCGGCTGGACCGCCGGCTCAAGGCCGGGCCGCCCGGGCCCGCCCTGGTCGCCGCCGCAGCAGGCGCCGCCCTGCTCGTCCTCGGCAACCGCGGCCACTCCACCCCGCCGGACGCCCCGCTGGGCACCGTCGCCCAGTACTGCCTGCACCACGCGCCCTGCCCGGTGGCCGTCGTCCGGGCGGACGGTGCGCGGACCGGCCCGTGACGGCGCGCGGATCAGCCCTTGAACAGGTTGTGCCCCACGTCGGACGGCACCTCGTCCTGGACCGGCTTGCTGCCCGGACCCGGCACGTGCTCACCCGGGATCGGCCGGTCGCCCTCGCGGTGCAGCAGCACCACCCCGTCCTCGGCCCAGAGCTGCCGGTACCCGTGCGCCAGCAGCAGCTGGATCCGGTCGGCCTGCTCCTTGTCGGTCTTGAAGGGGAAGGACCGCTTGTCGGAGCGGGTCAGCACGTACTCGCGCCCGCGCGGTGTCCCGTCCACCAGCACCACGTCCGTCCTGGCGGTCAGCCGCGGCGCGATCTGGTTGTCGGCCTCCACCGAGGCGCCGTCCGGGATCAGCGCGGCCGCCCGGACCAGCGCGGCCTCGCTCGCCCTGGGCTCCCAGGAGGACGGTACGGCCAGTTGCAGCAGCCCGATCGGCACCGCCGCCACCAGCGCCACCCCGACCGTGCCCAGGCCCAGCAGCCGGGCCCGTCGCCGGGTCCGCTCGGGCCGCCCGGTGCCGCTCAGCCGGCCCAGCACCTCGAGGCTCGCGGTCAGCAGGACCGGCCAGAGCATCGAGTCGTAGTGCCGGGCGATCGACCAGTGGTTGGGGTTGCTGGAGAGGATCCGTTCGGCCAGCAGCGGCAGCAGGCACAGCACGGTCGCCGAGCGCAGCGGCAGCAGGAACACGGTGCCGAACAGCCAGAGCAGCAGCAGCGGCTTCAACGGCTGGTCGAAGGCGGTCTGCACCAGCAGGAAGGGGTTGTGCAGCAGGTGGGTGACCGCCTGGCCGCCGTCGTCGCCGAGCGCCTTGTAGTTCCAGTAGTAGCCCGGCTCGCCGCCCATCGCCGGGATCAGCCACTTGATCGCCACCGCCGAGGCGACGGGGCCGCCGAGCAGCAGTCCCAGTCCGGTCAGGCGCCCCGCGCGGTCCCCGGTGCGGCGGGTGCGCAGCAGCAGCACCAGCCCGTACGCGCCGACCAGCAGGCCGAGGTCCTCCTTGGTGCAGCACAGCAGCACCGCGGCGAGCACCACCGTGCCGTAGCGGCGGGCCAGGCCGCGCTCCAGCATCAGCAGGGTCAGCGGGACGGCGAAGGCCACCTCGTGGAAGCCGACCCGGGAGGCGACCAGCAGCGGCCAGCCGAGCGCGTAGACCAGCCCGGCCAGGTCCGCGGCCCGACGGGCGGTGCGCGGCTCGGCGGCGGCGAAGGAGTGCGCGGCGATCCGGCGGATCAGCGGCACCCCGAGCGCGAACAGCAGCGCCTGCCCGATGATCAGCGAGCGCGGGTCGTCCCAGATCCAGTACAGCGGCGCGAGCAGCGCCAGGACCGGGGAGAAGTGGTCGCCGAGCAGCGAGAACCCGGGCGGGAACTCGTGGTGGTAGTACTTCAGCGTCGAGACCGGCAGCCCGAAGTGGGCGTAGCCGCGCACGCCCTGGTCGAAGATGCCGAGGTCGAAGCCGCCGAGCGAGACGGAGAGCCAGCCCTGCATCCCGATGGCGCACATCACCGCGAAGCACAGCAGGCTGAGCAGCACGGTGCGCCGGGCGGGCGGGCCCAGGACGGCCGCGGCCCGGCGGGCGGCGGCGGGTACGGCGGCCCGGGTCGTCGGCGGGGTCGCGGTCTGGGTGGTCACGTCGGCTCTGGTCCGTCTCTGGTCCGTGAGGTCCGGTCCGTCAGGTCCGGTTGCTCAGGGCGGGGTCGCGGTCGCGGTCGTCGTCGTGCTTGCGGGCGTCGTCGTGCTTGCGGGCGTCGGGGTCGTGGTCGAGCTTGGCGCCGAGCAGCGCCCAGGCGCCGGCCGAGGCGTCCACGGCCTGCCGCCGGGCCCGGTACAGCCGCAGGCCGATGACGACCAGGACGGCGACCGCCAGCGGCGGGTAGATCGAGCCGGGCAGCTGCCAGTACCAGGCGACGCCGCGGCCCCAGCGGTGCGGCACGATCCACATCACGTGGGAGAGGAACACCGCCAGCGTCACGCCGAGCAGCACCCGCCGGCCGGCGCTGCGGGCCTCCGCGGCCAGCAGGGCGATCAGCGGGAGGCACCACACCCAGTGGTGGGTCCAGCTGATCGGCGAGACCAGCAGCGCGGTGAGGGCGGCGCAGACGCCGCCCCAGGCGTCGGCCCGGCGCAGCACCCGGGCGGAGCGCCCGGCGAGCACGGCCACCCCGAGCCCGAGCGTGGCGACCAGCGCGGAGGCGATCAGCCCGACCGTGCCGGGGTCGTTGACGTCGAGCAGCCGGCAGACGGCCCCGCGCAGCGACTGGTTGTCGACCAGCACGGTGACGCCGACCCGGCTCGGGTCCCACAGGTACTTGGCCCAGAACCCGTACGAGGCGTCCGGCAGCACGGCCCAGCCGACCAGGCCGGCCGCCAGGAAGGTGGCGATGGAGACCAGGGCGGCCCTGGTCCGGCCGGTCAGGAACAGGTAGACGGTGAACAGCCCCGGGGTGATCTTGATCGCGGTGGCGAGGCCGATGCCCACGCCCTTGGACCGGCTGCGGTCCGAACGGGTGAGGTCCCACAGCACCAGGCAGAGGATGCCCAGGTTGACCTGGCCGTACTGGAAGGTGGTGTAGACCGGCTCCAGCCAGACCGCGAGGCCGGCGACGAGGACGGTGGCCGCCGTCCGGTAGCGCCGGGCGGGCCAGCCGGCCAGCTTGAGCGACAGGTGCACGGCCAGGCCGAGCAGCGCGTAGTTGCCGAGCGTCACCAGGATCCGCAGCGGGCTCACGTCGAACCAGGTGCTCGGCACGAACAGCATCGCGGCGAACGGCGGGTAGGTGGCCGGGAGGTCCCAGCCGGGCAGCCGCATCGCGTACAGGTCGTCGCCGTTGACCACGGCCTGGCCCTCGGCCCGGTAGACGAGCATGTCGACCATGTTCGCCCCGTGCAGGTGGCGCTGGAGGACCAAGGCCGCCACCGACAGCACGGCCACGCAGGCCGCCGCGATGGTCCAGGAATTCGGTCTTCCGCTCGCCGGGCCGCCCTCGGGCCCCTCCGGGTCCGCCTGTCGCGTCCACCGTGTCAGACCGAACTCGCGCACCGCGATGGCACCCCGTTGAGATAGACCAGATCGTTCCCTCGTCACCGTCTGGGCCCACCCACCATAACCGACCCCTCTGAGAGCCCCCTGGGCCCGGAAGCACAACGAATTCCGCCCGGCGGGGGCGCTGTGAGCTCGGTCACGGAGCGGACGGCCCGGGGCTTCCGGGGCGTCAAAACGCGAAATCCCGCCGGGAGTTGAACTCCCGGCGGGATCTGCTGGGCCGGTCGGAACCGGTCCGTTGGGTGGAGCTGAGGGGATTCGAACCCCTGACCCCCTCGATGCGAACGAGGTGCGCTACCGGACTGCGCCACAGCCCCAACGAGAAGAAACTCTAGCACCTTTCGGAGGGGGTCCGTGACCACCCCCCTGGTCGGGGGCGGTCACGGCGGTCATTCGTTGGCCGCGCGGGGGCGGGACTGCGGAGCCGGGGCTTCGGCGTACTGGTCGAACAGCGGGGTGGTGCGGGACTCGGCGGGCCGGCCGGCGGTCCAGGTGCCGGGGGCCGAGAGGTCCAGGCCGCGGGAGACCCGGGGGGCGACCGGCGCGGTGACGTAGGTCGGCAGCGGGACGGGCACCGGCTCCCAGGAGTCGGGGCCGGCCGCACCGCGCTCGCGCATGCCGTCGACCCACTCCTCGTGCTCGGTCGCCTCGGCCACCGCGGAGGCGGAGGGCACCGCGACGGTGGCCTGCTCCGGATCGGCGGCCAGCCGCAGGTGCGGACGGCGGCCGGAGCGGTGCCCGGCGGGCGCGGGCGGGGCGTCGTCGTCCGGGGCGGGCGCCTCGACCGTCGGCCGGTCGTCCGCCGGGTCCTCGGCGCGCTGCCGCTCGCGCTGGCGCAGCCGCTCGGCCGCCTGGGCGGCCCGGTCGCGGTCCAGCTTCACCTCGTACCGCTGGCGCTCCAACTTGCGCAGGTGGCCGATGTAGAGGGTGAGCAGGACCGCCGGCACGGCCGGGACCCAGAGGAAGGCCAGGCCCGCCACCGCGGCGACCACCGCGCCGAGCGCGAAGGCCAGGAAGAGGGCGGTGACCATCCGGCGCCGACGGGCCAGCAGCAGCGCCCGGCGCTCGGACCCGACCTGCCGCACCGGGGCCGGCCGTTCGGCCGGCCGCTCCACCGGTGGTTCGGGCTCCCGCACGGCGGGGTCGCCGGAGTCGGCCGCGTCCCGCTCGGGGGGGCCGTCGCTGCTGTGCTCGTCGTCACGCGATTCGTCACCCAGGGCCCGGGCTGCCCGTCGCTCCAGCGCCGAACGCCCGGCCAGCAGGCGGATGGCGGTGCTGAAGCGTTCCGTCGGGCGCGCCTCGTTGAGTTCGTCCTGCCTGCGGAGCCACATGGGCACCAGATAGGCGGCCCAGGCCCCTACGATGACGGCGTAGATAAGGCCGCTACTGCTCACGATTCACACCGTACGGGCGACGGGGAAGGCCCGGCAGCAATTTGGCGCGGCGTGTCGTGTGATCAAGCTGATTCTCCGACTATTTTGCCGGTGTTTGTGACGGTCCGCCACCGCGTCGATGCCATATCGATATTTCTTTCGAACAAATATTCAATTACGCGGCTCGCGGCCGGAACTGAGCGTCCGCCAGCGTTCCAGCATCCCCTCCGGGACCTCCTCGGCGGTCAGGGCGTAGACCAGGTGGTCCCGCCAGTCCCCGTCGATGTGGAGATAGCGCGGGCGCATTCCCTCCGCACGGAAGCCGAGCTTTTCCACCACCCGTCGGCTCGGGCCGTTCTCCGGGCGGATGCAGACCTCGATCCGGTGCAGTCCGAGGGTGTGGAAGCAGTGGTCCACCGACAGCGCCACGGCCGTCGGCATGATGCCCCGGCCGGCCACCGCCTCGTCGATCCAGTAGCCGACGTTGGCCGAGCACATCGAGCCCCAGGTGATCCCGCCGACGGTCAACTGGCCGACCAGCTGGCCCTTGTGGAGCACCACGAAGGGCAGCATCCGGCCCGCCGAGGCCTCGCCGCGCAGGAAGCGGACCATCTGCCGGTAGGTCGGGCGGGGCCCGGCGGCCTGGCCGGCCGGGCCGGGCGGCACGGTGGCCTCCCAGCGCCGCAGCCAGTCCCGGTTGCGGCGGCTCACCTCCTGCCACTCGCGCTGGTCGCGGGCCCGGATCGGGCGCAGCACGACCTCCCCCTCGTGGAGTTCTACCGGCCAGCCGGCGTTCAGTGCCCTCTCCTCGATGCTTCGGTCCCGGAAGCCGGTGCGTCGGGCCGGGGGTGGTCCCCGCCGCCGAGCTGGTCGACGGCGTGCGCGAGCAGCGGCTCCAGGACGGCCAGACCGTCCTTGACGCCGCCGGTCGAACCCGGCAGGTTGACGATCAGGGTACGTCCGGCGAGCCCGGACAGCCCGCGGGAGAGCGCCGCGGTCGGCACCTTGTCGCGGCCGTACGCGCGGACGGCCTCGGCGATGCCGGGGACCTGCCGGTCGATCACCCGGGCGGTCATCTCGGGGGTGAGGTCCATCGGCGAGATGCCGGTGCCGCCGGTGGTCAGCACCACGTCGTAGCCGGCGGCGACGGCCTCGCGCAGGACGGCCTCGACCGGCTCGCCGTCCGGGACGACCCGCGGGCCGTCGACGGTGAAGCCCATCGCGGTCAGACCCGCCACCAGCAGCGGGCCGCCCTTGTCCTCGTACACCCCGGCCGAGGCCCGGTTGGAGACCGTCACCGCGAGCGCCTTCATGCGCCCACCTCGCTTCGCTCGGCAGGGGCATTCGCCCATCCGCACCTCTTGACGGCTCGCTCGCTCCGCTCGCTCACGCCGAAACCTCCGGCGCGAACCAGTCGCCGCTCTTGCCGCCGGTCTTGCTGAGCACCCGGACGGACTCGATGCTCGCGCCCTTGTCGACCGCCTTGACCATGTCGATCACGGTCAGCGCGGCGACCGTCACCGAGGTCAGCGCCTCCATCTCGACACCGGTGCGGTCGGCGGTGCGCACGGTGGCGGTGATCTCGACCGCGTCGTCGCCGACGGTGAGGTCGACCTCGACGCCGGAGACCGCGATCGGGTGGCAGAGCGGGATCAGGTCCGGGGTCCGCTTGGCGCCCATGATCCCGGCGATCCGGGCCACCGCGAGGGCGTCGCCCTTGGGCACGCCCTCGCCGCGCAGCAGCGCCACCACCCGCGGCGAGACCCTGACCCGCCCGGCCGCGACGGCGGTGCGCGCGGTGGCGGCCTTCTCGGAGACGTCGACCATCCGGGCGGCGCCCCGGTCGTCGACGTGGGTGAGGCGGTCGCCGGGATTCGGTGTCGTCACGGGTAACTCCAGGGGCGCGCAGGTCGAATACCGCGCTACCGTACCGCTCTGCCGCCGCCCGCTCGCCCCGGGGCGCTGCTGACCCGCCGCCCGCGGAACGCTCAGGAGTCCAGCAGCACCACGTCGACCTCGCTGCCGGCGGGCAGCTCGGTGACCTCCTCGGGAACGGTGATCAGGCAGTTCGCCCGGGCCAGCGCCCCGACCAGGTGCGAGTCGGCGGCGCCCACCGGCCGCACGGTGCCGTCCGCCGCGTACCGGCCGCGCAGGAACTGCCGGCGCCCGGCCGGGGAGCGCAGCGCGGACGGGCAGAGCGCGCGCACCACCGGGCGGTGGACGTCGGTCGCGCCCAGCATGGTGCGGATCACCGGGCGGACGAAGAGCTCGAAGGAGATGTAGGCGCTCACCGGGTTGCCCGGCAGGGCGAGCAGCGGCACCCCGGCCGCGCCGCCGATCCGGCCGAAGCCCTGGGGCTTGCCGGGCTGCATCCGCAGCTTGCGGAAGTCGACTCCCCCGTAGGACTCGAAGACCTCCTTGACCACGTCGTACGCGCCGACGCTGACCCCGCCGCTGGTGACGATCAGGTCGGCCCGGCCGAGCTGCTCCTCCAGCACGGCGCGCAGCCGGTCGGCGTCGTCGGGGACGGCACCGACCCGGAAGGCGATGGCGCCGGCCTCCTGGGCGGCCGCGGTGAGGGTGAAGCTGTTGGAGTCGGAGATCTGCCCGGGCCCGACCGGCTCGCCGGGCTGGACCAGCTCGCTGCCGGTGGAGAGCACCACGACCCGGGGCCGCGGGCGGACCTTCACGGTGGCCCGGCCGATCGCGGCGAGCAGGCCGAGCTGGGTGGGGCCGAGCCGGGTGCCGGCCTCCAGGACGGTGGTGCCGGCGGCGACGTCGCTGCCGCGGCGGCGGATGTGGGCGCCCTCGGCGACCGGGCGCAGCACCCGGACCTCCTCGTCCGGCACCGGCGCGGTCATCGCGGCGGCGGCCGTCCCGGTGCCGGTGCCGCCGTCGGTCCACTCGACCGGGGCGACCGCCTGGGCGCCGGGCGGCACCGGGGCGCCGGTCATGATCCGGGCGGCCCGGCCGGGGCCGACCTTGGGCAGGTCGCCCGCGCCGGCCGCGATGTCGCCGACCACGGCGAGCACCGAGGGGTAGGCCTCGGTGGCGCCCCGGGTGTCGGCGGTGCGGACGGCGTAGCCGTCCATCGAGCTGTTGTCGAAGGGCGGCAGGTCGCCCTCGGCGACCACGTCCTCCTCCAGTCGGCAGCCCTGGGCGTCGAGCAGCTGGAGCTCGATCGCGGGCAGCGGGCCGACCGCGGCCAGGACGTCGGCGCGGTGCTCGTCCACCGTCCAGAAGCGAGGAGCCGCCGGTGCCCGGTCCGCGGACCCGTCGCAGCAGGCTGCGGGGGTGGTGGTGTGCTCCGTGGACCGGGTCATCGGCGGCTCGCTCTCTGTGTCGTGAGATCAGTCCTGCAGCTCGGAACCGACGAACTCCCGCAGCCAGGAGCGGAACTCCGGGCCCAGGTCCTCGCGTTCGGCGGCCAGTCGGACGATAGCGCGCAGGTAGTCGGCGCGGTCGCCGGTGTCGTAGCGGCGGCCCTTGAAGAGCACGCCGTGCACCTGGCCGCCGGCCTCGGCGTCGCGGGTGGTCAGCTCGCGCAGGGCGTCGGTGAGCTGGATCTCGCCGCCGCGGCCGGGCGGGGTCTCGCGCAGCACGTCGAAGACCAGCGGGTCGAGGACGTAGCGGCCGATGACGGCGTAGTTGGAGGGCGCCTCGCCCGGCTCGGGCTTCTCGACCAGGTCGGTCACCTGGAAGACGTCCTCGCCGAAGCCGTTCGCCTTGACGGCCGCGCAGCCGTAGAGGTGGATCTGGGAGGGGTCGACCTCCATGAGGGCGACGACCGAGCCGCCGAGCTCCTGCTGCACCTCGATCATGCGGGCGAGCAGCGGGTCGCGCGGGTCGATCAGGTCGTCGCCGAGCAGGACGGCGAAGGGCTGGCCGGCGACGTGCTGCTCCGCGACGGAGACGGCGTGGCCGAGGCCCTTCGGGTCGCCCTGGCGGACGTAGTGCATGTTGGCCAGCTCGACGGACTCGCGGACCCGGCGCAGGCGGTCCTCGTCGCCCTTGCGGACGAGGAGCTCCTCCAGCTCGTAGGCGCGGTCGAAGTGGTCCTCCAGCGCGCGCTTGTTGCGGCCGGTGACCATCAGTATGTCGGAGAGGCCGGCGGCGGAGGCCTCCTCGACGACGTACTGGATGGCCGGCTTGTCGACGACGGGCAGCATCTCCTTCGGGGTGGCCTTGGTCGCCGGGAGGAAGCGGGTGCCCAGTCCGGCCGCGGGTACCACGGCCTTGGTTACCGGAATACGGGAGGTGGTCGTCGTCATGCGTTTACCTTACTCAGGCACGTTTTCGCCCGGCCGAGCGCGGTCGGGCGGCTAGGACAGCACGTCCCGGGGCACGGCCACGGTGGCGGGCGTATGGGAAGCGACCGGCTGGGCCAGGGGGTCCCCTCCGGTACAGGCCGACAGACTACCCGGCTTTTCCGAACGGTCACGTTCGGGAGTCGGCGCCCGCTCCGGCCCGGATGCGGGCTGCTCACGGGGCCCGGCGGGGCGGCCGGGGCCCGGCGCCAGCCGCCAGCAGTCGCCGCCGGCGCGGCGGGCGGCGGCCAGGGCCCCGTCGGCGGAGCGCAGCAGGACGGCCGCGTGGGCGCCGTCCTCGGGGAGCACGGCGATGCCGACGGCGGCGGTCAGGCCGTTGCCCCCTGCCGGACGGGGCGCCCGGGTGCCGGAGGACCAGTCGAGCAGCAGGTGCCGGCGCACCGACCAGACCAGCCGCTCGGCGACCTGCGCGGCGCCCTCGGCGCCGGTGTCCGGGAGCACCACCAGGAACTCCTCGCCGCTGTAGCGGCCCAGGGTGTCGGCGCGGCGGATCTCCATGGCGAGCCGCTGGGCGAGGTCGCGCAGTATCGCGTTGCCGCGGGCCCGGCCGTGCTCGGCGAGCACCGCGTCGAAGCCGGCGATCTCCAGCAGCAGGACGGCCAGCGGGCGCGGGCCCTCGGCCTGGCCGGTGTGCTCGGCGCGGCGGGCCCGTTCGATCTCCCGGTCCAGGGTGAGCTGCAGGTGGCGGTAGTTCCAGACGCCGGTGAGCGGGTCGCAGGAGGCGGTCCGCTCCAGCTCGGCGCAGCGCTCCTCCAGTTCGGCGATCCGGCCGGTCAGCCGTTCCCGGTCGGCGGCCGCCCCGGCCCGCTCCCGGCGCGCGCGCAGTCCGAGCACGGTGGCGCCGGCCAGCGCGGGGGCGCTCAGCGCGGCCAGGGCCTGGACCAGCAACGGGGTGGACAATCGGGGCGCCCTTTCGCGTGTCAGGCTCTGCGCGTCACGGTTTTCGGACGTGGAGGATCCGGTGCACAACGAGAAGAGCGACCTGAGGACACGGCTGTTGACGCGGCGCCGCGCACTCACCGCCGAGGGGCGCGCGCGGGCGGCACTCGCGCTGGCCGGACACGCGCGGGAACTGGCCGCGCCGGGCAGCACGGTGGCCGCGTACGTGTCGGTGGGCGCGGAGCCCGGGACGCGTCCGCTGCTGGACGCGCTGCGGGAGAGCGGCGTCCGGGTGCTGCTGCCGGTGCTGCTGCCCGACAACGACCTGGACTGGGCCGAGTACGCGGGGCCGGCGGCGCTGGCCGCGGCCGGGCGCGGGCTGCTGGAGCCGGTCGGGCCGCGGCTCGGGCCGGAGGCCGTCACGGGGGCCTCGGTGGTGCTGCTGCCGGGCCTGGCGGTGGACGCCGCCGGGCTGCGGCTGGGCCGCGGCGGGGGCAGCTACGACCGGGTGCTGGCCCGGCTGGAGCGGGCCGGGGCGCGGCCGGTCCTGGCGGTGCTGCTGTACGAGCACGAGCTGCTGGAGCGGGTGCCGGCCGAGCCGCACGACCTGCCGGTGGACCTCGCGGTCACGCCCTCCGGGGTGCGGGCGCTCGGCCGGGACGGCGGCGGCTGAGGCGGCGGCCGGGACGGCGGCGGCCCCGCTCTCCCGGGGAGGAGGGCGGGGCCGCGCGGGCTCGGGACGGGCCTCAGCCCGTGGTGAGCACCAGCTTGTGCTTGGTGGCCTTCTCGACCGCGTCCGGCGTGTAGGCCCAGGTCAGCAGCTTGCCCTTGAGCCAGAGGTCGGTCTGGTCGTTGTAGTTCTGGTGGAAGGCGTGGCCCGAGGCGCCGCCGACGTTGACCCAGCGCGAGGAGTCCAGGTCGTTCAGGTCGACCACCATCCGCATCGACGGGATCCAGTCCACCTGGTAGCCCGCCGCCGCGTTCCAGCCGGCCGCGTCGACCGCCGCCGAGCCGCCGGAGAGGCGGTACGGGCCGCGGTTGAGCAGCTTGTGGACGAGGCCGGAGGCGATCGAGGAGTTGTCGGTGCCGAGGGTCTGCTCGCGCAGCTCCAGCTTGTGCAGGCGGCCCCAGCTCCAGGTGGAGATGTCCTTGCCGAGCAGCGAGGTCAGGTCCTGCCGGGCGTTCTTCATCGCCTCCTTGAGCAGGTTGTCCAGGCCCTTCTGCTCCTTGTGGTCGGAGTCGATGTACGTCCACCAGGAGCTGTCGGGCTTGTCGAGCTGGGTGCGCACGACCTCGGTCCAGCGGTCGCCGCCGTCCGGCTGGGCCTTGCTCGGGTCGCGGGTGCCGCACTGGGTGACGATCTTGCTGGAGCTGTCCGGCTTGGTCGGGTCGTCCTGCTGGCGCACCAGCAGGCAGTTGTCCTTGGCCCGGATGTCGGCCGGGAACTTCTGCCCGAAGGCCAGGCTGAGCAGGTTGCGCCAGACGCCGTTGTAGTAGGCGGCGGCGGCCGAGTCGGCGTCCTGGTGGAAGTTCCAGTCCTTGAGCAGGTCCTGGGCCTCGCGCACGTAGGGGTCGTCGATCCGCTGCTTGAGCAGCAGCGGGACCAGCGTCTTGGCCATGATGCTGGTGTTGTCCAGCTGGAGGGTCTGCATGTCGTCCGGCGAGATCTTGCCGTTGTTCTTGAGCAGGCCCTCGATCTGGTCGGTGATCTCCTTGGCCCGGGTGCCGTACTCCCAGTCCTTGGTGAGGCTGTACTTGTAGCTCGGGTCCACCACGGCCTGGTTGGCGGTGACGATGTAGCCGGCCGCCGGGTTGAGGCTGTACGGCAGGGCGGTGAAGGGGACCGGGTCCGGCTTCCACTGGTACGAGGAGTCCCAGCCCGGGGCCGGCATCGAGCCGTCGCCCTTGCCGCGCACCGGGATGACGCCCGGGGCCTGGTAGCCGATGTTCTTGCTGTCGGCGTAGATCAGGTTCTGCGCGGGGACGGCGAAGTCCTTGGCGGCGGCGCGGAACTCGTCCCAGTTGCGGGCCCGGTCCAGTTCGAAGACCGCGTCCATGGTCCTGCCCGGGCTCAGCGCCGTCCACTGCAGGGCGACGCCGTAGCCGCCGGTGCCGCGGTCGGGGGCGGAGCTGCCGTTGGGGGCGTACTTGCCGACGTTCTGCTGCTCGGTGCTGACGTCCGAGATGAGCGGGGCGCCGGTGCGGGTGGTGCGGACGGTGATGGTGCGGTCCTCGCCGCCGGCGACCTTGATGGTCTCCTTGCGGAGGTCGAACTTCTCGTCCTTACCGTCCACCTGGTAGGTGTCCGGGCCGGTGACCTTCTCCAGGTAGAGGTCGGTCACGTCGGCGCCCAGGTTGGTGAAGCCCCAGGAGACGTCCTTGTTGTGGCCGATCACCACGCCGGGCATGCCGGCGAAGGTGAACCCGGTGACGTCGAACTGGCAGGCCGGCGAGGCGGTCCGGCAGTGCAGGCCCATCTGGTACCAGACCGAGGGCAGGCCGGGGCCGAGGTGCGGGTCGTTGGCCAGCAGCGGCTTGCCGGTGGTGGTGTGCGAGCCGGCGACCACCCAGGAGTTGGAACCGATGCCCTGGCCGGGGCGGCCGAGCAGCTGCGGCATCCCGTCGATCCGGTCGGTGAGGCCCTGCAGCAGCGCCTTGGTGGTGGCCGCGCCCTGGGCGGTGCCCGCGCCGGGGGCGGCGCCGGACGGGGCCGAGCCGTCGGCCGGGCGGTAGGTGTCGCCGTTGACGGTGCCGGTCTTCACGATCGTGCCGTTGCGGGCGTACGGGTAGTCCGGGTACAGCTCGGCGATCTTGTCCGGGCCGAAGTCCTGGGCCAGCAGCGAGCGGTCGATCTCCTCCTGGAGGTTCCCGGAGAGGTTCCAGGCCATCGCCTTGAGCCAGGCCACCGAGTCGACCGGGGTCCACTGCTCGGGCTTGTAGCCGCTGTTGACCGCGCCGAGCATGGCGTACTCCAGCGAGGCCTTCTCCCCGCCGGGGTGCTCGGCGAGCCAGGCGTTCACGCCGTCCGCGTAGGCCTGGAGGTACTTCTTGGTCTCCGGCGAGAGCTTGGTGTCGTACTCCTTCTGCGCCACCTGCCGCCAGCCCATGGTGCGGATGAAGGAGTCGGTGTCGACCTGGCCGTCGCCGAACATCTCGGACAGCCGGCCCGCGGTGATGTGCCGCCGGACGTCCATCTCCCAGAAGCGGTCCTGGGCCTGGACGTAGCCCTGGGCGCGGAACAGGTCCTCGCTGGTGTCCGCGTACAGCTGCGGGATGCCGTTGGCGTCGCGCTTGACGTCGACCGGCGCGCTCAGGCCCGCCACCTTGACCGTGCCGTCCACCTCCGGGAAGGAGGCGCGGACCGCGGTGACCCCGCGGTAGCCGCCGTAGCCGACACCGGCCACCAGCAGCACGACCAGCACGATCACGATCAGACGGGCGCGCCGGAACTTCTTCGAGCGGGGCATCTGGGTCCTTGCGGTCCTGACTTCGGGGCGGGCGGGCGTGTCCAGGGCCTGGGGCCGTGACAGGGCACCACATTAGGCCGAGTCGGACGGCCGGCGTGCACGGGGGACGCTCCCGGCGGGATCGGAGGCGGTCAACGGGCGGCCCGGAAGGGGCCGGTGGGCGCCCCGAGGGCACGCACGGCGGGCGCGACGAGGAAGGAAGTAGGCAATGAAACTAAAGATATGGCAAAATGTTAGACTGAGTAACGATCCGCAACAGGAGCATTGACGACTTCTTAACGGGTCGACGGTCCGGCACCGCCCGGCCCGGCACCACCTGACACCCCGCCCGCCCATGCCTGCCCGAGGTGCCACTGCGTGAACGTCGCCCACCTGAACCAGCTCCTGCTCGAAGCCTCCGTGATCCTGCTCTTCGCAGTGGTCGCCGTCCGGTTCTCGACCCGATCAGGGCTGCCCAGTCTGCTGATCTACCTCGGGATCGGCGTGGCACTGGGCCAGAACGGGATCGGCGTCACCTTCAACAACGCCGAACTGACCCAGGTGCTCGGCTACGCGGCACTCGTGGTGATCCTCGCCGAGGGCGGCCTCAAGACCAGTTGGCGCGAGGTCAGACCCGCCATGCCGGCGGCCACCGTCCTGGCCACCGTCGGCGTCGGTGTCAGCGTCTTCGTCACCGCGGCCGGCGCGCACTGGCTGGTCGGCCTGGACTGGCGCACCTCGCTGCTGCTCGGCGCGATCGTCTCCTCCACCGACGCCGCCGCCGTCTTCTCGGTGCTGCGGATGGTCCCGCTGCCGCACCGGCTCACCGGCCTGCTGGAGGCCGAGTCCGGCTTCAACGACGCGCCCGTGGTCATCCTGGTCGTCGCCTTCGCCTCCACCGGCGAGCTGGACTCCTGGTACATGCTGCTCGCCACGATCGCCGCCGAACTGGCGATCGGCGCCGCGGTGGGCCTGGCCGTCGGCAAGCTCGGCGCGTTCGCCGTCAAGCACGTCGCCCTGCCGTCCTCCGGCCTGTACCCGATCGCCGTGGTCGCCCTGACCGTGCTCGCCTACGCCGGCGGCGCGCTGCTGCACGGCTCCGGCTTCCTCGCCGTCTACATCAGCGCGGTGATCCTCGGGAACTCCAAGCTGCCGCACGGCCCGGCCGTCCGCGGCTTCGCCGACGGGCTCGCCTGGATCGGGCAGATCGGGATGTTCGTGCTGCTCGGACTGCTCGCCTCGCCCGAGACCATGGGCGACGCGGTGGTCCCCGCGCTGGTGGTCGGCGGGGTGCTGGTCTTCCTCGCCCGGCCGCTGTCCGTGGTGCTCACGCTCACCCCGTTCAAGGTGCCCGTCCGCGAGCAGGCACTGCTGAGCTGGGCCGGACTGCGCGGGGCGGTGCCCATCGTCCTCGCCACCATCCCGGTGGTCTCCGGGGCGCACAAGGCCGACGACGTGTTCAACATCGTCTTCATCCTGGTCGTGGTCTTCACCCTGCTCCAGGGCCCGACCCTGCCCTGGATGGCCAAGCGGCTGCGGATCGGCGAGGGCGCCATGGGCCAGGACCTCGACATCGAGTCCGCGCCACTGGAGAAGCTGCACGGGCACCTGCTCTCGGTCACGCTGTCGCCGACCTCCAAGATGTCCGGCGTGGAGGTCAGCGAGCTGCGGCTGCCCAAGGGGGCGGCGGTCACCCTGGTCGTACGGGACGGCAGCTCCTTCGTGCCGGACAAGGCGACGATGCTGCGCGGCGGGGACGAGCTGCTGGTGGTCACCACGGACGAGGTCGGCGAGGCGGCCGAGCGGCGGCTGCGGGCCGTGGACAAGGGCGGCAAGCTGGCGGGGTGGCTGAACGGGCGCTGAGGCGCCGCCGGGGTGGCTCGGGTGACCTGAAAGGCCTGAGGGGCCCGGGTGGCTCGGGTGGCCTGGGTGGTCTGGCGGGATCTACGCGCGTAACTGTATGGTGGTACGACCACGCCGTATGACTACCGTTAGAACACCCCCAGCATCTGCCTGACGCAGAGTTGGCGCGACCGCTCGGCGGCCGCGGTCCGGCCCCGGCCCACCAGGCCCGGCCGGCCCGGTATCTACCCCGGTCGACGCGCGAGAGGACGACTCTCGGCGCCGTCGGGGCCACCCCATGCCCTGCCGCGCTACCAGGCAGCAGGAAGGACCGACCGTGACGGCCCGCCGAACGGTCGAGACCACCGCGGACAGCGCTCCGGACACCGCGGACAGCACCCCGAACAGCGCGACCACCGACGCCGCGACACCGGCCAAGGTCGGGTACGGCGCGCTGCTGCGCACGCCCGGAGCCTGGACCTTCCTGGCCCCCGCCTTCATCGCGCGCATGCCCTACGCGATGCTCAGCATGGGCATCCTGCTCCTGGTCAAGGACACCCACGGCTCCTACGGCACCGCGGGCACCGTCACGGCCATCGCCGCCGTCGCCCAGGCCCTGCTCGGCCCGCAGACCGGACGGCTCGCCGACCGGTACGGGCAGGCCGCCGTCCTCGTCCCGACCGTCGTGGTGCACGCGGCCTCGGTCGGCCTGCTGATCGCGCTGGCGCTCGGCCACGCGCCCGCCTGGAGCCTGTTCCTGGCCGCCGTCCCGGCCGGCGCGAGCGTTCCGCAGATCGGCGCGATGGTCCGGGCCCGCTGGATCGCCACCATCGGCGCCGAGGGCGCGTCCGCCTCCGCGTCGGCCAAGGTGAGCACCGCCTTCGCCTTCGAGTCCGTGACGGACGAGTTCACGTTCGTGATCGGCCCGATCCTGGCCGCCAACATCGCCACCTCGGTGAACCCGGCCACCGCCCTGGTCGTCGAGGCCGCGCTGACCTTCGTCGGCGGCCTGGTCTTCGCCGCCCAGCGCCGCACCGCACCCGCCCGGATCACCCCGGAGCCCGGCGTCCGGCGCGCCTCCGCACTGTCCTCCCCCGGCGTCCGGCTGCTGGCCGGGGTGATCCTCGGGGTCGGGGCCGTGTTCGGCGGCATGCAGGTCTCGGTGAACGCCTTCGCCGACTCGGTCGGCCAGCACGACGCGGCCGGCACCGTGTACGGAATCTTCGCCGGCGGCTCGATGGTCGCGGGCGTGCTCTACGGCGTCATCGCCTGGCGGCGGGCCGTCCAGCAGCGGATGGTGGTCAGCTACGCGCTGCTGGTGGCGGGCTGCTCCACGCTGTGGGCGATGCCGAACCTGGTCACGCTCTCGATCGCCGCGCTGGTCTGCGGCCTGGCCATCGCGCCGACCCTGATCAGCGGCTACACCCTCGTCGAGACCCTGGTCGAGGACGGGGCCAAGACCGAGGCCTTCACCTGGCTGACCGGCGCCATCGGCCTGGGCCTGGCGGTCGGCTCGATGGTGGCCGGGCGGCTGATCGACGCCCACGGGCCGTCCGCCGGGTTCCTGGTGCCGCTGGTCGGCGCCGGGCTGGGTGTGATCGCACTGGTGTCGCTGCGGCACCTGCTGGTGGCCCCGGGCGGGGCGGGCCGCGTGGTGGCCTCCTCGGCCGACCTCGGCGGCGCGGCACAGCTGGTCGGTGCCGCGAAGGGCTGAACGCGCGGTCGTCGGTGACTCGGTACCGGCTCATCTCACACCGGATTCGCTGGACTGATCCAACGGAATACCGCATCATTGACCATCGTTAGCACTCATCAGGCGAGAGTGCCAGGAGGAAGACAAGTGCCCACGTACCAGTACCAGTGCACCGAGTGCGGCAACGGCCTGGAGGCGGTGCAGAAGTTCACCGACGAGGCGCTGACCACGTGCCCCGACTGCCAGGGACGGCTCCGCAAGGTCTTCTCGGCCGTGGGCGTCGTGTTCAAGGGCTCGGGCTTCTACCGGACCGACAGCCGTTCGTCCTCCAGCAGCTCGGTGAGCTCCGGATCGTCCTCCGGCTCGTCGACCGGCTCCTCGACGTCGTCGGGCTCCGGCTCGGCCGGCTCGTCGTCCGGTTCTTCGAGCACGTCGAGCACGTCGAGTTCGTCCAGCTCGTCCAGCAGCCCGGCTCCGGCCGCCGGCTGACCCCGGTCTCACGGGAAGGCCCGTCGGCCCCGCTCCACGCGGGGACGGCGGGCCTTTTCGCGTGTCGCGGCAGGTCTTTCGCGCGCCGGGCGGGCCTTTCCGCGCACCGCCGTCAACTTCCGGAATCGAAACAACTCGTGCGGGTGTACGAAGTTGTCCACAGGGGCGGGTTTGTCCACAGGCTGTGGGAATCGACTTCCGGGGCACGGCGCATCCGCGCAAGGTAGGGGACACCGAGCAAGACCCACCTAATTCCGGAGGTGTCCCGATGACGACCACGACCTTGCCCCTCCCGCTGCCCGCCCCCTCCGTACCGCCCCGGCGGGAGGTGCCGAGCTTCCCGCCGATCCGGCGCGGCTGCGGCGGGTGGCACCGCTGGCGCCGGGCCGTCCGACGGCGGGGCGGGGTGCCCGCGCTGGTGCTGCTCGCGGCGGCCGCGGCATTCGCCTCCGGGCCCGCGCGGGCCGGGCTGCCACCGCCCCCGGGCGGCGGCGTGGGCCGTACGGGTTGTCAATCCGGGCTTCCGGAAGATCACCCGTAACCCGGCGACGACTTCGTCGTTCGAGGCGGCATGAAAGGCTTCAAGGAATTCCTGCTGCGTGGAAATGTCGTCGAACTCGCCGTCGCCGTGGTCATCGGCGCGGCCTTCACCAACATCGTCAACGCCTTCGTCAAAGGCGTGATCAATCCGATCGTCGGCGTGTTCGGGACGAAGGACCTGGCGTCCTACAGTTCCTGCCTCAAGGGGCCCTGCGAGGTGAGCGCCACCGGTGAGGTCACGTCCGGGATCCTCATCCTGTGGGGGTCGGTGCTCAGCGCCCTCCTGCAGTTCCTGATCACCGCCGCCGTCGTCTACTTCGTGCTGATCGTGCCGATGAACCGGATGGCGGCCAAGCGGAAGAGCGCCGCCGAGGTGGCGGCCGAGGCCGAGGCCAAGGAGGTCCAACTGCTGACCGAGATCCGCGACGCGCTGGTCGTGGCGCGCTAGGAAGTCCCTCAGTCGCCGTGGTGCGGCGGGCGCTGGCTCAGGTACCAGTCCAGCCCCCGCCCACCGCCGGCACCCGCCCCGGGGCGATCGCCCCAGCCGGCGTCGGTGTCGTCCCTGGACTGCTGGTCCAGCGGGTCGCGGAAGACCAGGCGGGCCTTGGCGGAGGTGGAGGTGGTGGAGGCGGGAGGGGTGGTGGTGGGTGGGGTGGAGGCGGAGGGTGGGGTGGAGGCGGAGGGTGGGAGGGAGGGGGAGGGAGGGGCGGGGGTGCCCCCCCGCGCCCGGCCCTGGCCCTGTTCGCGCCCCGGTTCCTGCGCCTGCCCTTGTTCCTGCTCGCTCATCTCGTCCACTCCCCTGCTCGCGGTCCGACCTGTCCTTTCAGCGTAGAAGCCTCGCGAGGCTCCCGACGACACGCGCCGACCCGGGTGCGGAGCACTCCGCACCCGGGCCCGGGTGGTCGGCCTCGGCCGCCGGCCGTCAGGCGGCCTCGAAGCCCGCGTGGTCGGCGATCTTCTTGAGCTCGGCCAGGGCGTGCTTCTCGATCTGCCGGATCCGCTCACGGGTGAGGCCGTGCTGCTTGCCCACCTCGGTGAGGGTGCGCTCGCGGCCGTCCTCCATGCCGTAGCGGGAGCGGATGATCGAGGCGGTGCGGTCGTCCAGCCGCCCGATCAGGCCGTCCAGCTCCTCGCGGCGGAGCATCACCATCACGGCGTCCTCGGGGGACGTCGCCCCGGTGTCCTCCACCAGGTCGCCGAACTGGGTCTCGCCCTCGTCGTCGACCGACATGTTGAGGCTGACCGGGTCCCGCGCCCAGTCCAGCACGTCCTTGATCCGGGCCTCGGTGGTGTCCAGCTCGGCCGCGATCTCGGCCGGCTCCGCCTCACGGCCCAGCTCCTTGGACTTCTCCCGCTGCACCCGGCGGATCCGGCCGAGTTCCTCGACCAGGTGCACGGGCAGCCGGATGGTGCGGGACTGGTCGGCGATCGAGCGGGTGATCGCCTGCCGGATCCACCACGTCGCGTAGGTGGAGAACTTGAAGCCCTTGGCGTAGTCGAACTTCTCGACGGCGCGCACCAGACCGGCGTTGCCCTCCTGGATGAGGTCCAGCAGGGGCAGGCCGCTGCGCGGGTAGCGCCGGGCGACGGCCACCACCAGGCGCAGGTTCGAGCGGATGAAGACGTCCTTGGCGCGCTCGGCGTCGGCGGCTATCGTCTCCAGCTCCTCGCGCGTGATGCCGTCGGGGAGCCGGCCGTCGGGGAGTTCGCTCTCCTCCAGCAGGTGCTGGGCGTACACACCGGCCTCGATCCGCAGCGAGAGCTCGACCTCCTCGGCGGCATCGAGCAGGGGCGTCCTGGCGATCTCGTCGAGGTACATACCGACCAGGTCGCGGTCGGCCTCAAGGTTGGTCGGGCGGGCCGCGCGAGTCCGGTCGGCCCTGTCGCGAACGACGGCACGGGTGGCCATGCTTGCTCCCTTTGCTGGTGTTGCCGAGGTCTGCCTGCCTGCCCCCCTGGAGGGCAAGAAGTGCGGGCCCCCAGGGGCTCACACGTAACGATCCAACGAACAGATTCCGGACAACATTCCCAAGTCGTTCAGATTCTTCCTCGTGATGCAGTATCCTGCCGGTTTTCACCCCGGTCCTGGACACTCGGTGACCGCCCGGGCACCTCGGGTGCCCGTTCGCGACCGCCCGTGGAACGCCTCTTCACCGACCGCACACGCAACCGTCGCCCATGGGTTGAACAGGCGAACGCTTGTGGACGTTCCCGCGCGCCCTCGACTTCCGCCCGCGCCCGCCCCCCGGCGCACGCAGGTCCTCCGCACAAAAGATGCCGAATCGCTATCACTCCAGCTCCCGATCGGCACAGCGCACTGGGAAGGTGTCAGGCATGCACCTGACCAACAGCACGAGACCCGTCACCGTGCGTCATCGCCGCCTCCTCCGGGACGCGTCGGTCGCGCTGGGCTGCGCCGCGCTGTTCGGCCTCCTGGCGGCGCTGGTGACGGGCCGCTGGCACCCCCTGCACGAGTTCGACCAGGACTGGATCGGCGGACTGCACTCCTACGCACGCGATCACCGGATCTGGACCGCCGCGGTGCAGACCCTCTCCGACATCGGCGGCCCGGTCACGATGCGTATCCTGCTGGGCTGTGCGGCCGCCTGGCTCCTGCTGATCGGTGCCCGGGTGCTGGCCGGCTGGGTGGCCGCCCAGGCGCTGGTGGGCTGGGCGGCCCAGTGGGCGCTCAAGCTGGCCGTCGGCCGGCAGCGGCCCGCCTTCTCCGACCCGGTGTCGCACGCGGGCGGCCCGGCCTTCCCCTCCGGGCACGCCATGGCCTCGGCGATCACCTGTGCCGTCCTGGTCGGCCTGGTCTGGTACCGGGTCGGCCGACGCGGCCGGACCGCCGCCTGCGCGGTGGCCGCGGTGACGGTGCTGACCATCGGCTGGACCAGGACCGCCCTCGGGGTGCACTGGCCCAGCGACGTACTGGCCGGCTGGCTGGCCGCCGGCGCCGTGCTGGGCGTCGTGACGGCCGTGATCGAACTCTGGCGGCCGGGAGCCCTGGCCCGGGACGTCCGACGGGTCAACTGGCGCACCAGGCCCAGGGTCCAGCGGGTCATCGTGCCGTCCGTCCGCATGCCGCGGGCCGACGAGCCGCTGGAGGAGAGCGAGTTGGACGGTCCGCTCCGCTGACCCGGCCCCGAGGGGGCGGTGCCGGAGGACCGAGGGAGCGGAGGGACGGGAACGCCGCAGGCCCTCCGCCCGGGGTGGGCGGAGGGCCTGCGAACTGCGGTTCTGAATGTGCCCCAGGCAGGATTCGAACCTGCGACACCGGCTTTAGGAGAGCCGTGCTCTATCCCCTGAGCTACTGAGGCGTGGCCGGTCGGTGACCAGGCCGTTCACAGCGTACCGGATCAGGGGTCGGCCGGGGGTGGCGGACCGGGAGGCGGGGGTGCCGGGGTCTGACGGGGGGACAGCGCGGGGGGAGCCGGGCGGGCCGGCTCCCCCCGCGCCGGGACGGTCAGAGCAGGCGCAGCAGGCGGGACTCGATGGACGGCGGGTTCAGGTCGCTCTGGAGGGCCACCCGGACCTCCGTCCGGCTGTCGCCCGCGCCCACGCGCAGCGTGCCGACCTCCTTGCCCGCCTTCTCGTTGTGGCCCAGGGCGGACGGGTCCAGGGTGACGGTGCCGGTGACGCCCGGGAAGCCGGGCACCACGAGGTCGTTGGTGGCGACGACCGAGACCTTGCCGCCGAGGCCGTCGTCCACGCTGGCGACCACGTCGCCCTTCTTCACCACGGTCTGGCCGGTCAGCCCGTTCTGGGCGGCCTGGATCTGCTTGCCGCTGACCTTGAGCACGGTCGGCAGGATGCCGTCACCGGGGTTCGGGCTGGTGGCCTGCTGGCCCAGGGTGACGCCGAGGATCAGCCGCTTCACACCGCCGATCTCCTTGTAGGCGGCCCACATCAGGCAGCCGCCGGCCGGGGTGCTGGAACCGGTCTTGACGCCGATGACGCCGGTCTTCGGGTTGATCAGGTTGTTGGTGTTGGAGATCTTCACGTTGTTGAACGTGGTGTCCGGGGTGGAGACGATCTGCCGGAAGATGTCGTCCTGCATGACCTGCTCGGCCAGCTTGAGCTGGTCCTTCGCGGTGGACTTGGTGTCCGCGTTGTAGCCCGCCGGGTCGGCGTAGGTGGTGTTGGTCATGCCGAACTTGGCCGCGGTGTCGTTCATCTGCTTGACGAACGCGTCCTCGGAGCCGGAGTGGAAGCGGGCGAGCAGCCGGGCCACGTTGTTGGCGGACGGCAGCATCAGCAGTTCCAGCGCCTGGTACTCGGTGAGCTCCTGGTTCTCGACGAGCGTCACGCGGGACTCGTCGGCGTTGCCGGACTCCTGGGCGGCCTGCTTGTCCACCTTGATCTTGGGGCCGCTCTCCCCCTTCTTGAGCGGGAACTTCTGCAGGATCAGGTAGGCGTTCATCACCTTGGTGACGCTGGCGATCGAGGCCGGCGCCTCCTGACCCGAGGTGCCCAGGCTTCCGACGCCGACCACCTCGGCGGCGGACTGGCCCTTGGCCGGCCAGGCGAGGTCCAACTGGTCGCCGGCGAAGCTGAAACTGCCCGCGGTCGTCATCCGCAGCTTCGGGTCCGGCAGCGGGCGCAGCAGCTGGCCCACCACGAGCACGCCGAGCACCACGGCCAGGAAGGCCGTCCAGATGGTGACCCGCTTGAGCGCGCGGCGCAGCGGCGAGACCGGGCGGGCGTTGAGGGTGGCGAGCACCTCCATCGCCTCGGCGGTGTTCTCCGGCGAGGGCTGGGGCTGGGGCTGGGGCTCCGGAGTCGGCCGGGGCTCCGGCCGCGGCGGCACCTGCTGGGAGGGCAGCGGCTCGGGCCGGGGCAGCGGCGGGACGGGCGGCACCGGCCGCCGGTCCGGCTCGGGCAGCGGTGTCGGCGCGGGGGCGGGGGTGGGGGCCGGCTTCGGGGCCGGCCGGGGCAGCGGTTCGGGGGCCGGGTCCGGCTCCGGCAGCGGAGCGGGCTCCGGGGGCTCGGGGACGCTGCCGGCGGCGGGCGGCGCCGCCGGGGCCGCGGGGGTGCGGAGCGGGGCGGGCTTCTCCAGATTCTCGGACCGGCCCGACTGCCCCGCCCCGCCCGAGCGCTGACCGGGCTGCCCGTTCCCGGTCAGTGCGACGGGCGCGGTGGCGTCGGGGGTCTCGGAGGCCTTGGAGGTCTCGGAAGCCCCGGGGGTCTCGGGCGCGTCGGCCTTCTCCGGCTTCTCGGCCTCCGCCGGCTTCTCGGCCTTCGCCGCCTCATCGGGCCCGTCGGCTTCGTCGGCCTCGTCGGCTTCGTCCGCCGTGCCGGCCTCGTCGGCCTTGCCGACCTTGCCGACCGGCTCCGCCGCCGCGGTGGTCCGGATGGCGAGACGCGGGTCGGCGACGGGCGTCCGCTCGGCGCTCCCCTTCTCACCGTCGGTCTCCGGCGCGTCCTTCTCCTTCTGCGCGCCGCCGCCGGAACCGCCCTCGTCCGCGCGCTTGCGCAGCTCTTCCGGCAGGCGCAGCGCGGTGGTCCGGTTGTCCACCGGCAGCCGCAGGGCGGTGGTGCGGTCGTCCGTCGGCAGCCGCAGCATGGTCGTCCGACTGTCCACATCCCGGACACGGAGCTCCACCGTCGGGCCGCCCTTGGTGCCCGCCTTCGGCCCGTCCACGGAGGAGTCGGCCGAGGTGCCGGCGGCGGTGTCGGCAGCGGTGCCAGCGGCGGGCGAGGCGTCAGCGGACGCGTCGGCGGCGGCCTCGGTCGAGGCCTCGGTCGAGGCGTCGGCCGAGGACCGGACGGCCCCGGCTGACGCCCCGGCAGCCGCCGCACCCTCCCGTTCGCCCTTCCGTTCGCGCTCGCGGTCCCGCTCCCGCTCGCCGTCCCTCAGCACCCTGTCGGGGGACTCGCCCACGTATCCCAGCCTCCTCAACGCCCGGCGGGGCACCGGCAGACCCGATTTCGGGAAGCCGACGCCCCGCCCCGTGTACCTGTACAGTCTCCGCCACCGACGGCCGTCCGGCCGCGCACACCCCGCCCGACCGGGGCTTATTGCCGCCGCACGGCCGCAACGCGGTCTGTTCAAGGGTCAGACGCCGGGCCCGAGGCCGCCGGTTCCGCGCCTTCACCGCAAGGTCACGATTCGGAGGCGTACTCGACAAGCCCGTGTGAGAGGCGTCACCCTGTCTCTCATCCACGCGGGGAGGCTTGGATGGGCAAGAGCCGCAGAACTGTTCCCGAGGAACTCTTGCTGCTCGCTTTGGACCCGACCACGGGTACCACGGCGCAGCCGCAGACCCTCGACCTCGGACTCGCCGGGGCCCAGCTCGTCGAGCTGTCCCTGGCCGGACGGATCGTACCGGAGGGTGACCGGATCGCCGTCGTGCTCGCACGACCGACCGGTGACCCGACCCTCGACCACGCACTGGAACTGCTGCGCCGACGCGGCAGTCCGGTCCGCGCGGCGCACTGGATCGGCGGGCCCCGGCTGGGGCTGCGGCAGACGTACCTGGCGCACCTGGAGCGCTGCGGCATGGTCACGGCCGTGCCGGGGCAGGTGTGCGGGGTGCTGCCGACGACCCGGTACCAGGCGTCCGACGACTGCACCAACGCCGCGATCAAGCAGCGGCTGGACACCGCGATCCGCACCGGCGTGCCGCCGGACCCGCGGACGGCCGCGCTGGCGGCCCTCGCCCACTCGGTGGGGCTGGGCAAGCACCTGTACCCGGGCAACGAGGGCCGGTCCTCACGGTCGCGGCTGCGCGACCTGATCCGGTACGACCCGTTGGGCGGGATGGTCGCGCATGCCGTGATGGACGTGCAGAACGGCCTGCCGGCGCAGCAGAACCGTTCATCCCAGGGCCCTGGGGCCGGTTCCGGGGCCGCTTCCGGTCGCTCCGGTGCCCGTGCCACGGGCCGGTCCCCGGGCGGGCGGGTCCCCGCGCCGCGGGTCGGGGTGCGCTGACCCGGGCCGCCGGACCCGTACCGGGCGACGACCCGGGCGGCACGTCCGACGACCCTGACGACGCCCCGGAGGACGGCACATCCGACGGCACGTCCGACGGCACGTCCGACGGCACGTCCGACGGAAGGTCCGAGGGAACGCCCGGCAGCGCACGGCGCACCGTTCGCGCCCCTCGGCGGCGCTGAACGACCTTTCGCACTTCTCCGCACCACCAGGACGACCGGTTCCACCCGCACCACCGCCACCGCCGGAGGCATCGGGCACACCGGAAGCACGAGAAGCACCAGGAGCACAGAGGGGCGGTCGCCCCGCGACGCAAGTCGCCCGGCGACCGCCCCTCTGCCGTTCCCGCAGGCCCGTGGGGGCCCGCCGCAACTACCGGTTCGAGTCGCCGAGCCGCATTACCACCTGGGGGCTTCCGCTGTCTCACAGACGCGCTTTTCCGATGATCTGTTCTACCGCGCTGCTGTGATTCCCCGGCGCCGACCTGGCCCAAGGTGACATGCTGCTCCAAGTCAGGGGGGTTGGTCCCAATGTCCGAAGTGTTCCGAGGGCTGCCGTTCCAACGATCACCAGAGGTTCGGCCGGAGGTCGACGTGTCCGCGAACATCAATCCCACCGTGCGCCGCCGACGCCTCGGCTCCGAGCTGCGCAAACTCCGCGAGGGCCTGGGGATGACGGCGGAGGAGGTGGCCGGCCGCCTGATGGTCTCCCAGTCGAAGATCAGCCGCCTGGAGAACGGCCGCCGCAGCATCAGCCAGCGCGACGTGCGCGACCTCTGCGACGTGTACAACGTGGCCGACGAGCAGATGCGCGGCAGCCTGATGGAGATGGCCAAGGAGTCCCGCCAGCGCGGCTGGTGGCACGACTTCAACGACATGCCGACCCCGTACAGCGTCTACATCGGGCTGGAGGCCGAGGCCTCCTCGATCCGTGCCTACGAGTCCTCCTTCATCCCCGGCCTGTTGCAGACCGAGCAGTACGCGCAGGCGGTGGTCGAGGGCACCCAGCCGGACACCGACGCGATCGCGGTGCAGCGCCGGGTCCAGGTGCGGATGAAGCGCCAGGAGCGCGTCCACGGCGAGAACCAGCTCGGCAGCCTGTGGACCGTCATAGACGAGGCGGCGCTGCGCCGCGAGGTCGGCAGTCGCGAGATCATGGCCCGCCAGCTGCGGCAGATGCTGGAGCTGAGCCTGCGCCCGAACATCACCATCCAGGTGATCCCGTTCTCGCACGGCGCCCACCCCGGTATGACCGGGACATTCTCCCTGCTGGAGTTCCCGGAGTCAGCCGATTCCACGGTTGTCTACTTCGAAGGTGTGACGAGCGATCTCTACCTGGAGAAGGAGACCGATGTGCGCCGCTATACCGGTCTGTACGACTACCTGAGAGCGGCCGCACTCGGTGTCGCGGAGAGCCGGTCGCTGATAGCCGACATCGAAAAGGGATACCACGAATGAGCACCCCCGCCGAGCACGGAACCCGTTGGCGCAAGAGCAGTCACAGCGGAGGCCAGGGCGCCTGCGTGGAGATCGCCGGACCGGCTGCGGGAGCGGTCGCGGTCCGGGACTCCAAGGACCCGGCCGGTCCGCAGCTGCGCTTCTCCACCCAGGCCTGGAACGCCTTCGCGTCCGCTGCGGCGGCGGGGGCCTTCGGCGAGGTCTGAACGGGATCCGTGCTCGGCCCAGTTGCCCGTAGCGCTGTGCGTCGCCCCGAGCGGCGGCGGTCGGCGCTACGGGCAACTGCCGTTCCGGGGGCCGTCCTTCACGAAGGCGCCCTTCACGAAGGCGCCCTTCACCAACGCGCCCTTCACCAAGGCGCCCTACACGAAGGCGGCGGCCGGAGCGCCGCCGTTCAGTGCGCCACCGGGTAGCGGACCGCCCAGTCGGCCCCCTCCGGGCTCTGCCGGTCGTGCAGTTCGGTGCCGTGCATCAGCTCCAGGGCGAAGTCGTCGGCGAGTTCGAGGATCGCGCCGCGCCCCTCCAGCCCGGCCACCAGGCCCGGCGGCAGCGCGGTGTCGCCGTGCAGCACCCCGAGCAGGTTGCCGCATATCGAACCGGTGGAGTCGCTGTCCCCGGAGTGGTTGACGGCCAGCAGCAGGCCCGAGCGGACGTCGTGGGCGACCAGCGCGCAGTAGACCCCGATGGCCAGCGCCTCCTCGGCGACCCAGCCCTCCCCCAGGGCCTCGACCCGCTCGGCGGACGGCTCGCCGGCCCGGACCGCGTCCAGTGCGGCGCGCAGCGCGGCGGTGGTCTCCTCGTGGGCGTGCCGCTCGGAGAGCAGGGCCAGTGCCAGGTGCACGCCCTCCTCCAGGGTGCCGCCGCGGGCGACGGCCTGGACGATCACCGCGAAGGCGCCCGCCGCGAGGTAGCCGGTGGGGTGGCCGTGGGTGAGCACCGAGCACTCCACCGCGAGTTGGAACACCAGGCCCGGCTCCCAGGTGGTGAGCAGCCCGAAGGGCGCCGCCCGCACCACCGTGCCGCAGCCCTTGGAGTGCGGGTTCTTGGGCCGGTCCAGGGTGCCGAGGCGCTCGCCGTCCGGGCCGGTGAGGCCGGTCAGGCAGCCCTGGCCGGGGGCGCGCTGGGCGTACAGCCACTCCTCGCGGCCGAGCCAGCCGAGGTCGGGGCGGCGCTCGTCCGGGCCCCAGTCGCGCTGGGTGGCGGCCCAGCGCAGGTAGGCCAGGTGCAGGTCGGTGGGCGGGTGCCAGCTGCCGGTGTCGCGCCGGATGTGGGCGCGGATCAGGCCGTCCACGGTGAACAGGCTGAGCTGGGTGTCGTCGGTGACGGCGCCGGTGCGCCCGTAGGCGGGGAGGTAGCCGGTGACGCCCTGCGGGCCGTGCTGGGCCCGGATCTTCTCCAGGTGCTCGAACTCGACGCCGGCGCCGAGCGCGTCACCGATGGCACCGCCGAGCAGGCAGCCGCGCACCCGGCTGCGGAAGTCCTGCTGCTGGGCTCGTGACCACAGTGGCATCACGACGGGGCGCCTTTCGTCGGGGTCGGGGGCCGCGTGCGACACCACGGCCGCCGACGCGCCCTGGCACTGTACTTCGAAGGTTCGAACGGAAGGACGGCGTCCCACGGAGTCCGCCGCCCCTGCCCGGCCCCGCCCGGCCCCCGCCCGGCCACTGCCCGGCCCCCGCCGGTACGGTCCCTACCCGCACGGCCCCTGCCGCGCCCGGTCCCCCGACCGTACGGTCCCGCCCGGCCGCCGCCCGTACGGCGGCCGGGGGTCGGGGTTCCCGGCGCCCGGCCTCAGTCCAGGACCGGCAGCAGCTCCGGCAGGTGCCCGTCCGAGGCGAGCGCCGCCGCCCGCCGCTCGGCGGGCACCTCGCCGTAGAGGGTGGTGCGCTGGCGGTGCGGGCGGCCGGCGGCCTCGGCGATCGCCTGGAGGTCGCGCACCGACTTGTAGCTGCCGTACGCCGAGCCGGCCATCCGCGAGATGGTCTCCTCCATCAGCGTGCCGCCGAGGTCGTTGGCACCGGAGCGGAGCATCTCGGCCGCGCCCTCGGCGCCCAGCTTGACCCAGCTGGTCTGGATGTTGGGGATGTGCGGGTGCAGCAGCAGCCGGGCCATCGCGACCACGGCGCGGTTGTCCCGGGCGGTCGGGCCGGGGCGGGCGATGCCGGCCAGGTAGACCGGGGCGTTGGTGTGGATGAACGGGAGGGTGACGAACTCGGTGAAGCCGCCACCGCTGTTGGATTCGAGCGAGCGTTGCTGGATCTCGGCGAGCAGCCGCAGGTGCCCGAGCCAGTGCGCGGGGGTGTCCACGTGCCCGTACATCATGGTGGACGAGGAGCGGATGCCCAGCTCGTGCGCGGTGCTGACCACCTCGACCCAGGTCGCGGCCGGCAGCTTGCCCTTGGTGAGCACCCAGCGGACCTCGTCGTCGAGGATCTCGGCGGCGGTGCCGGGGATGGTGTCCAGGCCGGACTCCTTGGCCCGCTGCAGCCAGTCGCGGATCGACAGGCCCGTCCTGGTGGCCCCGTTGACCACCTCCATCGGGGAGAAGGCGTGCACGTGGATGCCGGGGACCCGCTCCTTCACCGCGCGGGCGATGTCGAAGTAGGCGGTGCCGGGCAGGTCCGGGTGGATGCCGCCCTGCATGCACACCTCGGTGGCGCCCACCTCCCAGGCCTGGGCGGCCCGTTCGGCGACCTGTTCCAGGGAGAGGGTGTAGGCGTCGGCGTCGGTGCGGCGCTGGGCGAAGGCGCAGAAGCGGCAGCCGGTGTAGCAGACGTTGGTGAAGTTGATGTTCCGGGTGACGCAGTAGGTGACCTCCTCGCCGACCGCCGCCTTGCGGACGTCGTCGGCGATCCGGCACAGGGCGTCCAGGGCCGGGCCGTCGGCGTGGAAGAGCGCCAGCGCGTGGTCGTCGGTGAGCTTCGTCGGGTCGTCGGCGGCCACCGCCAGCGCCTCGCGCAGGTCCCCGGCGAGGCGCTCGGGCGCGCCCTTGGCCAGCACCTGCTCGCGCAGCACCTCCCAGTCGCCGTACACGTCCTCGAAGTCGGCCCGGCGGTCGCCGGTGCGGCCCTCGGTGTCGACGGCGGTGTGCAGGTCGGTCCGGCCGTACGACTCGGGCAGGTCCTCGGGCTCCTGCCAGGGGCGGCCCAGGACGGCCGCGTCCGGGTCGGCCAGGCCGGTGGCCGGGTCGGCCAGGGCGCGGACGTGCGGCAGCACCCGCGGGTCCAGCCAGGGTTCGCCGCGCAGCACGTACTCGGGGTAGACGGCGAGGCGCTCACGCAGTTCGAAGCCGGCCGCGGCGGAGCGCTCGGCGAGGCGGTCGATCTGCGGCCAGGGGCGCTCGGGGTTGACGTGGTCCGGGGTGAGCGGGGAGACGCCGCCCCAGTCGTCGATGCCCGCGGCGATCAGCCGCTCGTACTCGCCGTCGACCAGGTTCGGCGGCGCCTGGAGGCAGGCGGTCGGGCCGAGCAGGTGCCGGGCGACGGCCACCGTGGCGACCAGTTCGTCCAGTTCGGCGTCGGGCATGCCGCGCATCGCGGTGTCCGGCTTGGCCCGGAAGTTCTGCAGGATCAGTTCCTGGACGCCGTGGTAGGCCCGGGAGACCTTGCGCAGCGCGAACAGCCCCTCGGCGCGCTCCTGGTGGGTCTCGCCGATGCCGATCAGCAGGCCGCTGGTGAAGGGGACGGAGCTGCGGCCCGCGTCCTCCAGCACCCGCAGCCGGACGGCGGGTTCCTTGTCCGGGGACCCGAAGTGCGGGCCGCCGGGCTCGCTCCACAGCCGGGTGGCGGTGGTCTCCAGCATCATGCCCATCGAGGCGGAGACGGGCTTGAGGCGCTGGAAGTCCGTCCAGCTCAGCACCCCGGGGTTGAGGTGCGGCAGCAGGCCGGTCTCCTCCAGGATCCGGATGGACATGGCCCGGACGTAGGCGATGGTGTCGTCGTAGCCGTGCGCGTCCAGCCACTCGCGGGCCTCGGGCCAGCGGTCCTCGGGCTTGTCGCCGAGGGTGATCAGGGCTTCCTTGCACCCGAGTTCGGCTCCGCGCCGGGCCACCTCCAGCACCTCGTCCGGGGACATGAACATCCCGTGCCCGGCCCGGCGCAGCTTGCCGGGGACGGTGGCGAAGGTGCAGTAGTGGCACTTGTCGCGGCAGAGCCGGGTGAGCGGGATGAACACGCTCTTGGAGTAGGTGATGACGCCGGGACGGCCGGCCGCCTCCAGGCCGGCGTCGCGCACCCGGGCGGCGCTCGCGCACAGGTCGCGCAGGTCCTCGCCTCTGGCCTGGAGCAGGACGGCGGCCTCGGTCGGGTCGAGGGCCACGCCGTCCCGGGCGCGGCGCAGGGCGCGCCGCATGGCGTTCGCGGTCGGAGGGTTGCTTGCGTCCGTTGCGGTTCCGTCCATGGCGCGACCCTACGCCAGGGTGGTACGACGGGATGACCCAACCCTGAGGCCGTCTCAGGGTCGGCGTACCCGCCAGGTTCACCTCGAAGTGCCCCTGCAGGGCGATGACGTGGCGGCGGTACCGGCCTCTAATGGAGGTGCAGGGCCAATCGCACGGGTTCGTAGAGGAGTTGAGGACGCCATGACCAATGGGACGGCGGGGGAAGACCGTTCGGACGGCGGGGTGCCGTACCGCTCACGGCGGCGCACCCTGGTGCGGGTCGGGGTGCCGGTGGCGGTGGTCGCGGCGATCGCCGCCGGGGTCGGGCTGGTGCCGGCGCTGGCCGCCGACTCGCCACCGGACCTGCCGCAGCTGTCCGCCGAGCAGGTGGTGGCCAAGGTGCTCGGCTCGGACGCCCAGACCCTGTCCGGGACGGTCTCCGTCTCCACCGACCTCGGGGTGCCCAGCCAGCTGCTGGGCGCGGCCGCGGGCGGCCTCGGCGCGGCGGCCGGACACGGCGGCGGGAGCGACGGGGGCGGCGCGGGCGCGGACCCGCAGGCCAAGCTGCTCGGCCTGCTCGGCGGGGACCGGACGCTGCGGGTCGCGGTGGACGGCCCGGACCGTCAGCGGGTCGACCTGATGGAGAACATGGCCGGCTACACCCTGGTCCGCAACGGCGACCAGAGCTGGGCCTGGGACAGCTCGACCAACACCGCCCTGCACCTGACCGGGCGTCCGGGCGGGCACGCCGGTCCCGCCGATCACGCCGATCCCGCCGGGAAGCCGAAGGGCCCGCTCACCGGGGTGCCGACCACCCCGCAGGAGGCCGCGAAGCAGTTCCTGACCGGGAGCGCCGGCACCACTTCCGTCACCGTCGACGGAACGGCCGACGTGGCCGGGCAGAAGGCCTACCGGCTGAGCGTCAAGCCGACCCAGGCCGGCTCGACGATCTCCGAGGTGCGGATCTCGGTGGCGGCCGACAACGGGGTGCCGCTCGCGGTGGTGGTGAAGTCCACCGACGGCTCCACCGTGCTGGACGTGCACTTCACCGACGTGTCCTTCGCCAAGCCCGCCGCCAAGACCTTCGACTTCACCGTGCCCAAGGGCGCCAAGGTGACGGAGCAGAAGGCGGACGCGGCGGCCCAGGGCGCGCACGGCTCCCGCGACCAGGGCGCCCAGGGCGCCGCCGGCGGGCAGGGCCCGGCGGGCGAGCGGGCCAAGGGCCACGACGGCGTGAACGTGATCGGCGAGGGCTGGACGGCCGTGGTCTCCACCCAGCTGCCCAGCAGCACCGGGGCGCCCTTCGGCGGCCCGCAGAGCGACGGCAAGCAGGGCGACGGCAAGCAGGGCAAGCACCAGAGCCGGTCGATGAACCCGCAGGCGCTGGTGAAGTCGCTCGGCAAGCCGGTCGGCGGCGGCACCCTGATCAGCACCAAGGTCGTCAACGTCCTGCTCACCGACGACGGCCGGGTCTTCGCCGGTGCGGTGACCCTGCCGGTCCTCCAGCACGCCGCCGGGGTGAACTGACGGATGACCGAGGCTCCCGTAACGGGGGACGTTACGGAGTCGGCCGGGGGTCCGGGCGCCGCGTCGCGCCCGGCCCCCGTTCCTTCCGCTCCCGAGGCCCCCCGTACCGACGACGTGATCAGGACCCGCGGCCTGACCAAGCGCTTCCGCGGCGGCCAACTCGCCGTCGACGGCCTGGACCTGGCCGTGCCGCGCGGCTCCGTGTTCGGCTTCCTCGGCCCCAACGGCTCCGGCAAGACCACCACCATCCGGATGCTGATGGGCCTGATCGCCCCCACCTCCGGCACGGCCACCGTGCTCGGCGAGTCGATGCCGCAGTCCGTCGCCACCGTGCTGCCCCGGGTGGGCGCGCTGATCGAGGGCCCGGCGCTGTACGGCTTCCTCTCCGGCCGGGACAACCTGGTCCGCTTCGACGCCGCCGACCCGACCGCCGACCCGCGCACCCGCCGGCAGCGGGTCGGGACGGCGCTGGAGCGGGTCGGCCTGAGCGCCGCCGCCGGGAAGAAGGCCCGCGCCTACTCGCTCGGCATGAAGCAGCGGCTGGGCCTGGCCGCGGCGCTGTTGCAGCCGCGCGAGCTGCTGGTGCTGGACGAGCCGACCAACGGGCTGGACCCGCAGGGCATGCGGGAGATCCGGGCGCTGGTGCGGGAGGTCGCGGCGGAGGGCACCACGGTGTTCCTCTCCTCGCACCTGCTGGACGAGATCGAGCAGGTCTGCACCCACGCGGCCGTGATGTCCCGGGGCCGGCTGGTCGTCCAGGGCACCGTGGCCGAGCTGGCCGCCCGGGCCCAGGGCCGGCTGGTGGTCCGCACCCCCGACGTGGCGCAGGCCGCCGAGGTGCTGGCCGCCCACCAGGTGGGCGCGCTGGTGCCCGGCGAGGGCCGGGTCGACGGCGAGCTGGGCGCGAGCGGCGACGAGGCGCTGCCCAAGCTGTGCGCGGCGCTGGTGGAGGCCGGGGTCCGGGTGCACGGGTTCGGGCTGGAGCGGGGCACGTTGGAGGACGCCTTCGTGGCGCTGACCGGGGAGGGTTTCGATGTCGCGGGCTGAGGCTTCGGCGGGCGGGACGGCTACGGCCGGAGCCGCCACGGGCGGAGCGGCCGCGGGCGGGTCGACGGCGGGCCGGTCGACGGCGGGCGGGACGACGGTGGGCGGGACGGTGCTGGTGGCCGGGCGGCGGCCGCAGACCGCGTCCGGGTTCCTGGCGCTGTTCCGCAACGAACTGCACCTGACCTTCCGCCGGATGCGCACCAAGGTGCTGCTGGGCATCCTGGCGGCGCTGCCGGTCCTGATCGGGGTGATCGTCAAGCTCAACACCGACAGTCCGCACGGCGGTGGCGGCGGCGCGCCGAGCTTCATCGCGCAGACCACCCAGAACGGCCTGTTCCTGGTGTTCACCGCGCTGGCGGTGGCGCTGCCGGTCTTCCTGCCGATGACGGTCGGCGTGGTCGCCGGGGACTCGGTGGCGGGCGAGGCGGCCACCGGGACGCTGCGCTACCTGCTGGTCGCCCCCGCCGGGCGGACCAGGCTGCTGGCCGCCAAGTTCACCGCCGCGCTGGTGTTCTGCCTGGCCGCCACCGCGGCGGTCGCGGTGACGGCGCTGGCCGCCGGCGCCGCCCTGTTCCCGCTCGGCGAGGTCACCCTGATCTCCGGGGACACCATCGGCTTCGGCGACGCCCTGCTGCGGGCGGTGCTGGTGGCCGGGGTGGTCGCCGCCTCGCTGGCCGGGCTGGTGGCGATCGGGCTGTTCGTCTCCACCCTCACCGGCAGCGGCATCGCGGCGATGGCCGCGACCGTCGGGCTGGTGATCACGGTGCAGATCCTGGACGCCTTCCCGCAGCTGGACGCGGTCCGGCCGTTCCTGTTCACCCACTACTGGACGAGCTTCTCGGACCTGCTGCGCGAGCCGATGTACTGGGACGGCGTGTGGAAGGACCTCGGCCTCCAGGCCGCCTACGTCGCCGTGTTCGGCTCGGCGGCCTGGGCCCGGTTCACCAGCCGCGACATCAGCGCCTGACGGGTTCCTTCGCCGCCCCCGCCGGGGGGGGGGGGGGGGCGCCCCCGGGCCCCCCCCCCCCCCCCCCCCCCCCCCCCCCCCCCCCCGCCCCCCGGCGGCCCCCCCCCCCCCCCCCCCGGGGCCCAGAGCCGCGGCC
>NZ_JBIAXC010000031.1:0-114805 GCF_042896295.1 Kitasatospora sp. NPDC001309 | reverse complement strand
CGGACGAGGCCGACAGATCCGGTTGAGGACCCGAGGTCAGTCAGAGGTTGAGTCAGACCTGCCCGGGAACCGCTCATGAACATCCTCACTGTCAGATGTGCTCGATTCCCAAAGCCCCCTTGGTAGTTGTGTTGCTTTACCAATCGGTTCGGGGGCTTGGACGAAGATCGCCCCGGTTCGTATCCTCAGCCCGTTCTGTCATGTCCCCGGCACTCAGGGAGTGGGTGTGCGCGTCCGGCTGTTGGGCCGAGTCGAGCTCCGTTGCGAGCAGGGGCGCCCCGTCGCCCTGGCGGGTGCGCGCCGCAGGGCGGTGCTCGCCCTGCTCGCGAGCGAACTCAACGACCACGTCACCGTCGAGCGGCTGCTCGACACGGTGTGGGAGGGCGCGCCGCCGCCCACCGCCCGCGCCGCCCTGCACGGGCACGTCTCCGCCGTCCGGCGCAGCCTCGGCGAGGGCCTCACCCTGCTCACCCGCGCCCAGGGCTACGTCCTCGTCGGGGACCCCGAACTGGTCGACGCCGAGCACTTCCAACGGCTGACGGCCGCCGCCGAGGAGACCGCCGACGCCGTACGGGCCGCCGCCCTCCTGCGTGAGGCCCTCGACCTCTGGGACGGTCCCGCCCTCACCGACTCCGGCTCGCTCACCCTGACCGCCACCACCGGTCGACGGCTCGACACCGCCCGTACCCACGCGGTCGAGCGGCTCGCCGATCGGCTGCTGAGCCTCGGCCGGGGCGCCGAGGCCCTCGACGACCTCCGGGCCGTCGTCACCGCCGACCCCCGGCGCGAGCCCGCCGCCGCCCTGCTGGCCCGCTGCCTCCGGCAGGCCGGGGACGGCCGTCCCGCCGCTCCCGTTTCCATTCCCGCCCCCGTGCCTGCCCCCGTGCCTGCCCCCGTGCCCGCCTCCGGCCCCGCCGCCGGCCCCGGCGACGCCCTGCCCAGGCCCGGCACCGCCCTGGTCGGGCGCGCCGACGACCTGCGCCGCCTGGACGACGCCGCCTGCCGCGCCGACGGCCGGCCCGTGCTCGTCACCGGAGTCGCCGGAGCCGGGAAGAGCAGCCTCGTCCTGCACTGGGCCCATGCCGGCGCCGACCGCTTCCCCGACGGCCGGATCCACCTCGACCTGCGCGGCTTCGGCGAGGAGGAACCCCTCACCCCGGCCGCCGCCCTCGCCCTCCTGCTCACCCGCCTCGGCGTCCCGCCCGCCGAGGTACCCGAGGACCGGGCCCGGGCGGGCGCCCTGCTCCGGCGGCTGACCGAGGGTCGGCTGCTGCTGATCGTCCTCGACGGCGCCCGCTCCGCCGAACAGGTCGAACCGCTGCTGCCCGGCGCCCCCGAACCCGTCGTGGTGGTCACCAGCCGCTCCCGGCTCACCGACCTCGTCGTCCGCGAAGCCGCCATCCCGCTGCCCGTCGGCGGCCTGCCCGAGGACGAGGCCGTCGACCTGCTCGGCCGGATCGCCGGCCCCGAGCGGGTCGCCGCCGACCCGGCCGCCGCCCGCCGGCTCGCCGCGCTCTGCGACGGACTGCCCCTCGCCCTGCGGGTGGCCGGCGCCCGGCTCGCCTCCCGGCCCGCCTGGTCCCTCGACGACCTCGTCCACGAGATGTCCGACCGGACCACCGGACTCGCCGCCCTCGCCACCGGCGGCACCCTCGGCATCGCGGCCGCCCTCGGCCGGACCGTCCGCGCCTTGCCCGCCGAGGCCCGTCGGCTGTTCACCCTGTCCGGACTCCACCCCGGAGGGACCCTCGACAGCGCCGCCGCAGCCGCCCTCGCCGGTGTCCCCCGGGCCCGCGCGCGCGAACTCCTCGCCGAACTGGACGCGGCCCACCTCGTCCAGGAGGCCTCGCCCGGCCGCTTCCGCGGCGACCGTCTGGCGGGCCTCTACGCCGCCGAACTCGCCGCCGAACTCCCCGCCCACGACCGGGCCGAGGCGACCCGCCGCCTCCTCGACCACGCCGTGGACGCGGCCGCCGCGGCCCTCGAACGCCTCACCACCGCCGTCCCCACCCAGTGCCTCTCCGCGCGCGCCTTCGAAACCGCCGACCAGGCCCTGGAATTGGCCCGCGGCCTGGTCACCGGCCTGGCCCGGCAGCTGACCGAACGTCCGGGCCCGGACCGGGTGGCGGACGGCGGGCCGGAGCGCATCCTCGACCGGCTGAGCCGCACCCTCGCCGAAGCCTGCCGCGGACCGGCCACCGGGCCCGCCCCGACGGAGCCGCCCCACGGCCACACCCACACCGCCCCCGAGGGCGCTGAGGGCGCCGACCCCGGGGAGTGCGCCCTGATGGACCGCCTCCTCGCCGACCTCCTCCGCACCACCCCGGTGGTCCGACGCACCGAGCCCCCCGGTGCGGGCCCGGCCCCGGCCCCGGCCGTCCCGGCGGACGCGCGGGCACCGGGGCCGAGGCCGGGTCCGAGGCCGGGCTGAACCTCGGGTACGACGGCTCGCTACGGCCGTCCGCCCCGAGGCCACCCCTGGGCGTCGAAGACGGCGACCGGGTCGAGGTAGTCGCGCCAGTGCTTCACCTTGCGGTCCTCGACGGTCAGCACGGAGACGAAGTGGTTGTCGTAGGGCCGCCCCGTCGGAACCGACCTGCCGTGGACCGCGTACTCCAGCACCACCACCGAGGTCTCGCGGTCCCGGTGCACCCGGAGGCCGTCCGCGCCGTGCAGCTCCACGTAGTCGCCGTAGTCGCGGTACAGGTCGACGATCCCCTGGCGCCCCTCGACCCGCCGCGGGTACCCCGGGACGGTGATCACGAACTCGAAGACCACGTCCTCGGCCAGCAGGTCGTAGAAGTCCTCGCCGTCGACCAGGCCGTCCAGTCCCTCCTTGACGATCCGGAAGAACGGGCTGTTCGCCCCCACCAGGGGGGTGTCGTCACCGACGGTCCTGCTCATTTCGCCTCCGGGGGCCGGGTACGGGCGTGGTTCACGGCTCCATGCTCGCGGCTCGGGGGAGGTCTTCCCGGCGCGAATCGCCCGGTTTCCGGCGGGCGGCTCGCGCGGGCCCGCCGCGATCAGCGGCCTGGCCCGGCGCCCGCACGCCCGTGGCCGTCAACCGGTGGCGGGCGCCAGGTCGTGCACCAGGAAGTGGAGCTGCCCGTCGTCCGTGGACTCCGCCCACAGCCCGTCGGCGTCCAGCACGGACGCCGCGACCATCCGGGCCTCGGCGACCAGCTCGGGACGGTGGTCGAAGCCCGGCCACGGCAGGACGGGGAAGTCGTTCTCCTCGCCGTACCGCCGGACCCGCTCGATGTCGCCGAGGACCGCGCGCGGCAGCGAGTCGTTCGCCCAGGACCACAGCCAGGACTGCTGGGCGAGGCTGACGCTGCCGATCATCGTGAGACGGCCGGCGAGGAACACCTTCCCGGCGCGCGACCAGGTGATCCGCGCATCGTCCAACGACCAGTGGTACTGCACGTCACCCGACGGCCCGAAGCGGTCGACCATGAGGGCCTGCCGGGCGCGGGCACGTTCGCGGGCCGCGAGTACGACCTCCTCCCAGTCGGAGTGGTCATGCTTCGAGCGGTCGTTCACGGTGTCTCCTCGTACAGAACTTTCGGCGAGATCCTCTCATCCGGCGGGCGGGGGAGGAGGTGTCAGTGGTCTGCGGTTGACTGGTGCGATGGACGAACTCGCCGACCACCTCCACCGCGTCGACGCCCTGCTGGCCCGTCCGGCACCGGGCCTCGCCCGCCTGCCGGTGGCGACCGGTGGCGACCTGGACGCCGCCCTGCGCCGCCTGGTCGAGGCGCTGCGCCCCCGCTGGGGGTCCTCGCGCACCCTGGCCACCGGCGGCTTCGTCGACCCCACCCTCGACGAGGGCCGCGGGCTGCCGTTGGTGTCAGCGTTCCCCGGGGGCGTGGTCGACCTGTGCGGGTGGGCGGTGGGCGGGCGCTGGGTCGGCTGCGGGATCGTCCGGCCGGACGGCGGGAGCGGCGAACCGCAGCTCCTCGTGCTGACGGCTCCCCGGGCGGACCCGGCGGAACTCGCCCTTCCCGCCGACTACTTCGAGGAGGACGACCGGGCCGAAGGGTCGGGTGCCCGCTGGGTGCGACGGCTCGCCGCGGTGACCGGCCGGCCCCGGTCGCGGCAGTGGTCCGTCGACTGGCCGTCGGCCGAGGCCGGGCTCGGCACCGCCCTGCCAGCCGACTACCGGCACTTGGTGGAGCACTTCGGCCCCGGCACGTTCGCGGGTTTCCTCGACATCTTCCTGCCCGGTCCCCAGCCCGGCTCCGACGATCCCTCCTGCCTGGTGAGGAACGCCCGAACCCTCGCCGAACTCGCCGCCGCCCACCCCGACATCGCCGCGGTCTACCACCCCTACCGGCTCCACCCCGCCCCCGGCGGGCTCCTGCAGTGGGCCGGCTCCGTCCAGGCCGACCAGTTCTACTGGCTGACGGAGGGCCCGGACCCGGACCGGTGGCCGGTCCTCGCCCGCAACGAGGACGGCGACCACGAGGCCCGCTTCGACGGCTCCACCGCCGAGTTCGTCCACCGCCTCCTCGCCGACCACCGGCACCCCTTCTCCATCGCGGAACTCCTCGACCACCGCGACTTCGAGCCGTACGAACCCCACTCCTCCTGCGAGGACGAGTGACGGACGCAGGCCCGCCGCCCCGGCCCGGGCGTGCCGTCAGGCCGGGAGGGCGTCGAGCCATTCGGTCAGCAGGCGGTTGACCTCCGCGGGCCGCTCCTGCTGGATCCAGTGCCCGCAGCCGTCGAGGAGGTGGGCGGCCGCCAGGCCGGGCAGGGTGGTGGGGAAGGCGGCGATCGCGTCGGCCAGCCAGGTCGTGGAGGCGTCCAGCGCCCCGCCGATGAACAGGGACGGCTGCTCGATCGGCGCGCCGCGGTACGGGGCGAGGTCCGCCCAGTCGCGGTCCATGGCGCGGTAGCGGTTGAGCGCCCCGGTCATGCCGGTGCGCTCGAACTCGCCCGCGTACACGTCGAGGTCCTCCTCGGTCAGCCAGCCGGGGAGCGCGCCCCGGGGGAAGCGGTCGCGCAGGCGGCCGCCGGCGCGGGCCAGGAAGTGCGGGTCCGGCTCGTCCCGGCCCGGCATGGTGCCGGCGGACAGGGCCGCGTAGAAGCCCGCGAGCCAGCCCCGGAGGTCGGACTCCATCTCCGCCTCGGCCCGGCCGGGCTCCTGGAAGTACGAGACGTAGAACTCCTCCTCCTCGCCGCCCAGTTGGGCGAGTACCTCGCCGGGGCGGGGGCCGCCGGGCGGCGCGTAGGGGACGCTCAGCAGGGCGACGGCGCGGAAGACCCCGGGGTGCAGCAGGGCGGAGGTGGCCGCGATGCCGGCACCCCAGTCGTGCCCGACGAGCACCGCCCGCTCCTCGCCGAGGGCGCGGACCACGGCGACGTTGTCCGCCGCCAGGTCGACCATCCGGTAGGCGTCCGGCCCGGCCGGCGTGCAGGACCGGCCGTAGCCGCGCACGTCGAGTGCCACGGCCCGGTACCCCGCCGCGGCGAGGGCCGGGAGCTGGTGGCGCCAGGAGTACCAGGACTCGGGGAAGCCGTGCAGGAGCAGCACCAGCGGTCCGCTGCCCTGCTCGACCAGGTGCAGGCGCCCGGCGGGCCCCTCGACGGTGCGGTGGTGCGGTTCGGCGGACGGCAAGGGGCGGTTCATCGCAACTCCTCGGTGAACGGGCGGGTGCGGCTGCCCACCGATCATGCGGCGCCGCGCCCGCCCGGCGCGAAGATCCTTGACATCCTGGCAAACTGGCAGGACAGGGCGTCGGCGAGGGTACGACCGGAGGGGGCGGGCAGCGATGACGGACGACCGTACGGCCGACGTGCTGGCGAGCATCGGCCCCCGGCTGCGGGCCGCGCGCGAGCGGCGCGGGGCCACCCTCACCGGCGTCAGCCGCGCGACCGGGATCGCCCTGAGCACGCTGTCGCGGATCGAGACCGGCCGGCGCCGACCGACCCTGGAGGTGCTGCTGCGGCTCGCGCAGGAGTACGGCGCCTCACTCGACGAGCTGGCCGGCACCACTCCCGCTCCCCCCGCCGGCGCGACGACACGGCGGCGGCGCCCCGACGCCACCGACAAGTCCGTGCTGCCGCTGACCCGCTACGTGGGTGGCCTGCACGCCCACAAGCACGTCCTGCCCGCCGCCGCCGCCACCGCCGCCACCGCCGCCACCGCCGACGCCGACGCGCCACCGGCCCGGCCCCGGCAGTCCTCCCACGACGGGTACGAGTGGCTCTGCGTCCTGTACGGGCGGCTCCGGCTGGCCCTCGGCGACCAGGACCTGATCCTGGGCGCCGGTGACGTCGCCGAGTTCGACACCCGCACCCCCCACGGCGTCGCGAACGCCGGGACCGACGCCCCGGTCGAGTACCTGGTCATGTTCGGCCCCCAGGGCGAGGTCCTCCGCCCCCGCACCCCGCCCCTCGGCCGCACCGCCCGCTAGCGGAGCGGCCTCCCGGCGGGCAGGTGCCGAGCGGGCAACGGCAGTTGCCGGCCCCGACCGGCAGGCGGGCAGGCGGGCAGGCGGGCGGGCGGATGCCGGGGCCGGGCGGGTTCGGTGCGATCATCCTCGGATGCGAGAGATCGACGAGTTGACCGAGGTGGACGATCCGGCGTGGCCCGAGCTGGCGGCGACGATCGCGGCGGCGGCCGTGCCGGTGGAGCTGCTGCCGGTCGACCAGGAGGAGGGGCGCCGCTGCCTCCTGCAGTTGCAGGTGACGGCGCGGTCGGTGCTCGGCGCCCTGGTCCTGAACACGGGCGGGCTGCTGCTGGACGACGGGTGGGTGCGGGTGTTCGGCGGCGGTGCGGCCGGGGACGGGGGCCTGCCGAGCCTGGGCCGGGTCAACGGGTTCCCGGCGGCCTTCGAGTCCGCCTGGCATCCCGCGGACGGTCTCGTCGTCGGCCACGACGCCGTGGGCGGGGTCTTCGCGCTGAACGGCCACGACCCCGCGGCGGCGGGCCGTCCGGGCGCGCCGGGGCAGATCACCTACTTCGCTCCCGACACCCTGGAATGGGAGGCCCTGGGGATCGGCCACTCGGCCTGGGTCTCCTGGCTGCTCTCGGGCGGTGCGGAGAGCTTCTACGACGGTGTGCGCTGGCCCGGTTGGCGGGCGGAGGCCGCGGCCCTGACCCCGTCCCAGGGGATCACGGTGTTCCCGTTCCTGTGGTCCGAGCAGGCCCAGGCGGACCTGGCGGCCACCAGCCGCCGTGCGGTGCCGATGCACGAGGTGCTCGGAGTGGCGGCCGACTTCGCCGGGCAGGCGGGGCTGACCGACCCGGGATTCCTCGGCGAGGTCTGAGGCGACGCGCCCACCTGCGCCGGCGGGCGTGAAGACGCCGCGGCCACATCCCCTTCGCACCGCACGAACCGCACGAGGAGCTGCACATGGACCACCGGGACGTCGACACGGCCCTGGCGGAGTCGCTGAAGGTCCTGGGACTGCATGCCGACGAGGACTGGACGGTGCCGGCCGGTCCGCTGGAGTGGAGCTGCTGGGAGACGGCGGCTCACATCGCGCACGACCTGCTGGCCTACGCGGGGCAGGTGGCAGCACGTCCCGCCGACTCCTACCTCCCGTTCGACCTGACCGTCCGCCCCACCGCCTCCCCGGCCGAGGTGCTCCGGACGGTCGCCGCCTGCGGCTGCCTCCTCAGCTCCGCACTGGCCGCGGCCGGTCCGACCTCGCGTGCCTGGCACTGGGGTCCCTGCGATCCCGAGGGCTTCGCGGCCATGGGCGTCGCTGAAATCCTGCTGCACACGCACGACATCACCCAGGGGCTGGCCGTGGACTGGCAGCCGCCCGCACCGCTGTGCGCGGCCGTCCTCGGTCGGCTGTTCCCCGACGCTCCTCCCGGAGACCCCGTCCAGGTGCTGCTCTGGTGCACCGGCCGCCAGGAACTGGACGGCCTTCCCCGCCGAACCTCGTGGGTGTGGAAGGCGGCGCGCTCCGACTGACCGCACCCACCCGGCGAACCGTCTCGGTCACGGCACGGGCCGGTCGGTGGGGCGGCGGTCGGTAGGGCTGGTCGGTGGGGCGGCGGGCGGCGTCGGTGCGAGGGCACCGGCGCCGCCTTCGCGTTCCGGGGGCCCGGGGGCCGGAACCCGGGGTCATTCCTCGACCGGCAGCCCGGCCTCGCGGGCGAGCACACCCAGGGCCCGGCGGAGGGACTCGCGTTCGGCGGGGGAGAGGGCGGCGGCCAACTCGTCGTCGACGGCGTGCGCCAGGGCGGTGCACTCGTGCAGCAGGGCGCGGCCGTCCGCGGTGAGGGTCAGCGTCTGGCGGCGGCGGTCGGCGGGGTCGCGCTCGCGGGCCACCGCGCCCAGCGCCTGCAACTGGTCGGCCAGGCTGACCACCAGGCTCGGCGCCACTCCCATCACCTGGGCCAGCTCCAGTTGGGAGGCGGCGGCACCCGCGTCGAGGGTGGCGAGCAGCGCGACGTGCTTCGGCTTGAGGCCGCGGCTCTCGACGGCGGCGGTGAAGCGCGCGGTGGCGACGGTGCCCAGGGTGCCGAGGCGGAAGGCGAGCGAGGAGGTCAGCGAAGGGGGGTTGACGGCGTCCATGGCGGCGATAATATCTCCACAGAATCATTCAGGGCTCGAATCATTGGAGGTGTGCTTGATATGCGGGGGACGATGACGGACTCACCGCCGCTCGGGGCCGGCGCCCTGGCGCTGCCGCACCTGGCGACGGCGCGGCGGGCCACCGGGGGCGCACGATGACCGCGGTGCTGCGCACGGCCGACGACGCGCTCGCCTTCCTGCTCGAACTCGCCGTCTACGCCGCCGCCGTACGGTTCGCACTCACCCGGCGCACCACCCGGCCGGCCCGCTGGGCACTCGCCCTCGCCCTGCCCGCCGGGTACGTCGCGGTCTGGGCCCTGTTCGGCGCACCGGGCGCGCAGGTGCCGCTGCACGGGGCGGCCCGGGCGGTGCTGGACCTGGTCTGGTTCGGCAGCGCGGCCGTCCTGCTCCGGGCAACGGGGCTGCGCCGTACGGCGGTTGTCTTCGCGCTGGGCTACCTGCTGACCACGGCGGTGCACCTGGCGCTGAGCTGAGGCGGGCCGAGGTGGGCCGTGCCGTGCGGCGGGGCGACGGCCGACCGGGGGAGCGGTGAACCGGAGCGGGGCGGCGGGCCGTATCCCCCGGCGAGAAATCCCCGTGGGCGGCGGCGGACCCGGGACGGGCCGGGTGTCGGCCGGCCCTGACTCAGGAGAGCGACCGCCATGCCCAAACACCGGCTCAGCCGCCGTCGGCGGATCGCCGCCGCTGCCACCGCGATCGCGGCCGGCGGCGTCCTGATCGTCGCGCAGAACGACGCCCCGGCCGCCGCCACCGACCCGGTCGGCCTCAACGCCGCCTACGAGTAACTGGGTTGGGGCGACGCCCAGGACCCGGTCGCGGTGATGAAGGCGACCGGGCTCAAGCAGTTCACCCTCGCCTTCCTGCTCGCCGGCCAGGGCTGCGACCCGCGCTGGGACGGCAGCCGTCCGCTGACCGGCGGGGACGACCAGGCGAAGATCAAGGCGATCCGCGCGGCCGGCGGCGAGGCGGTGGCCTCCTTCGGCGGCTGGGACGGCGCCAAGCTCGGCGAGAAGTGCGCGGACTCCACCCAACTCGCCGCCGCCTACCAGAAGGTGATCGACGCCTACCAGTTGAAGGCGATCGACATCGACATCGAGTCCACCGAGCTGACCAGCGCCGACGCCCGGCAGCGAGTGGTCGAGGCACTCGGGGCGGTCAAGGCGAAGAACCCCGGCCTGCGGGTCTACGTCACCTTCAGCACCGAACTGAACGGCCCGGACGCCGACGGCGCGGACCTGATCGCCCGGGCCGCCAAGGCCCGCGTGGAGGTGGACGGTTGGGTGGTGATGCCGTTCGACTTCGACAGCCACCCCGGCACCATGGTCGACGCCACCGTCTCCGCCCTGACCGGCCTCCAGCAGGCCCTCGTCCACGCCTACGGCTACGACGCGGACACCGCCTGGCGGCACACCGGCCTGTCCTCCATCAACGGGCACTCCGACAGCAAGGACGAGCTGGTCGGCCCGGCGGACTTCCGCGCCATGCGGGACTTCGCGGCCGCCCACCACCTGGCCCGCTTCACCTACTGGGCCGTCAACCGGGACCGCCCGTGCGGCGGGGAGTTCACTGCGGAGAGCGCCTCGGTCTGCGGCGGGATCCAGCAGGACCCGTACGCCTTCACCAGGATCGTGGCCGGCTACCACGTCGACTCCACCCCTGGGGGACCTGTCGGCACCAGCTCCCACTGCCCGGACCCCGAGCCCGCCAATCCCGAGCCCGCCACCGGTGTGACCACCACCGCGAAGCCCGCGGCCGACGGCGGGCCACCCGCTCCGACGGCCACCCGCAAGCAGACCCGGCGCGCGGCGACCGAGGCCACCGCCGCCACCGGGATGCCGGCGGACGACCACCAGCCGCCGGAATCGGGCGCCTCACCGTCGCCGACGGCCACCCGGCAGCAGGAGCGGCGCGCGGCGAGCGCCGCCACCGCCACGGCCGGGGAACCGGCCGGTCCGACGGACGACGGCTCCGACGGGCCCACGGCGAGCCCGAGCGCGAGCCGGACCAAGCACGGGACGCCCAGGGCCACCGCCTCCGCCGCGTCCCCCACCGAGTCCCGCGCCACGAGCACCCGTACGGCCCCCGCGACGCCGACGGCGGACTGCACCACGGTCTCGGCCCCCGCGCCCGGCCCGACCACCCCGACCGGTACCGGTACCGGCACGGGCAATGGAACGGCTCAGCCGAGCCGGACGCCGGCGCCCACCGCGACCGCGACCGCCCCCGCCTCCGACACCGACCCGGCGCCGACCGACGAGCCCACCACGGCGCTCCCGGCCCCGACCCCGACCCAGTCCTCCGCCCCCACCACGTCCCCCAGTCCCGCCGCCCCCGCCCCGGCGCCCACCACCGAAGCGGCCTCCGGCACGGGCTCCGGCACCGGCCAGGCCCTGGCCCACACCGGCGGCGGCGACGCCACCGGCATCCTGATGGAGGGCGCCGGCGCCCTGCTGCTGCTCGGCGGCGCCTTCGGCATGGTCGGCACCCGCCGCCGCCGCGAAGGCGAGCGTGCCCGGTAGCGGGCACCGCCCCGGGCCGAGCGGCCGCCCGCCCGGCCCGGGGCGAGGTGAGGGTCCGTGAGGTGACCGAGCGCGTGGCGGCCCGCGCGGTGGAGGACGTGCGGGACGGTTTCCCGGGATGCGGGCCGGGACGCCGCGGATTCCCCGGTGGCCGAGGGCTGCGGCGGACGCCGTCCTTCCGTCCGTCGGCCCAGCTCAACGGCTGCGCCCGTTGGGTGCCGTACCCGGGTGGCGGCTCGTCCCATCGTCCGGGCGGGTGCCGTGAGACGCGGCCGTCCGGCGGATGGGACGGCGTACCCCTCCCGTACGGGTGGCCGGGTGAGGCAGAGTTCTGACGAATCATCATGGATTTGGAGACCCCTGTGAACACCGTCCTCCCCACCCGGCGCCGCTTGTCGCTGGGCCTGGCCCTGGCGTCCGTGCTGACGGGCGTCGGCGCCTTCACCGCCTCGGCGGCCTCCGCCGCGACCGTGCCGGCCCCGATACCGATCACCTCTCCGTCCTGCCCGGCCAACCTCCAGAAGGGCGAGGTCGACGGCTGCGTCACCCAGCTCCAGCTGGAGCTCAACCAGACCGGCGCCCACCTCACCGTGGACGGGCAGTTCGGCTCGGGTACGGACACGGCGGTGCGCGACTTCCAGACCGCGCACTCCCTGGACGTGGACGGCATCGTCGGCCGGGCCACCAAGGCGGCCATAGACGCGGCCGCGGCGGCCGCCTCCGGCACGGTCGACCTGCGCACCCAGTGCGGGGACCTGCAGAAGGGCGCCACCGGCGCGTGCGCCAAGACCCTGCAGTCCATGCTGAACACCTTCAACGCGGGCCGCCTCACCGTGGACGGGCAGTTCGGCCCCGCCACCGACACGGCGGTGCGCAACTTCCAGGCCGCGCACGCCCTGGCCATCGACGGCATCGTCGGCACGGCCGTCAAGAACGCCCTCTACGGCAGCAAGCCCGTCCCGCTGCCCAGCGGCCCGATCGACTCCACCAAGGTCCTGAACGCGGCCAAGTCCTACCTGGGCGTCCCGTACGTGTGGGGCGGCGGCCACTCGCTGCGCGGCGAGGGCCCCGGCCCGTCGCTGGGCACCTGCGACGGCTACACCGGTTCGATCCAGCCCTGCCCGGCCAACACCACCGTCGGCGTGGACTGCTCGGGCCTGGTCCGCGCGGCCTTCTGGTTCGGCGCCGGCATCGACCTCGCCAACGGCGGCGACACCACCGAGCAGACCCTGGACAAGCACCTCACCCCGATCACGGAGTCCCAGCGCCGCCCGGGCGACGTCGAGTACTTCGGCAACGGCCCGCACGACACCCACCACGTGGTGATCTACGCCGGCACCGACTCCGCCACCGGCGCGGACATGATGTACGAGGCCAAGGAGACGGGTACCAACGTGCACTACGCCGGTCTGCGCACCGGCGGGTACTGGTACCGCGTGACCGCCTGACGGTCTGACGGATGGCCCTACGGGCGCTCGCGCGGGTGACGGTTGCCGTCACCCGCGCGTCGCGTCACCCCTGGCAGGTGACCCGGATCGCGGCGGCCGCGAGGTGGGCGTGGGTGGCCCGGCCGGAGCCGGTCCAGTCCTGGCCGCGGTTGTGGAGGCGGACGGTCAGTGGTCCGGCCTGGGCGCGGAAGGTGCCGGCGTCCACCCAGCTGCCGCGGTGGGAGACCTGGTCGACGGTGAAGGACCCGAGGTCGGCGCCGGAGACGGCGGCCACCGTGTAGTAGGCGGGGGCGCCGCCGACCTGTTGGACCGAGGAGGAGTCCGGGACGTAGACGGCGACGGCGCAGGAGGCCGGGCCGGGGCCGGTGTCGAAGGTCCACAGGGCGTAGGTGCTGTTGTCGTCCTTGGCGCGGTCGCCGGACATCGGGACCGCGTCGTACCGACCGTCGCAGGAATCGCCGCCGTAGCCGCCGCTGCTGACGGTGACCCAGCCGTCGGCCCCCTGGCGGAACGCCCCGACCTCCTGGAACCGGGCGCCGGGGCCGGAGCAGCCGAGTCCGGCGACGGCCCGGTAGCCGGGGGCGGGCTGTGGGGCGGGCGGGGCCTGCGGGGCGGCAGGGGCGGCCAAGGCGGGTGTCGCGGCTGGTGCGGCTGGTGCGGGGGTGGTGGCCGCCGGGGCGGCGGGCCGGGAGGCCTGGGCCGTGGGCGGGGCCTGGTGCGGGTCGTCGGTCGGGGACGGCGCGGCGGACGGGCTCCCGGTGGGCGTGCCGGTGGGGTCGGCGGAGCTGCCGGGCGTCGCGGTCGGCTCGGTCGGCCCGGTGGGTGCGGGCGTCGGGGGGTGGGCCCGGCCGTGGGTGCCCAGGGGCGAGCGGCCGGTCGGCGCGGCGGCCGTAGCCGGGTCGCCGCTGCCGCCGTCCGGCTCGATGAACGGGGCGACGAGCAGCAGGACCGCGCCGGTGGCCATCGAGGCGGCCATCGCGATCCGGCGGGCGTCCCAGCGGGACCGGTCGCCCAGCCGGCCGAGGCCGGCGGACAGCCGGGCGGCGAGCGGGCCGGCGGTGGGGTGCGGCGGGTCCGTTTCGCCTTCCTCTTCCTCGGCGATCCAGGGCAGTTGGAGGCCGGGGCCCGGTGTCGTGCCGTGCGGGTCCTCGTTCAACGGGGGCCTCCGGCGGGGTCGGTGAGGTCGGCGGGGACGGTGAGGGCCCCGGCGGTGTCCGCCCCGTCCGGCAGCGGTGCCCGGACCCCGGTGCGGGTCGGGCCGGACGGTGGCCGGGCCGGGGTTCCGGCCGCTGCGGGCGCCGCCGCGCCGGCCGGGTGCGGCCGGGCGGGAGCGGGTGGGGGCGGGACGTGCACCGCGAGGAGTCCGGCCGTGACGAGGCCGGCGGCGGCCGCGCAGCAGATCACGGAGATCCGCCTCGGTGATTCGGTCCTGGTCACGTGTGCTCTCCCCGGGTGACGGTGCTCGCCGGGTTGCACGGCCGGCGGGCACCGACCGGTTCACGGCGCCGACCGGTTCACGGGGGTCGACCGGTTCACGGGTGCCGACCGGTTCACGCTGGTTCGAACCTCCCGGGCCCGCCGTCCGTGGTACCGGGTGGGGCCGGGCGACGAACCGGCGCGGACGGACGAGGGAGGACCGCAGCGATGGCCTGGTACCAGGGGCCGAGCCGGATCACGGTGACGGCGGTGGAGGGCGAGTGGCCGCAGCGGGCGGTGGTGACCGTCCGGGGCGCCGCCCCGGTGGAGATCCCGGCGACGGTCGGCGCGGTCCACCTGGTGGCGGCCGACAACTGGCAGCTGGCGCTGGAACACCGCTACGGCTCCGAGTGGTGCCCCAACATCCGTGCCGTACAGGGGCGTTGGCAGGAGATCCGGGGCGTGCTGACGCAGTCCGTGCACAGCCGTAACCGTGACCGGGCGGGCGACCGCCGGGACCGCAACCTGGTGCTGCGGATCGAGCGGGTCGAGCCGGACGGCGGCACGCCCGCACCTGCGGCCGGGCCGGCGCCGTCGGCGGCACGCCGCACCACGGCCTCCGGCGCGGCGGCTCCCACGGCCTCGGGCGTACGGACGACCGTAGGCGGCTCGGCCCGCCCCACCACCTCGACGGCCTCCACCTCGACGGCCTCCACCGCGGCGACCGCCTCCGCCGGCGTACCCGCCGTACCCGGCCTGCCCGGCCGTCAGCCCGCGCCGTACCGGCCGTCCCGGGGCGTCTGAGCGCGTGCCCGTCACGGCGGCCCGCACTGCGCCAGCCGTTCCTTCACCCGCTCCACCTGCCGGGTCATCCGCCCCTGCTCGGCGGCGAGTTCGAGGGCGTGCTCCCAGTGGGCGCGGGCCTCGGCGGTCCGGCCCCGGTCGTACAGCACCTGCCCCATGACGTCCGCGAAGTCGAACTCGGCATGGGCCTGGTTGCCCTGGGCGCGGCCGAGTTCCAGGGCGCGGTGGATCTGCTCGACCGCCTCCTCGGAGCGGCCGAGCGCGCTCAGCACCTGGGCGTGGGTCTTGGTCGAGATCACCAGGTACGGGTCGGACTCGCGGCCGGCCAGCAGGGCGAGCGATTCGGTGATCGGTGCGAGGCCCTCCGCGGCCCGGTCGGCCCGCAGCAGGGCGTCGGCGAGGTTGTTGAGTGCCTGGGAGAGCGTCCGGTCGTCGCCGCCGGCCCGGGCCTCGGTGACCGTCTCGACGATTCCGGGGAGGGCCTTCACCGGGTCGCCGTAGTCGTCCAGGAAGCTGTTGCGCATGCTCAGGTAGCGGTGCCGCAGGACGGGCCGGCTCTCCGGGTCGGCGACGGCGACGGCGCGCGCGGACTGCTCCAGCGCCTCGGCCCGTCGGCCCAGCCAGCCCAGTGACAGGCTGTGGTTGGAGTACAGGTGCGGCCAGTCGGCGGCGGTCCCCGCGGCCTCGGCGGCGCGCAGCGCCGTCCGGGCGGAGTCCTCCCAGGCGCGGAACAGGCCGGCGTCCAGGTAGAGGTACCCGGCGTTCTCGACCATCCGGCAGGCGTACTCGGGCCGCCCCCACCGGCCGGCCAGGGCGATCAGGCCGCGGACGGCGGGCTCCTCGCCCCGGAACCAGTCGAGCGCCTCCGCCGAACTCGCGAACTCCTGAGCGCCGCACGGGGGTTGTGCGGACGGGCGGTGGTGCCGGGCGTCCGGCCGGGCCAGCACGAGGCCGGCCGCCGTCGCGGCGAGGTAGTGGTCGAACAGCCGGGCCAGCGCGGCGTCCCGGGTGGCGGCCGGCAGCTCCTCGGCGGCCTGCCGGGCGTACAGCCGGACCAGGTCGTGCCGCTCGAACCGGCCGGGAACGGTCTCCGCCACCAGGTGCGCCCGGTGCAGCAGTTCCAGGGCGGCGGCCGCCGCCCGCAGGCCGGTGCCCGCGAGCGCGGCGGCGGCCCGGGTGTCGACCTGCTGGCCGGGGTGGATGCCGAGCAGCCGGAACAGACCGGCGGCCGGGCCGGGCAGGCTGCGGACCGTCAGTTCCAGGGCCGCCGCCACGCTCAACGCGCCCTGGGTGGCCAGAGCGGCCAGCCGGGAGCGCTCGTCGGCCAGTTCCCCGGCCAGGGTCGCCACCCGCCAGTGCGGGCGGGTGGCCAGCCGCGAACCGGCGATCCGCAGCGCCAGCGGCAGCCCCTCGCACAGCTCCACGACCCGCCGCGCCGCCTCCGGCTCGGCCGCCAGCCGGGGCCGTCCGGTGACCTCGGCGAGCACGTCGAAGGCGTCCCCGGCCGGGAGCGAGGCCAGCGGCAGCGCGCGGGCGTCCGCCTCGACGACCAGCTCGGTCAGCCGGTGCCGACTGGTCACCACGACCGCGCAGCCGGGCTCGACCGGCAGCAGCGGGCGGACCTGCCCGGCGTCGCGGGCGTTCTCCAGCACGATCAGCACCCGGCGCCCGGCCAGCAGTCTCCGGCAGGCCGCCGCGGCCTCCTCCGGGGTGGCCGGCACGGCGCTCTCGTCGGCGCCGAGCGCCCGCAGCAGCTCGGCCAGGGCCTCCTCGGGGCGCAGCGGTTCGGTCTCGTCGAAGCCCCGCAGGTTGACGGCGACCCGCCCGTCCGGGAAGGCCGGTCCGAGCCGGTGCGACCAGCTCAGCACCAGGGCGGTCTTGCCGACCCCGGCCGGGCCGGTGACCAGCAGGACCGGGCCGTTGCCGCCGTACCCGGGCCGGTGCGTTCGCCGGAGGCTCGCGCACTGCTCGTCCAGCCAGGCCAGTTCGCCCGCCCGGCCGACGAAGCGGCGGGGAGCGCGCGGCAGTCGGGCGGGGGCGGGCGCGGGTCGTTCTTCCGCAGCAGCAGCAGCAGCAGCACCAGCGGACCGGACCTGAGCCGCGGCCTCGCGCAGTGCCGGCCCCGGGTCGATCCCGGCCTCCTCGGCGAGCCTGCCGCGCGCCTCCTCGTACACGGCGAGGGCCTCGGCGCTCCGGCCCTCCTGGTGGAGGCAGAGCACGGTGAGGCGGACGAGTGATTCGCGCAGCGGGTGCTCGGGGAGTGCGGCGGTGAGCTGTGACGTCACCGACCGGCCCCGGCCGGTGCGCAGCTCGTGCCCGGCGAGCTGCTGCAGCGCCTCGACCCGCAGGGTCTCCAGCCGTCCGGCGGCGGCTTCGCGCAGCGCGGCCGAGCCGCAGTCCGCCAGGGTCGGCCCGCGCCAGAGCGCGAGCGCCTCGCGCAGCAGCGGGACCGCGGCCTCCTCCCCGTCCGCGGTGCCGACGCGGTCGAGCAGGTGCTCCAGTCGGTGGGTGTCGATCAGCTCCGGGTCGGCGTGCAGGACGTAGCCGGGTGCGCGGGTCTCCAGCCGGAGCCCGCCGTCCAGCAGGGTGCGCAGCCGGGCGATGTGGCCCTGGAGCGCGGCCCGGGCGGTGGACGGCGGGGCGTGCTCCCAGGTGAGGTCGACCAGCCGCTCGACCGGGACGACCCGGTTGGCCTCCAGCGCCAGCGCGGCCAGCACGGCCCGCCGCCGGGACCCCCCGACGTGCACGGGCACGCCCCGGTCGCTCCGCAGTTCCAACGGTCCCAGCAGGAGAATCCGCATGCCGCACCCGTGTTCCCAGTCCGTCCCCGGCCCCCGGCTGCACCTTAGCCGGATCGCCCCTCGTCCCTCGCCCCTCGCCCCACCCGACCGGGGCCGGGGACCGCCGGGCCGAGGTGGTGGGAGGCGACACCCCCTACCAACCGGCGGGCCCCGCTGATCGGTTGCCTCCCGCTCACGGGAACTTCGGCGGCCGGTGCGTCAGTCGGCGGTCCCGACGGGCTGGGGCGCTCCGGAGCCCGGCCCGTGCAGGCCGTGCAGTCCGCGCAGGCCGCGCAGCGCGCGCAGGACCGTGGCCCCGGCGATCAGCTCGGCGGCCGTGATCGAGTAGACCGAGCCGCGCTCGAACACGGCCGCGTGGTACGGGACCGGATCCGTCGGCATCATCGTGAGCAGGACGACGGCGCACACCAGCCCGACCGCGCCGCACCCGAGGACCGCCCGACCCGGCCACCGGGCCCGGCCGCTGCGCACCAGGTGCCCGCCCACCACCACCGCCAGCAGGTTGCCGCCGATGATCGCCATGCCCGCACCCAGGCCGTGCCAGGCCATCGACCCGTCCCGGTCCGCCTCCGGCGAACCGTGCACCAGTCCGACCAGGACGATCCCCACCCCGTGGACCACGGCCAGGACCAGGTACGCCCAGCGCAACCACCCCGGCAGCAGGTGCTGCAGGACCAGGGCCGCGGCGACGAACAGCAGACCCTGCGCGATGAACCCGGCGTTCATCACCCCGTTCAGCGGCGAGCAGATCGTCCGGCCCTGCAGCACCCCGCCGCAGGAGGGCACACCCAGATCGCTGATGAAGTTGTGCGCGTAGTCGTAGACCGGGTCCCGCCAGGCGGAGACCGCCATGGCCTCGGCGACCACGTACTGGACGGCCGCGACCACGAGCGCCACCGCACCCGACTTCCACGCGACCGCCCTGACCTCGTCGTCGATCGCCATCCTCAAGAGCCTTTCGTGTCGGGCCCGACGGAGTTCCAGGAGCCGGGACCACGATCCTGGCGCACGGAGCGGCAGTTGCCGCGACGACACCCACGCGCCGGGTTCCCGACCTCCCTCACGTCCCGACTTTCCCGATTCCCGGTGGCGGCGCCTGCCGCGCGATTGACTGGAGGGACGGGCGAGACGCCGATCGGACGTGCGGACGCCAGGGAACCGCAGGGCGATGGCGAAGGAGAGGTGGCAGCGATGGCCGTGCAGGAACGCCCCGTCGTCGTGACCGGGTCGGGCAGCTTGCGGGGCGTCGTGGAGGGCGGCGTGGCCGCGTTCCGGGGCATTCCGTACGCGGCCTCCCCGGTGGGGGAGCGGCGCTTCGCCGCGCCCGGACCGCACCCGGGCTGGCCGGGCGTCCGGGACGCCGCCCGTCCGGGGCCGGCCGTGCCCCAGGGGCCGTCCCGGCTCGAAGCGGTGATGGGGTGGCGCGCCCCCGACTGGGACGAGGACGGCTGCCTCACCCTCAACGTGTGGTCGCCGGAGCCGCCGGGTCCGTCCGGCCCTCCCGCCGAGGGGTCCGCCCCGGGCGGCCGCCCGGTCCTGGTCTGGTTCCACGGCGGCGGGTTCAGCAGCGGATCCGGCGGCTGGGACTGGTACGACGGCCGGCACCTCGCCGCCGCCGGAGGCCTCGTCGTCGTCACCGCCAACTACCGCCTCGGACCGCTCGGTTACCTCCACCTCCCGGAGCTCGGCAGCGACAACCTCGGGGTGCGCGACCAGGCCGCCGCCCTCGCCTGGGTGCGGCACAACATCGCCGGCTTCGGCGGGGACCCGGAACTGCTCACCGTCGGCGGCCAGTCCGCCGGCGCCTACTCCGCCCTCCACCTCGCCCTCGCACCGCAGACCGGCCCGTGGATCGCACGGGTCGTCACCCAGAGCGGCCCGTTCGGCCTCCCCCCGCAGGACCCCGGCGAAGCCGCCGACCACGCCCGCCGCTTCCTCGGGATCCTCGGCCTGGACCGCCGCCCCGACCCGCTGGCCGCGCTGCGCGCCGTCCCGCCCGGGCAGCTGCTCACCGCCTACGGGCAACTCGCCCGGGACGTCGCCCGCCCGGGCAAGGTTGCTCCGCCGATGTACCCCGTCCTCGGCGGCTACGGCCTGCCGGTGACCTGGCAGCAGGCCCTGGCCGACGGCCGCCTGGACGGCAAGCAGCTGCTGACCGGCACCACCCGGGACGAGATGACGGCGTTCTACGCCTTCGACCCGGCCGTCCGCACCGCCACCGCCGAGCGGGCCCGCGCGATCGCGGCGACCCTGGCGGAGGACGGCGCCGAACGTTACGACCGCACGGCCGCCACCGTTCCACGGACGCCGGGCGACATCCTCACCGAGGTCGCCACCGGACTCCAGTTCCGTGACCGGACCCTCGCCATCGCCGACCACCACGCCGCGGCCGGCCACCCCACCTACGTCTACCGCTTCGACCGCACCCCGACCCCGGACCCGGCCCGCCTGGGCGCCACCCACTGCGCCGAACTCCCCTACCTCTTCACCACCTTCGACGCCTACCCCGACAGCTCCATGCTCGGCGACGCCACCCCCGCCGCCCGCACCCTCGGCCACGCCTTCTCCCACGCCGTGGCCACCTTCGCCGCCACCGGGCGTCCCCCCGCCGAGCACTGGCCCCCGTACGCCCCCGCCGACCCGACCACCGTCCGGCACTTCGGCTGATCCCGGGCCCCTCGAAGGCGCAGGCGAAGGGGGGCTTGAATCTCCCGTCGGGGGAGACGCCAGGCAAGGGGAATGGACGGCGACACGCCTCACTCGATCGGCGAGCCGGTTCGGCGGGCCAGTCTCACGGTCAAGGCCATTCGATTCCACTCCGATCGCGAAATCGTGACGCCGACGGCCCTCAAAGGCGTCGCCTCCGGCAAGCCCTCGGCCGAGGTGGGCTATTGGACCGCGGTGCATGCGTGCGGGCGGAGCGTGGCGCCCCGCGCCCTTGAGGCCCTCACCGGCGGGGCCTTCGCCACCTTCGGGAACGGCGGGCTGGCGCAGCTGGAACTCCTGCATCAGGTGGACAACTCCGTCTCGTGCCGGGTCGCACAGAAGAGCCGGTACGCATTCGACCGCATCCTGCTCGCGGCACCGCCCGCCTTCCCCCCTCGACGGCCATCTGCACATCCGGCGCAGGGACGGCTGTGACCCACCCGCTTTCCACGGATCGGCGCACCTCGCGTCCCTCCCGGAACCGATCCGCAGGCCTTGAGCATTACCGGCCGACAGGGCGTCACGAGGTCGAGAGCCCGCGCTCCTTCGGCGCACGGCCCTGGCCCCCGCCGCCACCGTGACGGCGCGCAGAGATGCCGGTTCCCGCATGCCGCTCGACAGCTGATGTCACAACAACCACTAACTCGCTGTCTCCATTCGTCAGCGACCACCCGGTCACGAGGGAGCGACAGGTGCGGTTCCGGGACGGCGGTGCATTCGATCCTCGCGGACGCTGAGGTCAGTGCTCGGGCGCCCGAACACCGAGTGGACCCAGAGCCGTCGAGCCGCCCGGAAAGGCAGCCGTTGGCGCGCAGGGCGAGCCTGGGGGCGGACCCGGGGGCTCAGCGGAGGGTGCGAATCATGACAGCGTAGAGCGGAGCGCCCTCGAACGGTCGGTGCTCGCCGACCTTCTCGTACGACCACCGCTCGTACATGTCCTGGACCCGGGGGTGGGCGACGTCGACGTAGAGCACAGCCAGCGCTTCGGCGCGTTGGGACGGCAGTGCCTCGTGGGCCTGCCCGGCGATGCCCACCGCCGGCCTGGTCGCGATAGGCATCGGCGTGGACGTCGATGAGCAGTTGGGCGTGGTCGGCGGAAGTCGGTCGGCCCCATAGCGGCGAAGCACTGTCGTCATGGGGATTCCCTGGGTCGTTTCCTCGCGCCACTACCCGTCGACGCGAGGAAACAGTCTCCGGAGGTTTCGATCAGGGCGTGGTGGGGCCAGGGGCGAAGTACTCGTGGAGCATCTCGGTGGTCCAGGAGGGCTGGTGGGTGTCGCCGCGGGGGCCGAACTCGTCGAACCAGGGCTTGACCTCGAGGATCGGCGTGCCGTCGACGGCGTCCAGGTCCTCCACGTGCAGGTCCAGGCCGTCGACCTTGAGGAGGCGGCAGCGGGAGGAGCCGAGCCAGTTGACGCGCCGCATGTTCCGGTGGCCGAAGACGCCGACCTCGGGCCACTGCGGGTTGTCGCGTGGGCGGCGGGCGCCGAAGTTCAGGTCGGTCGGGTCGGTGAGGTGGAAGCGGAAGATGACGTCGAGGTGGGAGAACGCCTCCAGCCCCTTCGTGGCCTCCGGTGGGAAGCGGTCGCCGTCGAGCCGGATGACGGCGCGGGTACCTCCCCAGTAGTCGTCGGTGGGCTCGGTGCGGCCCCCTACCACGTACCCGAGTGCCTCCACGGTGAAGACTTCGGTCACTGTGTTTCCCCTCCTGTGAACGGACCGCGCCAGGTCAGTGGATCAGGCTACAAGGGCCTGTCGGGCCCGTTCGGACAGAGCGGCAGCGCCGGGTACCCCGCGGGCCTGGTAGCGCCGCAAGGTGGTGCGCATGGCCTTGATGGAGTCGGTGTTGCGGGCGGAGGTGATGCCGTCCATCAGGTCGAGCGCGGCGCCCCAGGCGGATACGGCCTCGTCCATTCGGCCTTGTTTGTCGAGGGTGCCCGCCAGCTCATCCGTGGTGAGTGCGTGGATGCGCCGAAACTGGTCGGGGTCGCGGCCTGCGAGCGCATTGCGGCGGTGCTTCTCCGCGTTCTTGTGGTCGCCGAGCTCTGCGAGCGTTTTGCCGGTGTGGGAGCTGATGGTGGCGCCTGCCGGCCCGGCCGCCAGAGCGTAGTCGGCAACCGGGTCGTCGGTACGGGCCAGGGCGTCTTCGGCGGAGAGCAGGGCGGCTGCGGCCTTTTCGCCCTGGCGGGTGGCCCCGTAGGCGCGGGCGCTGGTGATGAGCAGCAGTGCCCGGGTCTGAGGGTCGATGCGGCCGGCCGACCGGCGGAGGGCCTCCTCGGCGAGGTCGACGCAGTGCTGAGGCTGTTTCAGGTTGAGTGCCTGGTGGGCGAGGGCTCGCATCATCCACGCGCCGTGACCGTGGAAGTCGGCCACGCACGCGAGCTGGTAGCCGAGGAGGTAGTAGCGCTGAGCGGCGCCCTCCTGGTTGAGGTCATGGTGCTTCCATGCGAGCAGGTAAGCCAGTTCGGCGACGGCGTTGAAGGCGTCGAGGCGTACGGCCGGGTCACTGTAGCGGCCGCTGAGCATGGGCGCGGCGGCGTCGGTGAGGTAGAAGGTGGCGGAAGACAGCCCGTGGCCACCTCCCAGCTGTTCGTCGGCGGCCCTGAATGCCTGGACGGTGTTCCGGACGGCTGCCACTTCGGCCTTTCCCACCCGGGCGCCGGGCTGGCGGGCACGCAGCGTACGGGCGACGGCTTCGTGGTCGTAGCTCAGCGGCAGAGCGACGGCTGAGGAGACGTAGACGGCCCGTTGAAGAAAGTCGCGGCGGCTGATGTCCATCATGGCCCTTCCCAAGTCAGCGGTAGCGGCGACCGGGTCGGTGGCCAGTGTCGGCAGCTCCTGCGGTTGAGCATCGCCGTACCCGATCTCGTCCAGTGTGACCAAACGCCCGACGATCTTGCTCAGTGCCTGTGCCAGGTATTCGGGGTTGCGCCCCCTCGGGCGCCGTTGGCCACCACACCACAGCGACACGGTCGCCTTGCTCGTGCGGGTATCAAGGTCACCGTTGAGCGCGGCTTGCTCGCGGTGGGCGCGGGCCACGACCTCCAGCTTCAATCCGTAGCTGCTGATGAAGTGCTGAAGAGCAGTGCTGGATGTCGTCATGAGTCACATCCCGGTCTTGGCTGTTAACCCTGTAAACCACTTTCCGTGGTGACGAGTGTACCGAGAGCCACTGCTTCGGTGTTGAACTGATTGTGCGCCTCGACGCAGCCGAACGTACCGTCAACCTGCGGAACTGGCAGGAGCCTTGGATGGTCGCGCTGCTGCGAATCCGATTCCGGTCGAGTCGAGGTGCCTTGGCAGAGGCAGCCGTACGGGCTGCCTCCACTATTGCCCTGGTCCTCTGGAAGTGAGGCGCCCCAATGAAGCCGACATCACGAACCACCACGGTGACGTTCCCCGCCGAACTGGCTCGGATCGGCGTCGTTCGCCGCTGGGTGGGGGCGCAGCTGCCGGAGCTCGGCCTGCGCCTGGACGATCCGTTGGTGGACGACGTCCAGTTGGTGATGTCCGAGATCGCGGCCAACGCCGTGGTGCACGGCTGCGACGGGGGCCGGTCGGACGTGGAGCTGACTGCCGCTCTGCGCCTCTCCCCGACCGGGGTGCTGCGGATGTCCGTCGCCGACCCCGGGCCCGGTAGGCCCGAGTCCCGGAAGGCGGGGGAGGGCGCCACCAGCGGCAGGGGTCTGCTGCTGGTGGCCGGGGTGGTCGACCGGTTCGGCGTCGATGAGGGGCCGGACGGCAAGGTGGTGTGGGCCGAACTCGACCTGCCCGAGGCGGCGCGGCCCGTCCCCGCATCGGTCGCGGGTAGGCAGGTCGAGTCGCAGGTCGTGGTGCTGTGCACCGGCGCCGCCGTGCGGGTTTGGCGGCCCCGGTCCGCCGTCGGTGTGCGGCCCGGTCAGCAGCCTGAGCTCGACCGGATACCGGCGGCGTAACCACCCCACCCGCCCATCGACTTCGTACCGGAGGACTGCGCCGTGAGCGTCGGACCGCGCACCAGAACGCTGACCAGGATCACCAGTGAGGGCCGCAGGCACGAGGTCGCGGCCGCCTACGCGGCCCTGACCCAGGTCTGCACCGACACCGGCGACAACCCCTCCCAGGCCGAGCTGGTCGGCGAACACCCGCACCACGCCTGGTGGTTGCCCGCCTCCAGGGCGCTCGCCCTCGTGCATGCCGACGCGGACGAGGCAGGGGCCCTGCTGCGCGGTGCCCGGCTGCTCCACGAGCACCGGGTGGCCGCCGTGGCCCCGGACTACGACCAGGTCCGGATCGCCCACGGACGCGCGGTCACCTTCTGGCGCAGCCCCGGGCACCCGCTGCGCGACGTCGCCGCGAGCGCGCGGCTCACCGCAGCCGTGCACCGGATCCGGCCCGGCGCGGCCCTGTGGCTGGAGGACCACGACCCGTTTGAGGGGCTGCTGGACGGCCTGGACGACGTCGCGCTGGACGACGCGAGCCAGTGGTTCCTGCGCGAACGCGCCGCCGAGCTGCGCGAGGAGTGGGAGCGCGCCGAATGGCCGACGCCGTCCACGGTCATCCTCGGCGCACGCGCCATCGCCCCCTGCTACGGCGACGGTTCGCACCCCCGGCTGTTCCCGCAGTACCCGTTGCGGTACGGACACCGGGAGTGGGACCTCGTCGCCGCCCGCTGGCACACCGAGTTGCTGCGCGGCCACCGCGACGACCTCCACGCGTACACCGCGGCCTACACCGCCTACAGTCGCGCAGCCCTTGCCCCGCCCTACGGCCAGATCGGGGCCTGGCCGGACTACCAGACCGTGCGGGACGTCGTCGTGCTCACCGCCGTGACGGACACCGTGCGGCGCGCCCACCTCGACACGCATCTGCGCAGGCAGGCCGCCCACCAGGTGGCCTGCCTGCGCGGCGCCCACCGGCCTCCCTGGACCTGGGGACGGCGATGACCTTCCAGCCCGAGCCGTCCCCGCAGCCCGCGGCTCCGCCGACCGGCCGCCACTGAACGAGAGAAGCAACCATGATCTTCACCCTGTCGGACGGCACCCGGGCCGAACTCCTCCTACCACCGGCCGCCGACCTGCTCACTCAGGACCCGGGCACCATCCCCGTCCCGGAACGGCTGATCACCGACGGCTGGCTCACCCCCGTGACCACCCAACTCCTCCACCTCCTCGACCACGCCGACCCCCACGCCCTCGCCACCGCCTCCCACACCGTCCCCGGCCACACCCAGCTGCTCCTCGCCCACGCCCACCAGGACCAGCCCGCCCTCCACCTGTGCCTGCCCGACGGCACCCCCACCCCGCCCCGGGCCGCAGACCACACCGCCCTCCTGTTCCCCCTCACGGGAACCCTGGACCTGGCCCTGTCCCGCCACCAGGACGACGCCGACCAGCGCCGACCCCAGTACCTGCGCAGCCTCAACCCCGGCCAGCTCTGCGCCATCCACACCGGTGCCACCACCGAACTGACCGCCCCCGCCCACAGCGTCCAGCTCGTCCTCACCCACCACCCCCTCGCCGCCCCCGACTCCCGACCGCTCACCCCCGCCGAGTACCAGGTCGCCGTGAAGGAGGCCCGCACCCGCCTCTCCCGCCCCGAGCCCCACGACTGCCGCAGGCCCGGCACCAGCCTCCAGGACATCCCCTACCTGCACCACGCCACCCTGGCGCAGCTCCACGCCCAGCAGGACGCCCTCCACCACCTCGCCGTCCACAAGAGCACCCTGTCCTACCTGACCACCACCGCCGTCCTCGACTACGAGCGCTTCGAGGCCAGCCGCACCACCCTGCTCCTGGACCGCGTCGTCCTGGCCCTGGACACCTGGCGCGGCTTCGAGATCCGCCTCAACACCAACCCCCGACCCGCCAACCAGCGCCTTCCGCACACCCACGGCTACGCCTTCGGGGCCCGCGTCCTCACCGGCGGCTACCTCCACACCGTCTCCACCCGCACCGACGGCCGCGACACCGGCCCCTTCACCGCCGACCAGCTGTGTCCGGCCGTCACCACCACCGAACTGCCGGGAAGCTCCTACACGCTGGGCACCGCCCTCGCGCACCAGGCCCTCATGCGCCCCGACACCACTACCCTGATGCTCCGCGGCCCCTACACGGCCACCGCCCACGCCGCCACCGACCTCATCCCACCCGTCGATTCGTGGCCCCGGCCTGCCGACGGCGCCCCGCCCGTGCACTCGCGCCCCATGACCGACGCCGAACACCACGCCCTGTACCAGGCCCTCGCGGCGGACGGAGTCATCGAGCCCCTGCCGCGCGGCAACCGGTGAGCAGCAGCCGTGCCCGACGGCGCCCTTCCCGGCTTGGCAAGCTGGGGCACCACGAACGCCACCCGAGGCGAGGAGCCACCCGTGCACGCCGTCCTGACGACCGATCACCCCGCCTGGCAGCGCAACACCACCACCGGCCACTGGCACCGCCCCCTGCGCACCGCCGGCGGCCGGTGGCTGGCCACGCTCACCCCGGCAGGCCTCGGCCTGGCCCGTGTGGACGGTGCGGAGGACCACGAGCCCGCCGTCGTGACCACCGACCCGGGCGACCTGCCCGACGCCGTGCCGACCGCCCTGCGCAGCGGGCTGCACGCCCTCGGGTCGAGCGTGCGCGTGGCCAACCCCTGGTTGTGGGACGCGATCACCACCGCGATCCTGCGCCAGGTCGTCCGCGCCGACCAGGCCCGCAAGCTCTACCGCACCTGGTGCGCCGTCCACGGCACCGAGCTGCCCGCCCACGGCTGCACCCACCACACAGCACCCGGGCCTGACGCAGTGCTCACCCTCACCGACGAGCAGTTCGCCGACGTCGGCACGACCTTCCACCGCACCGCGCTGCGCGCGGCCGCCACCGCCTACCTCGAACACCGCTCCCGCTGGGAGCAGTTGGACGCCGCAGCCCTGGTCGCCGCACTCGTGAGCGTGCCGAGGATCGGCCCCTGGACGGCGGCCGCGGCCGCCGCGGACTTCACCGGCGACTTCTCGGTCTACCCGCACGCCGACCTCGCGGTCCGCACCTGGGTCGCCCGCATCGCCCCCGACCACCCCTGGCCCGCCGCCGACAAGCCGAAGAAGACCGAGGCCCTGTTCGGCGCGCACTGGCACCACCTGGCCGGCCACGACCCGCGCCACCTCCACACCCTGACCCTGTCGACACTCACCTGGGGGGCCCATGCCCGCACCGACCAGCTCGAAGGATCGGACCGGCACCACCCGTGACCCGGTCGCCGGTGCCGACCCGCACCGGATCCTCGACTGCCTGTTCGTCAACGCCCCGCTGCGCGACTACGACCTGCGCCCGCGCGTCAACGACTACACCCTGCCCGTCCTCGGCATGGGCTACCTCGCCACCCACGCCGCCCAGCACGGCTTCAACGTCGGCATCCTGGACGCCGAGGCCCACGGACTCGGCGTCCAGGACACCACCGACCTCATCAACGAACTGAGGCCGCGCTGGGTGGGCTTCAACCTCCTCGCCCCGACCTACGACCTCACGGCGAGGATCGCGGCCGGGCTCGACCCGGTGATCTCCCTGATGGCCGGCGGCCACCACGCCAAGGCCGACCCGCAACGTGTGCTCGCCGATCCGCGGTTCGCGCGGCTGGATGCCCTGCTGGTCGGCGAGGGCGAGACCCGGGTCACCGCGCTCCTCGGCGACGTCCACCGCCGCCGGGAGCTGCCGAAGGTGATGTGGCGCGACCGCCTCCTCGGCACCACCGCCACCGGCATCCCACGGAACGGTGACACCGCCCGCTGGCTCGCCCCCGACATCAACTCGCTCCTCCTCGACCGCCGCTACCTCACCCAGGACCCGTTCCAGGCCGACGACGGTCGCTGGGAGGCCAACCTCGTCTGCTCGCGCGGCTGCCCCTACGAGTGCGGCTTCTGCGGCGCGGCCGCTTCCATGAACCCCGAGGTCAGCATCCGTACCCGTACCCCCGAGAACATCATCGCCGAGATGCACCAGCTCCACGACCTGTACGGCTGCACCGCGTTCAGGGCCGTCGACGACCTGTTCCTCGGCGCGCGCCGCATCATCCACCCCGCCCTGGAGGCCTTCGCCGCCGAACGCATCGGTGAGAAGTACGTCTGGGACGCCACCGGGCGGATCAACGTCCTCGACCGCGAGGACGACACCGTCCTGGAACAGCTGCGCGCCAACGGACTGCGCGAGGTCGCGCTCGGCATCGAGTCCGGCTCCCCGCGGATCCTGCGGGCGATGGACAAGCGGATCACGCCCGAGATGACCCTCGACATCACCCGTCGACTCCTGGAACGCGGCGTCGGCGTCAAGGGCTACTTCATCCTCGGCTACCCCGGCGAGACCCGGGACGACGCGCTCGCCACCCTCGCCCACATCCGCGAACTCTGGGCCCTCTCGGACCGCTCGGAGGGCACCTTCCGGGCCTCCGCCTTCACCTTCCGTCCCTACCCCGGCAGCCCCGTCTTCCAGCGCCTCGTCCAGCAGGGCCACGACCCCGAGGCCCTGCAGACCTACCAGGACATCGACCTCACCGACCATGGCGCCGACGAGGCGATGCGCGGCCGTGACGAGTTCAACTTCGGCACCGGCCAGCAGTTCGGCGACGTCCCCCTCGCCCAGCTCCACGGCTGGCTCGCCGACATCTCCCGCGAACAGCACCACCGCACCACCAGCACCCGTCAGGAGGTCAGGACATGAGCGGCCTGCTGATCAGCGTCGACGGGCCCAGCGGACTGGGCAAGTCCACCGCCGTCGCCGCCACCGCCCGCGCTCTCGCCGCGTCCGGACACACCGTCCACACCGCCACCGGCCCCTCGACCACCCCCTACGGCACCGCAGTACGCCAGGCCGCCGCGACGATGCGCGGCCGCGCCCTCGCCCTGGCCGTCGCCGCCGACCGCCTCCACCAACTCGACACCGACATCCGCCCCCACCGCGCCGCCGGCACCACCGTACTGATGGACCGCTGGATGGCCTCCACCCTCGTCCTCCAGCGTGCCGACGGCGTCGACGTCGACTTCCTCCTCACCATCAACCAGGGCGCCGACGTCCCCGACCTCGCGGTCATCCTCACCGCCGACCCGGACACCGTGCAGCGCCGCCTGGCCGTCAGAGGCACCCGGCACCGCTTCGAGCTCGACTCCGCCGCCACCGCCCGCGAACTCCGGCTCTACACCGAGGCCGTCCCGATCCTGAACCGCCTCGGCTACCGGCTCCACACCATCGACACCACCCACCTCACCGCCGAGCAGACCGCACAGGCCATCCTGGGAGCAGTCCCGGACCGAGCGATCAACACCAAAACTCCGCAGGGAAGTGAGAGAGAGCATGAGTAGCAGCACAACCACCCCGCCGCCGGTGGTCGACGTCCACGTGATCGCCCGCACCCCCGACGGCAAGATCCTGCTGTCCCAACGAGGCGGCCCCTACGGCTACGGCCAGTGGCACGCCCCCAGTGGCAAGCTCGACCCCGGCGAGAAGCCGGCCCACGGCGCCGCCCGCGAACTCGACGAGGAGACCGGCCTCCTGGTCGACCCGGACCACCTCCGCCTCGCCTACACCGTCCTGCACCACCAGGACCCCACCACGCTGCGCCTCGGCCTGTTCTTCGTCGCCACCGAGTGGGAGGGCGAGCCCGTCAACCGCGAACCCGAGAAGTGCCTCGATCTGCGCTTCTTCGCCGAGGACGCCCTGCCCGAGGAACTGATCCCCTACCCGGCCGCCGGTATCCACGGAGCCCTCACCGACCCCGGCGGCCTGGCGCACCACAACTGGCCTGCCGCGTAGAGGCGGGGGAGGCCTGGTGCATCCCGGCCTCCCCCGGAGGACCCCGATGTGACGTGGTGCCGGACAGGGGGCGCACTGGTCGACGACTGCGATCGGCGGGACGCGTCGATCGCGGGGCACCGGATCACGCCGTGCTAGACCAGGGGTGGTAGTCGCTGCTGCGAGTGCATCGGCGCGTGCCTGGAGCGTGAGGGAGACGGCGAATGCGCTCACCACGGCCGGCGGAACAGGAGGACATCATCCTCGGCGTTCCTCCGACGAGTGGTCAGAGGACCTGGGACCGGCTCGCTGAGGAGGATGCCGCAGCGGCCGGTCTCGCAGGCAACTGGCTGGCGGGCGCCAGGGCTGATGGCGAGGCCGCAGTGCAACAAGAAGCCTCGATGGCCAACTTTGCCCCACAGCCGGACGAGTTGCCGCTGTGGGACCAGTACAGCATCAGTTCCTCGGAACCGGTCAAGACGACGGACCAGGCCGGACTGCCTGACCTCAAGGCGCAGCTCCGAGAGGTGGTCGAAGCCTGGACGGAGATCGTGCCCGAGGGCAGCCGTTCGGTCGACGATCTGAGGGCGGCCCTGGAAGCCGATGTCGAGGCACTTCAAGTCCGATGGCGGCACATCACCACGACTCCGGCCGCACCCGAAGCGGCGGTGGCGACGGGCGTAACAGGCTCCTCCACCGCTGGGCGTAGCGCCGAGGCCGTCAACGCGGCACTCCGCGCTGCCGATCGAAGCCACCCGGCCCTTCAAGGTCTGCGGGAATGGCGAGAGATCCGAATCGTGCGGGAAGCGGTCGCTCGACTGTGGCGGAACATCACGACGAAGGCAGGCGAGTGGGCCCACCGGCTCCTCGCCGACCACCGTGTTTCCGAGTTCCTGCGCAACGCATCGATCCACGCCTGCGAGCGAATCGCCCAACTGGCCCATCAGGGAGCGGACCTGCTGCGCCGGAGGCAGGGGGCACTGCCCACCGCCGCGACCCTGCTCGTCCTCGGCGAGACGGCGAGTGCCTACGGCACCTCTGCGCGGAGTCGGACCAGCCTTCCCACGGCCGTGGCACTGCTCTCCTCGGGCACCGCTCTGCAGTCCGCTCCCCGGAGCAGGTCGTCCTCCGGCACCATCGACGTTCCCGACCTTCGCAGGATGGGTGAAGCGTTGGAGCGCCCGAGCCCGATGACTGTGCAGGGTCGGCGTGTCTCGGCGGACGCGGCGAAGGCCAGGTCGGGCCGTCAGGCACAACGGCGGTCGGCTGCCGGCGTCGGGGAGCAGCCCGCACACCTGCGACCCGATGGAGTGGCCGTCCAGCAGGGGCGTCGTCCGAAGCAGAGGTGAGTCACGTCAGAGGTGCGCCCGCTGTGTTCACCCGATCCGGTGAGTTTCACCACCCGACAGCCCGCGTCGATCCACAGGGCAGGGTGACCGCGTCCATCGAGCCGCCGCCCGTGGTTGCCTGACGTCGTACAGCGACCCGAGGAGGACCGAACTATGACCCCGAACTCCGCTACGGCGGAAGGCGTCGAGCTGGCAGCCGCTGCCGTTCTGAGGAACACCGCCGTTGCCGCGCACGCGCTCGCCGACCTGGCCGTGCGTGACGACCGCTACGACCACCTGGCCGCCCTGGCCGCGGCCTCCTACGCCACCGAAGCAACGATCTACCTACCGTTGCCCGACAGCGTCCCCGGCGACCTCGGCCGAGCGGCGGACCACGACCTGGTCGGCCGGCTCACCGCCCTTGCCGACGCCCTGGACTCGCTCGCCCGAACCTCGGACGACGTCCAGCAGCTGCGGGACCGCCACACGGCCGCCCTCCACACCCGCGACGCGGCCACAGCGCTGCGCAACGCCCTGCCGGTCGACCAGGGGCCCGTCGGCTGATGGACGTCACCTGGGGCGACTTCATCACGCTCGCGGCATCCAGGCTCGAGTACGCCCTGGCGGCGCTCACTCTCGCCGAGGCCGAGAGCCGCAGCACCCCGGGCCAGCACGCCGCCCGCAGCGGCGCGCTGGCGGACGTCTTCCAACTGCTCCACCGCAACACCGATCGCTTCGGCCCGCACGCCCCCGACCCGCTCGGTATCGCGGAGGGCGACGTCTCCCGACTGCACAGCAACATGGACATCCTCGGGCGCTTGCTGCGGGACGAGTCCTTCTACGCCTGGTCCGAGCCCGACCCCGCGGCCTCGCACCTGACCGACGCCGTACGATTCCTCCGCCTCGCGGGTGACCTGCTCGCCAGCCATCACGGTCCGGACGGCGAAGCCCGCAGCCCGTACGCCGCCTACCTGGACAGCGGTGGGGTTGCGCGGCACATCGTCGCGGATACCGCCGAACTCGCCAGTGTTGCTGGGCGGGTGGCGGTACGGATCGGCCAGCTGTGCCCGCCCGATCGTCGGGTGGTCCGCAGCCACACCGTGGCCTACCGGCTCAGGGAACGCGCGGTGCTGATCGAGCAGGCGACCATCGGCATCCACCGCCAGCTCAGCTCGCCCCGCCCGTCCGTGCCGGCTCCCGGCCTTCTCCACCTTCCGGCTGCCGCGACCGTCCCGCCGTCCCCGGTCCGGCCGGGAGAACCGCAGGGGGAAGCGCTCCGGGCCGCCGGTGCGGGTCTGGAGTGGCTCGCCGCCCACGCGGCGCAGCAGGCGTCACGGAACCTACCGGACGCCACCACCGCCGAGCTGTCGATCGCCTCCGACCACTCCGCGGTCGCGCACCTGCTCACCGCCCGTCTGATCGCTCACACCCGAGATCTGCTGAGCGCCGATCCCGTGGCCCGCGGTCTCCTCGACACGGCCGGAGGCGCCCTGCGCACAGCGGCTCAGGCCTGGCAACAGGCCGCGGCCGGCTGGAAGTCCGGCCTCGGGAGCGCACCGGCGACGGTGAACCCTCGCTTCGTACGGGAGGCCGAGTTCGCCGTGGTCCGGCTCGGCCGCACTCTCTTCTCCTCCGGCTGGACCCCGCGTGACGGCGGTCGGCGCACCCCCAGGGCCGCGGACGAGATCATCCGGGCCCCGGCCGACACGTCGCACCTGCTGGCCGTCGTCCACGCTGTTCCCGCTGCGGGCCAGGTCCTTGCCGAGCACGTCCCCCGCATCGCGGAGGCGCTGGTCCGGCGCGGAGCCCTGCTCAGCTCCGACCCCGCCCACAACCCGAGAGGCAGCGCGCCCTCGGACCAGATCAAGGAGGGCTGGACCAGGTGGTACCCGGCGTCGCCCGAGCAGATCCGCGAGGTCACCGAGGCGTACAACCGCGCCCGCCAGGCGTCCGCGGCCGCGCAGACCGCGACCGCCCGTGCGGCCGAGGCGGTCGGCCACCCGCTCGGACGGGCCGTTCTCGACGCCGATCGCCGGAACACGCTCGGCTTCACCGGCGACCCCTCCTACGACACCCGGCGTGTGCAGGCCGCCGCGGCGCGCGCCCGGAGCACGAGGGTGCCGGCGCGACCGCTGGAGCCGGCTCGGATGCCCGCGAACCGGGCGGCCGAGCTGGCGCGGGAGGTGGCCAGCGTGCAAGCGCACCGGAGGACCCGTTAGCCGTCGGGTCGGTTGTCGTCCTGAGTTGTGCACCAGGCGCTCGGTACGGTTCCGGGTAGCCGGTGCTCGATTCGGTGCTCGCCCTTGGTACAGCCCGAGAACGGGCCACCTGGTCCGCGCAGCGCCGCCATGCAGGGGCGGTAGTGGTCGCGGTACCAGGTGCTCGGACCGGTGTAACCGCAGACGGCGGGGTCGGTGAGTTCCTGCCAGGCCAGCCACAGCGCGTGCAGGGCGCCCACCGCGTCCCAGTGTTCGGTCCAGAGATGGCACCAGCGGGCCTCGGCCGAGGGCTCGCCGAGGCAGCCGGGGACCAGGACTCCCTCCACCCACTCGGCGAGCAGGCGCAGCTCCGCGTAGAGTTCCTCGCCTTCGAGGAGGAAGATGAACGGCGGGTAGCGCGGGTCGTTGTGCTCTTCCGGTGCTGTTTCTGGTTCCGCGCTGCCGGTGGCGAGTCGGCCCGTTGCCTCCGCCGTGCTGCGCGCGACGGCTTCCACCTTGACGCGCATCGCGGCCAGTTCCGCCTTGAGGTCCTCGACGTCCTCGGACATCGGGACCATGGTGGGGGCGTGCGTGCCCGAACTCGGGTGCTCAGCCACGGCGTTGTGCCTTCCGCTCCTCCCAGGCGAGATTGGCTCTCTTAGCGATGGCAGCCTCCTCGGTCTTCATGGCGGGGCCGAGGTGTGCCATGGCCTGCTCCTCGTACCAGGGCCGCAGGGCGATCTGGGCGACGGGCATGCCGGTGGCCAGCAGCAGGGCGGTGCCGCGCTTCATGGCGCGGATCTGGGCGGGTTCGAGGATCTGCTCGCGCTGTTCGCTGATCGAGGTGGAACCGCCGTCGCGGCTCCTGGTGTAGGAGCCGCGCGTCACTTCGTGGTTGCCGACCAGGGTGGCGATGTCGTTGACGAACCGGGGGTCGTCGAGGCCCACCCCGATGATCTTCTTCGTGCTGGCTCCCCAGAGGGCGTTCATGCCGGCCTCACCCCAGGCCCGCACGCCCTGGGCGTAGCTCTGGAAGATGCTGAGCGCGGTGATGCCGCGCGAGCCGAGGTGGCTGTAGAGGTCCGGAAGGTCGGCGATGGGACAGATGTTGGCGACCTCGTCGAGGACCGCGCGCATCGGCTCGGGCAGACGTCCGCCGTGGCGCTCGCCGGCCTCGGACGCCGTGGTGAACACGGCGTCGGTCAGGGCGGCGACGATGGCGGCGGCGGCCCCGGACTTCTTGCTGAGCAGGTACAGGGAGTCCCGGCTGAGCGCGAACTCCTCGGGTCGGAACCGCGGACGGTGCCGGTCCGGGAGCATCCAGGCGAGCACCTTCTCGTCGCGCAGCGCCGAGACCGCGGTACGGGCGTTCTGGTAGATGCCGGACTGCGTCTCCTCGGCGATGTTGATGGAACTGTCGACCTGCTCGGCCAGGACCTCCTCGTACCGGTAGAGGATCCGCAGGGGTGCCCGCTCCTTGGGGTCGGCCAGCCAACGGAGCACGTCCCGCACGGTGGCGCCGTCCCACCAGGCGGCGCGGAACATGCCGACCAGCAGGTCGCTGGCTCCCTGGGCCCAGAACGGGTCGGCGGTGTCGCTCTTGACCTGGGCGATGAAGTGCGAGGCGAGGCGCTCGGCGCGGTCGAGGGTCTCGGCCTCGGCGATGATGTCCCACCACCAGGCGCGTTCGACCTGGGCGATGCCCTGGGTGTCGAAGGTCCAGGCGTTGCCCGCCCGTCGGCGGGCGGCGAGCGTGGCGGCATAGACGTCGGGTTTGTTGCTGGTCACCAACAAGGAGGCCGGCGCCCCTTCGGCGACGGGGATCGCCAGCGTGCTCGACTTGCCCGCGCGAGGGGCCATCAGGGCGAGGTAGGTGTCCTCGTCGGAGCCCCGCAGTTCGACGCCGGTGGGGAGGTGGTCCCCCAGGAGCACGCCGCGATCGCGCGGGGCGACGTCGCGTGCTCTGACGTCCCGGAGGGAAGCGCGCAGCCGGGTGGCGGTACGGGCGGCCCGCCTGGGGGCGAGATCGCGCACCTGGTGCAGGGTGGCGAGGTGGGAGGCGTTGTGGAACCAGCGCAGGGCGGCCCACAGACCCCAGACGACCCCGGCGACGACGGCCAGGTCGAAGAACGCGGCGCCGATCCCGCTGGCCGTCGCGGAGTGCGGCCAGACGGAGTGCCAGTCGCGCGTCATCTCGAAGACCGTGTACGGGCTGAGCGGAGGGGCGTCGGCCTCTGCGAGAACAGCCCCGACCGCGGCTCCCGCCCAGGTGGACGCGGACAACAGCATCGAGCCGCCGACGAGGACTCCGCCTGCGAGCCACATCCGGTCGTTCTCCGTCATCATGGGCGGGCACTCCCAGGCTCGTTCTCCACCGAATCGGTGTGGTACAGCCGGCGCTCGGTCGCGGTGAGCTCCATGGCGGCCGCGATGCCGGGCCGCGTGCCCAACTTGATCAGGTACTTTCCGCGGCCCGGGTGGATCTGGTCGGAGGTGTCGAGACCGCTGCTGGTGGCCGAGGCCCAGGACTCGATCATCATGCGTTCCTGTTCGGTGAGGGCCCGTCGCCCCGAGACCCGGCCGAGTTCCTCGCCGGTGGAGCCGCCGATCACCCAGGTGTCGCACCTGTCCATCAGTCCCCTTGCCTTCGCCCGGTCCTCCTCGGTCGGGAGGGACTCGGAGTCGAGGGTCGAGTGCGTCGCGTAGATGCTGACGTCCTCCGTGGTCCGGTTCAGGCGGCTGATGGCGTCCATCGCGTCGACCAGGCCGGGGCCCGCGCGCAGCGCCCGCCACATCTCGTCCATGGGGAGGACGAGTTTGCGGCGCAGCAGACCGAGACTCCGCGCGCTGTCGATGGAGGAGTAGGCGTAGGCCCAGCTGGCGATCATCCCGGCGGAGACGACGTCGTTGCCCCGGGCCCTGAGGGCACTGATGTCGACGGAGACGGCCGGAGCGTTCAGATCGATCGGCGACGTGGTGGGTCCGTCGAACATCCCCTTGAGCGGACCACCGACCAGGTTGTCCAGGCCGGCCACGATCGAGCGGGTCAGATCGAGGTACGTGTCGCCCTCGGCGGCGAGCTTGGCCCGTAGCACCTCCGGGGCCTGCCGGAGGACGGCGGTGACGTCCGGAACCACTGGATCGGCGCCCGGGACGGCGTCCGCGGCGAGTTGGACGGCGGTGGTCAGCGCCGAACGCTCGATCTCGTTCGCCTGGCGGCCGAGCCCCACCCGGGTTGCCAGCAGGGCCCCAAGGGTTTCCAGACGGCGGCCGGTGAGGACGTCGAGCAGGGCTTCGCGCTCGGCAGCGGGCAGACCGGGCAAGCGGTGCTTGAGCGGCCCGGAGTCCAAGGGGTTGATCCGTTCGGTACCGGTGCCGATCCGCAGGACACTGCCGCCGAGTTCGCGGACCAGTACGGCGTACTCGCCCTTGACGTCGGCCGGAACGCACATCATGTGGCCGTACGCGACGTACACCAGGCAGATCCGTTTGATCAGGGCGGACTTGCCGACACCGGGCTGCGCCATCACCCAGACACCCGGGTTGGTGGTGAGCCTGCCGGTCCAGCCGGACGGGTCGATGCACACCAGCTCGCCGGTGAGGACGTCGCGGCCGACCGGGACTCCCCGTGCCGGCAGGCCCGCGCCCAGCAGGAACGGGTCGATCAGCGCGATCTGACTGGTGGGGCCGGTGTAGACGGCACCGGTGTCCTCCACCGCGACGCGGCCTGCGAACGGGCCGCCCCAGCCAAGCCGCGGCGCGTGGATCCGGCGTGCGTGTCCCAGGAACCGCACCCGGCCCGTGGGAGTCTCTTCGTGGGCCCACCGAGGAGTGCGGAGCTGCGCCTTGTCCGGCATCGAGAACTCCTCTACTTCACCAGGGGGTTGTAACCGATGGGCAGTCCGGCTGCGAAGACGGCGGCCTGAGCACCGAACGCCGGTCGCATGCGGATCCCCCGGGTGCCGGCGACCGCGAGCTTGAGTTCCTGTTGGGCGGCGGGAAGATCGGAGGGCTTGTCGGCGGTGACGGTGACCCACAGGGTCCAGTCGACGACCTGGGCCCCGCCGGCGACCTGACGGGCGGCCTGCTCGGCACGCTGGTAGTCCGCCTTCTGACTCCACCTGGCGCGGCCCTTCACTTCGGCGGTGGCCTGTGCCCGGTGCTCGGCGGCGGAGATCTCCCGCTCCAACAGTGCCTCGCCCTCGTGCGGATCCAGGACCCGGTAGCCCAGGGTGATCCGTCGGCGGAAGCGGCCCGGGGCCAGCAGCGGCAGCAGAGTGCTGTAGGGAATCGGGCGGCGGGGCATCTCCTGGAGCACCCAGCTGGCGGACACCGCGCCGTCGTGTGCATAGGACTCCACCCAGTCGTCGGCTGCGATCGGACCGCAATCGCCCCACTGCAGTTCGTCGAACTGCTCGTCCCGGGCGAGGGCCACGCCGGGGTCGTACGCGGAGCGGACGATCCGGCGCAGGTCGGTCGGGGTGGTCCGGCGGACGATGTCGGTGCCGGTCCCGCTCAGGTCCAGGGTGTCGACCACCCGAAGCGTCTCGCCGACCTGTTCGGCGAGGTCGGTCGGGGGGTTGGCGGTGGCACGCGGATCGACGGTGACGCTGAGCCAGGAGGCGACCTGGGCGGTGGCACGCGGAGTGGTGCGCACCAGCTCGTCGATGACGTCCAGCGCCAGGCGAGGGGCGTCGGGTCGCCGCCGGTGCTGGACGTCGTCGGCCAGGGCCTCGCCGGCTCCGGGGGTGATCTGGATGGTGACCGAGGCGCCCTTGATCTGCTCGGCCGTCGACATGGTGTTGAGGACTTCGCCCCACGTTCGCAGCCCGGAGCGGACGGCACTGGTGGGGGCCATGAGGCTTCCCCTGGGTGCGAGCAGGGTGGAGACCGTCATCCGACCCGTGGTGCGGTCGTGGACGACGCCGACCTTGCGGCCGCTGGTCGGGTCGTGGGCGGCGATCAGTGACGAGCTCGCCCCTACCCCGGGCAGGTCGAGCACGTAGGGCTGGGGGAGGAGGACACGCCGGTAGGAGGTGGTCCCCGTGCGGTATCCGCGCTGCCACGCCAACTTGGCCCGGTAGTAAGCCAGCGCGGACATCCCGTGCCGGCGGACGGCGGCCAGGCCGACGACCGCCCCGGTCAGCGGAAGGGTGACGAGCAGGCTGGCCGGGTGGCGGACGCCGATGAGACCGTCTGCGGTCAGGACCGCTGCCGCACCGATCGTCGCTTCCTTCGACAGGTTCCCCATCCCGAAGGAGCGACGGGTGCGCAGGCCGCTCACCATCAGCCCGTCGGGTACCTCGTGGGCACTCACAGCTGTCCTTCCGATCCGTTCCCGATCTCACCCGCGCCGCGCTGTACAGCACTGTTCAGTCCGTCCAGGACCTGGATGGCGAGCGCTGCGCCACCCGCTGCGGCTGCGCCTGTCGCAACGCCTGAGCCGCACGAACCCGGCACGCCTTCGGCACCGGGCATGCCGTCAGGGCTCCCGGCTGGTGCGGGAATCCGGGCAGCCCCGTTGCGGGCCGCCTGGGCGAGCGCGTCGCCGCCGGTCGACGACTGCTCCTCGGCCCCCGCGCTCGTGGACATCGACCGCTCGACACGGCGGGCATGTTCGACCGCACTGGTCGCCCCGTCCCCGCCTTCGGCGGCCGGGCCTGCGGAGTCGGCGCCCTCGCTGCGCCCCCTACGGGCGGCATAACCCGCCGCAGCCGACATGGCGGCGACCGCTCCGCCCGAGCCCATGGCAGTGCCGACTTCGTCGGCGACCGGTCCGAAGATCCGCACCAACGCGGCCGGAGCGAGTGCCCCGAGCAGCAGCGTGGTCAGCCCGCGCAGCCATTCGACCACCGAGTCGGCATGGCCGAACTCGGCGAAGCCGGTGCAGATGATGACCGCGACCATCGGCTTGTACACGATGCCGATGAGGATCGACCTGATCAGCAGCGGAGCCCACTTGCGGGTGGTCTCGCCTCCCACCCGGCCGGCTCCGGCGATCGGCAGGAGCAGGCACTGGATCGGAATCGCCGAGTTCCGAAGGAAGATCAGCACGAGCTGGACGAAGCCGACCGGCACCAGGACCAGCAGGCCGCAGATCACGATGAAGGGGTTGACCACATGGGGAACCAGGACGTCGACGATGTGGCCGGTGGCGGTCCCCGTGTCGCCGAAGGTGCTGTCGACCAGCCCGTCGGTCAGCGTGTCCCCAGCCCTGAGCAGCAGTGCGACGCCCGCGACACCGCCCACGCACAACAGGCAGTTCTGCAGCCACCCGCTCAGGGCCTGCCCGAGGTGACGCATCTGCCCGGTGACGGCCATCCGCCCGATCTGCCACATCAGGCCGACCGCTGAGATGATCAGCCCGAGCCACACCAGCATGCCGGCCAAGGTCGCATGCTCACCGAACAGCCCGGTGTCCTCCAGCCGCAGCGACGGCCCCTGGAGGGCGACCGTCAGTGTGAACTTCACCAGGGCCTTGACGAAGGCGATCCCGGCTTTGAGCAGTTCCCCGATGGTGGAGCTCCAGACGTCGTTCCACTCGGCGTCGATCGTCCGATCGACGGTCTCACCGATGTGCTCGCAGTGGTGGCCGTTGGTGAGGTAGTCGTAGGCGCCGACCACCCCGTAGTCACAACCTGCCTGGGCGAGCGAACCGATGATTCCGGGCTTGTCGTCAGCGATCGCGGGCGGGGCGAGCGCGACGAGGCCGCACAGGGTGACGACAGCCAGCAGCACGGCGACCAGACGGTTCCTCACGAGGCCTGCCTGATCGCGGTCCAACCCTGCGCGTTGAAGGCGGGGTCGCCGGGGGCCGCGATCTCCGGCACCGAGTCCGGAGCCGGGGACGTACCGCCGGTGGGGTCGAGCTTCCAGTCTCCGTCCCGCCACACCACCCCGATGGTGCCCACCGCGTACGACACGGCCTCGGGCCTGGTCTCACCGGCCTTCTGGGCGGTGCGCAGCAGCAAGTGGGCGGTGACGGAGTCGGGTTGGGCCTGGACGAGCTTGAAGCCGACCAGGTGGGTTCGAACCCAGGCGCCGGCCGGCAACGGGCCCGATTCCGGCAGGCCCATCGTGGAGCGGGCGCGTGCGTCCGCCTTCGCTGCGCCCTGACGGATCCGCTGCTCCCTGGTCGGGGTCCGATCGGAGGCGGCCGTGTAGGTCCTGTAGAAGGTGAGCTGCTCGTCCACCAGGGTCGTGGAGCCCTCGACGTCGAAGCCGGAGGAGGCGACCAGCATGCCGATCGCGCCGTCGGTGCTGTGGGGGAAGCCGACCTCCCGACTGCCGACGGTACGGGTGCCCCGGGGCGCGGCGAGCCATCGCTGCGGTTCGGTCCACGTGGTCGGCAGGCTGTACGGCGACACCGGTAGCGGGGGCGCTGCGACCGCGGTGGCCGGGGGTTCGCTGGGCTGAGCCTTCGACGGCTGAGCATCGCCACCGGACAGGGCCGTGTAACCGGTCAGGCCGACGACGATGGCGAGCAGCGCCCCCGCGCTCCACAGGGCAGAACGTGAGAGGACTCCGTCCCTCCTCCGGGTCCGCACCGGTCAGCCCACGATGCCGTTGAGGATGCTGATCAGCGAGCCGGACAACAGGATCGCCGCGACTCCGGCCCCCATCCACTTGAACGGTTCGCTGCCGCCGCCGTGGCGGCTCTTCTCGGCCGTGGCGAGCTTGAACACACCGAACCCGGTGGCGAAGACGCCGGCGAGGACGAGGAGCCACAAGCCGTAGCCGAACAGGGTCGAGACCATGCCGTCCATGCCGGGGATCTTGGTCGGCTTGGCGGGGATGAGGTCTTCCGCAATGAACATCTGTCACTTCCCTTCGAGCTGGGCGCGCAGCCGGGCAGCCGCGCGCGCCACGACGGCATCGGCCAGGGCGTCCTCCGCTCGCTCGACCGAGCGGAGTACCGGCAGGTACGGCAGGTAGGTGGTTCCGGCGAGGCGTCCGCCGAGCGCGCGGAGACGGTAGCGGGCGGCCGGCGCGGGACGGGCAGGAGCGTCGGCGACCACGACCAGCCAGGGCCTCGGCACCACGCCCGTCGGCCAGCCCTGGACGATCGCCTCGACCGAGGCGATGCCGTAGACGGTGCTCGGGGCGACGAGGACGGGCTGGACGCCGTACGGCACCGCTTCCCCCGGCCCGAGGCCACAGGCTCGTGTGCCCCGGCCGCCCTCGTCGTCGAGCATCCGGAGCACGACGGCGGAGGCGATGTCGTATCCGTGGACCGGCAGTACTCCGTACAGCGGGACGACGCGCGTGCGCTGAACGGGTACCACCGGATCGGCTGTCATGTCGCAACCTTCCCTGGCTGCTTGCGTTGGCAGATCGAACTCCTTCGGCCACAGAGGGTAGCGTAGTCATTCGACTGCATGGCGTAACGGAATCGGCCGTTCGGAAGGCACGCGCAGCCGCCCGTTCGGACCCATCCGTGCACGACTCAAGGGGATTCCGGTGAAGAAGGTGCTGCTCGGATTCGGTGGGCTGCTCGTCCTCTTCCTCGGCGTGATCGGTGCGGCGCTTGCCCTGGTGGCGACGGCGGGGGCTGTCGAAGCGGATCGTGTGGCGGTGGACGGCGTGCCCGAGGCGTATCGCCCCTGGGTGTTCCGGGCCGCCCGCCAGTGCCACGATCCGGGGCTGACCCCGGCCCTGCTCGCGGCCCAGTTGTTCGAGGAGAGCGGCTTCCGGGTCGACGCCCGCAGTCCGGCCGGCGCCGAGGGTCCGGCGCAGTTCATGCCGGGTACCTGGGCGACCTGGGGGCGCGACGACGACCAGAGCGGTTCCGCGTCGCCGTACGACATCGGGGACGCGGTGATGGCACAGGGCCGCCTGATGTGCAGCTTGCTCGTGCAAGCGCGGGCATCGGGCATCGCCGACGACCCCCGGCGCCTGGCGCTCGCCGGCTACAACGCGGGCTGGGCTGCGGTCCAGGGCAGCCGTGGTGTTCCGCCCTACGGCGAGACGCAACGCTATGTAGCCGAAATCATGGGGAACTTGGGCCGCTTCGGCGGAGCCGGCCTGATGTCGGAGATCTCCGGCAGTGGTGTCGGCCCGGCCGCCGCGAGGAAGGCCGCCTCCCAGCTCGGTGTTCCCTACAGCTACGGTGGCGGCAGCCCCGCCGGCCCGAGCCACGGCCACTGCGACGGCGAGGACGGCTTCCGCGGCGGCCAGTGCCTGGCCGACTCCACGCTCGGCTGGGACTGCTCAGCGCTGGTCCAGTACGCCTACTGGCCTGCCCGCCAGCTCCCCCGCACCGCCGCCGAGCAGTACGCCGCCACGGCCGACCACCCCGTCGCCCAGGCCGAACTCCGAACCGGCGACCTGCTCTTCTGGCGCCACGGCAACGGTCACGTCTACCACGTGGCCCTCTACCTCGGCGACGGGGTGATGATCTCCGCGCCGAAGACCGGGGACGTCGTCAAGAGGGGTCCCGTCACCGACATGCCCGCCTCCGACTTCGCGGGTGCCACCAGGCCGTAGAGGGTGTACGACGATTTCCCGCTGGCCGACGTACGCAGCTCCCTGGGGGTGGGAGGCTTTGGTCGAGAGCCGACGGATTCCCGCTGCCCGAGGATGAGCGCAGGGAAGAGACTGCTCCGTACAGCTTGGAAAGCGGTCAATGGCTCTTTGCAGCGGTGGAGTTGAAGGTCTCGCGGTAGGTGCGTGGCGGCACCCCGACGTGTGCCTTGAACAGGGTGCGGAAGTTGGCCGGGGTGCCCAGGCCACAGCGTCGGGCGATGGCTTCGACCGTCAGGTCGGTCGATTCCAGGAGGTCCCGGGCGAGGCCGAGTCTTGCGTCGAGCAGCCAACTCATGGGCGGTCGGCCGGTGTCGGTGTGGAAGCGGCGGATGAGTGTGCGGCGGGACATGCCGGCCTGGCGCGCCAACTGGTCGACGGTGAGCGGTTGGTGGAGGTGGCACAGGGCCCACTCGTACACCGGCATTGTGGTGCCGGAGGGGTCCGCGGTCACCGGCAGGTCGGCGAACTGGGCCTGACCGCCGGTGCGGTGCGGGGCGGTTACCAGGAGGCGGGCCCGCTGGTTCGCCAGACGGGCGCCGTGGTCGCGCCGGATGAGGTGCAGGGACAGGTCGAGGCCCGCGGCGACTCCGCCCGAAGTCAGTACCTGGCCTTCGTCGACGTACAGCTCGTGTGGCTGCACCGTCACCCGCGGGTACTGGCCGGCCAGCGCCGCGGCGTAGCGCCAGTGCGTGGTGGCCCGGCGGCCGTCGAGCAGGCCTGCGGCGGCCAGGGCGAACGCCCCCGAGCAGATGGACACCATCCGGCTGCCGCGGGCCGCCGCCTGTGCGAGGGCGGCGGTGACCGCGGCGGAGGGCGGGTCGGGCTCCAGGTACCCCGGGACGATCACGGTGTCCGCGGTCTCAAGGGCGTCCAGCCCGTCGATGACGGACAGCGCCGGGCCGCCGTGCATCGGCACCAGGCCCGGCCGTTCCGTGCACACCGTCATCGAGTACGGCCCGTCCGGCCAGCTTCCGAAGACCTGCAACGGGATGCCGATGTCGAGGGCGAGGACGTTCTCGAGCGCCACCACGACCACGTGGTGCTTGCCGTCGGAGGTGTGGGCTCCCATGGCACGATCCTATCCCTGGATGGCACTCGTGCCACTGACTGCCTCGCTCCGTCTGCGCCTACGGTCGGTTCATGACCACGGGAAACGCTCTCCTGCCGTCACCACCGGGTGCGGTGGTTGTGCACGGCCTCGACGGGGACGCCTCCGCGGTGAGCCGACAGGGGTGAGCACCATGAGGATCAAGCTGGATGGGGCCCAGGCCGCGATCGAAAGAGCCCGCGCCCACGCCGTGGCGATCGGCGTCCCGATGAACATCGCCGTCGTCGACGGCGGCGGACACCTGGTCGCGTTCGCCCGAATGGACGGGGCGATCCTCGGTTCGATCGAGATCGCGCTGGCCAAGGCGAAGACGTCGGTGCTGTTCGACGCCCCGAGCGAGAAGCTGTGGGAGTTCTGCGGGCCCGGCGGCCCGGCGCCCGCGACCGAGCACACCAACGGCGGGCTGATCCCCTACGCGGGCGGCCTGCCCCTGTACGACGGCGACGCCACCCTGATCGGAAAGAGAGCTGCCGTGACCACCGACGCACCCCTGCCCGTCTTCGAACGGCTCGGCCTCCCGGACACGGACCTGTCCCGGGACGCCTACGCCTGTGCGCAGCGGGCCACACCCGACTTCGTCCTCTTCCACAGCGTCCGCAGCTACGTCTTCGCCCGCGCCCACGCCCGGCAGCAGGGCCTGCGCGCAGGAACCGACTACGACGACGAACTGCTGTTCCTCAGCTGCGTCTTGCACGACATCGGGCTGAGCGAGGAGGGCAACGGCGACCAGCGCTTCGAGGTCGACGGTGCCGACACCGCGGCGGCGTTCCTCCGCGAACGCGGCGTCGAGGAACGGCGCATCGCCATCGCCTGGGACGCCATCGCCCTGCACACCTCGGAGGGCATCGCCGGGCGCAAGGGCCCAGAGGTGCGGCTGGCGCAGGAGGGCATCGGCACCGACATCCTCGGAGTCCGACGCGAGAGCCTTCCGGCCGGCCTCGCCGACGAGGTGCACGCCGTGCTCCCGCGCATGGACCTGGCCTACGCGCTGAGCGACGCGATCGTCGCCCAGGCCACCGCCAAGCCGCAGAAGGCGACTCCGCTGACCTTCCCGGGAGCAGTGCTGCGCCACCATCTGCCGTACGGCGCTCAGCCCACCTGGTACGACCTGATCGCCATGGCGGGTTGGGGCGACCGTCCCGTCGGCGCCGTCGCCCGGCGCCGTGCCCGGACGCCCGAGCAAGTCGGGGCCATGTTCACGGAGTACCTGGCGGCGGGTGACATCGAGGGCCTGCTCTCGCTGTACGAGCCGCACGCCCACTTCGTCCCCACCCCCGGAACCCACCTGGTGGGCACCGAGGCCATCCGGAAGGCCCTGCGACAACTGATCGACAGCGGCGCCCGACTCGAGCTCGAACTGCGCGAGATCCGGCAGGTGGACGGCATCGCCCTGGTGTCGAACACCGCCACGCTCACGGGCGCCGGCCCCGAACCGGTGATCTCCACGACCACGGAGATCCTCCGGCGCCAGCCGGACGGCGGCTGGGTCCACATCGTGGACGACCCGTTCTTCACCTGACCGCCTACGCCCCGCACCAGCCGCCCGCCGGTGGTCCAGGCCTCCTGACCGTCGGGCAGAGAAGCGCGTCGACCGGAACGGCTTCCAGCTGGGCATGCAGGGCCTGGGCTCACCTGGACCGTCCGGTACCAGGGCGAGGGACGGGAGCGCGGTGCGGAGCGGTGCCGGGGCCGGTGAGTGCTGTGCCACGCGTTCGTGAGGGAGGAGGTCCGGCGGCCGCTGACGAGGCCCTTGCCGCGCTGGTCACGACTGGGCCCGACGCGAGGTCGTCGTGCGTCGGGCGGTGCAAGGCCGCGACGGTGGCGTGGATCAGGCGGGCAGTGAGCTGGGAGACGGGGCCAGCCTCCCAGCCGCGGTCGCGCATCAGCCGGACGAGGTGGTCCGGGACGGACCGGCCGTCGTCCTGCATACGTGCCATCCGGGCGGCCAGCAGGGGCCACTGACGGGAGCCCACCAGCAGCCCCGCCTCGCGTTCACGGCCGGGCATCGCCTCGTGGACCCAGCGGACGAAGCGGCCGTTCTCCGCCTGGCTCACCCCCAGCTGCGCCAGCGCCCTACGGCGATTTCCGAGGTCGAGGTCCTTCGGCAGGTCCAGGCCCACCGTCAGCGGACCGTAGGAGAGCACGGCGTCCCGGCTCGGAGCAGCGGCCGATCGCTGAGGGGCGTTGAGCGTCCGGCCGACCGCTCGGTCGACTCCCAGCCCCTCGGCGTAGGCCGCGGCCAGGACCCGTCGGACGTCGATGCCGTGGTCGTGGAGTTCCTGCATGGTCGCGGCGATCTCCGGCCAGATGGGGGAGGAGAGGATGGCCTCGCGCACCGGGCCCGCCGGAACGGTCGCACGCAGCACCCGCGCCCACTCCTGCGTCCGCCCCGCTGCGACCCGCGCCGAGTCGGCGGCGACCGCGTCCCGGACCGCGACGGCGATGTCCCCGACCTGCGGGAGGAAGTGATCGAGGTCGACACCGGCCTGCCGCAACGCGACCAACTGCTGCGCCATGGCGGGCCAGTCCGGACCGGACATCAGGGCCCACGCGACGTCCGGGACGAGCCTGGCCTTCACGTCCCCGGCCGCCTCGGGGAGGGCCTGGTCCACCGGCGGCAGCTGGTGGTCCCCGCCCGTCCTTCGCTGCGCCGCACGGCGGACCGCGTCCGCGACGGCGAGCACCAGCCGTACCGCCATCGTGGATGCCTGCACCGCTTCGCCGACGGCCTCGGCGAAGGGCTCGCCCGGGTAGGGCATGGTCATCGGGGTCTCCTGTCTGTCAGCGGCTCCGGGTGGGGCCGTCGGCCCCACGGCCGGGGGAGTGTCCTGCTCCGACGGTCGAACCTGGGATCGCCCGCGGAGGGTGCGCTGGTGCGGCGCCGGCCTGTGGAGCAGCTGCTGGTTCTGCGTCCAACGGAACGCTGTGAGCGGCGGCCCAGCCGTCCAGCCTCCAGACGAGGACCTGGGCGACGGACTCGGCTGACCTGAGCTCACGTCGGGCGGCCACCGCGGCGAGGACCGAGACGGGGCTGACGCCATGCCGCCCCAACGCGGACAGCCGCTCGCGCAGGACAGGCCAGGCAGGGTCCACGAGTACGGCCGACGCATGAGCGGGAACGGCCCGAGCCACGACCTCGGCCAGTGGCGACGGTCCCGCCCCACTCGTACGCGGCCGGGTTCCCGCACCGACCGACGATGCCCCGGTGACGAGTTCCACCGCCTCCCGTAGCGGTCGGCCCGTTCGGGCCGCGGCTTCGGCCTGGAGGCGGTAGCCCTGCTCCTCGTGCCACAGCTGCGCCGCCTTGACGGCTGTGGCCAGGGCGAGGAGGAAGCCCAGGAAGGCGACGGTGTCGTTACGGCCTGACGACTCTGCCGCGGACACGAGGATCCGGACCGAGGAACGCAGCAGCAGCCGCGCCTCCCCGTCGAGGTCGCGGTGGCCCGGTGCCCGTGCAGCCCGTTCGAACTCGGCTGCGGAAGCGCGCAGAGCCGGCCCGGTGAGGGACGGCGCGTTCTCGGCCACCACGACGAGGAGGTCGCCGAGGGCGGCGACGTCACCGGCACCCTGCCGTGGCCCGTCGGCGCCGAGTCGCCCGGAGACCACGTCGAGGTTGAGTTCGAGCGTCTGCCAGAGCAGGTCGGGCGGGATTTCGGGCGCCGGGATCGGGACCTGCCAGCGTTCCCGGACACGGGGGAGCGACAGGTCGTAGGCCAGGCTCGAGCCCGCGAACCACACCGCGCGATCGCCCCGGTCCCGGTCGCCCGGGAGCGCGACCGCGTAGCCGGTGAACGCGTTGTCCTGCGCGCCGACGCGCTGGGTCACCCGCACTCCGGAAGAGCGGAGGCGTGCGAAGAAGTCGTCCTCGCCTGCTGCGGAGGCCGCTGCCGTACGGACGGTTCGTTCGAGTTGGTCGCGTGCGCTCTCCGGCAGGTGGCGGCGGGAGGCTTTTCGCGTCTCGCCCGTCGTGGGCCAGCGTTTCGCGGTTCGGTCCCCCGACGTCAGCGGACGTAGGTTCCATCGGGTCTCGAGCTGTCGGGCGAGCCGCTGCATCCGGACGATGTCCTGCCGCAGATTCGGTTGGATCCCGTCCTGCCGGGCCTTCGTCGCGACGATGTGGATGTGGTCGTCCGCGTGGCGGACCGCGACCCAGCGGCAACCCCACGGGTCACCGTGCGGGGCGATGCCGGCGGCGTTCATCATCGTCGCCGCGGCCTCGGCCCACTGCCCGTCCGTCAGGAGCGGATCCTCGGGAGCCGTGCGCACGGCGACGTGGTAGACGTGCTCGGCGGGGACGTTGCCCGGGAGGGCGTGCACCGGGGCGTCCAGCAGAAGTCCCAGGTCCCCCACCGTCGTGTTCGCCGACCGCGCGGGGTCGGGCACCCACGGTGCCCACGCGGCGACCATCCGAGGGTCCTCGTGCTCGTCCCGCTTTCCGGGACCGTAGAGGTAGAACAGAAGCCCCGCGGTGTCGTTCCCACCCTTCGCCCTTTTCGGAATCACCAGCGCGACGCTCGCTCCCGCATCACCTGGAGCGTCGCGCGATCTACCCGACGAACGGCCTCCTCGACGAGGTGCACGATCGGCTGGACACCGCCGTCTCCGCTCGGCCCGATCGACGCGCAGAGCCGCACCAACTCACCACGCGACCGGATCAGCTCGGCCAGCACATCCCGGGCGTCCGCCGACACCGGCACGAGCTGATCCTTGGCGACTGCCAGCGCCTTGCGGGCCGCCCACGCGGACACGGCCATGCCGTCGCGGTTCGCGGCCTCCCGCACGATGGTCAGCTCGACATCGTCGTAGGCGAGATTCACCCGGTTCGACCGGGGTGACCGGGTCTGCCGCTCCCGGCGCCGTCCACCCTGCGTGGCACTCACCCTCGCTGCTCCTCGGCTCTGTGAGGACGTTTTTCTCACGGATCCGGAGCGACCCCGTCCCTCGCCGGACTCCCGCTTCGCCACTCTGGTTCGTTGTCGAATTACCTGCTCGTAGATACGCCGGGGTGATGGTCGCGAATCACCGATACGGGTGACACCTGCGAGCGGGTTCGAGACCGTCGGGGACGGCGGTTCTACGATCCCCGGCATGACGAGAGATGACGAATTCCTTCGGCGGATGCGTGAGATCCAGGAGGGGCGCGAGAAGGCGATCGTGCCGCTCGCCGGCCTCATGGCGCAGCGCAAGCGCTTGCGCGACCAGCTGGCCGAGACCGAGGTGCCGTACGGCCAGGCGTTCGCGGCCGCGGAGGCTGCGGGCTGGAGTGCGGAGGAGCTTTCGCGGCTGGGCGCGGAGGCGCCCGTGCGCCGCCCGAAGGGGAGGCCTCGGAAAAGCGGTGCAGGTATCAAGACCGCCATCCCGGGACCGTTGTCCGGCAGCGCGGACGACGCGGCCACGACGGACGTTCCTGCCAGCTGAGGCTGCACCCGCCTGGCAGGCGGGTGCAGCGAGTTAGTGTTCGTTGTTCCATTGGCGGAGAGCCGATCGGATCGGGGCTTACTGATGGTTTCGGGGCGAGTTGAACTGCGCTCCTGTTGCGTCGCCGTTCGCCAGGTCAGTAGCGGAACCGTGGCTCAGAGCCGTCGATGCGCAAGATGCAGTTCCTGGCCCAAGAGGAGAACGTGGACCAGCCCTGGCCAACGGGCTTCCGGTTCGCCGACCGGACCCGGGCCCGTCACGCCGAGGTGCACACCCTGCTTGCCGCGGGCCACGGCAGACGCGCCGTCCAACGGCAGCTCGGCATGACCTACCGCATGGTCAAGGCCCTGGCCGACGCCGCGAACCCGGAGGAGTTCTTCCAGGGTCAGTGGCAGAACCGCCCATCCGTCCTCGACGACTACAAGCCCTACCTCGACGACCGCTGGAACGACGGCTGCACCAATTCCTGGAAGCTCTGGGAGGAGATCGTCCCGCTCGGCTGCAAGGGCAGCTACCAGCGCGTCAGTGCCTGTCTGCGGTAGAAGCGGACCTCGCCACGGCCGGTGCCGCCCAGCCGCCGTCGCCCCGTACCGTCGCCGGCTGGATCCTCCGGCAGCCCACGGCGCTCTCCGAGTCCGAGCAGCTCCAGCTCAAGACGGTCCTGGCCGGCTGCCCCGAGCTGGACGCCCTGACCCGGCACGCCCGCACCTTCGCCGTCATGCTGACGGAACGCCAGGGCGAACGGCTCCTGGAATGGCTCGCCGCGGTCCGCCAGGACGACCTGCCCAGCCTCTACACCCTCGCGTGTCCGAGACAGCAACCGGCGGCGTGGGCGCCGCCGACGACAGGCCCGGTTCGGGAGCACCGCGGGTGGCCCTGGTCACCGGCGCGGGGCGCGGCCTCGGCGCGGCGATCGCCACCCGACTGCACGCGATCGGGCTGCGGGTCGCCTTGCTCGACCGCGACGGAGACGCCGTGGCCGAAGTCGCCCGAGGGCTCGACCCCGGGCTGGGCAGCGCGCTGGCGCTGACCGTCGACGTGGACGACACCGCGGCGGTGGAAGCGGCGCTGGGGGAGGTCGCGGGAAGGTGGCACGCGCCCGACATCCTGGTCAACAACGCCGCCCGCACTGTGCCGGGATCGGTCTGGGACATCGCACTGGACGAGTGGGACGCCGTCATGACGACCAACCTCCGCAGCGTCCTCGTGCTGACCCGGCTCTGCGCGGCGCCGATGCGGGAACGCGGCTGGGGTCGCGTCATCAACCTGTCCTCCCTGGCGGGCCAGCAGGGCGGGACGCTCGCCGGCGCGCACTACTCCGCGGCCAAGGCCGGCGTCCTGGCGCTCACCAAGGTCTTCGCCCGGGAGCTGGCCCCGTACGGGGTCACCGTCAACGTAGACGCCGGGTACGTCACCGGCGCCACCTTCGACATCAACGGCGGGACACACATGCGCTGATGACCTGAGGGGCGTGGCTGGGTATTGGGGTGGAACACCCCCGTGGCAGACCGGGACGGCCACCGGACGGCGAGCCGGTCGGTGGCCTCCCGGGGCGAGACGGCAACGGGGGAGGGCTCACCGGCTCCGATCCGGGAGCAGGGCCCGTACGGCAGGTGAGGCGGTATGGCCGTGCGATGTTGGCCCGACCGGATGGCGGCTGTTCGCCGTTCGGCGTGCCGGGTCGTCGGCGGACCGGCCGGGTCCCGGTGCGCGGGTTAGGTTCGGGCCCGTGACCGGCAACGACGCGGTCCTGGCGCTGATGGTGGTCACGGCGCTGGGCTTCGACTTCACCAACGGCTTCCACGACACCGGCAACGCGATGGCGACCTCGATCGTCACCGGCGCGCTCCCGCCGCGCGTCGCGGTCGCGGTGTCGGCGGTGCTGAACCTGGTCGGCGCGTTCCTGTCGACCGCTGTGGCGGCGACCATCGCCAACGGCCTGGTCGCCAGCGGGCAGGTGACCCTGACCGTGGTGTGCGCCGGTCTGACCGGCAGCATCCTGTGGAACCTGGCCACCTGGTTCCTCGGGATCCCCTCCAGTTCCTCGCACGCGCTGATCGGCGGGGTGGTCGGGGCGACGGTGGCGGCGGCCGGGGTCTCGGCGGTCAAATGGCAGGGGCTGGTCTCCAAGGTGGTCGTGCCCGCCGCGCTGTCGCCGTTCATCGCCGGCGGGGTGGCCGTGGCCGGCACCCTTCTGGTCTACCGCCTCACCCGCGGCGTGCCCGAGGGCCCGCGCGGGCGCGGGTTCCGGCTGGGCCAGATCGGCTCGGCCTCGATGGTCTCGCTCGCCCACGGCACCAACGACGCGCAGAAGACCATGGGCGCCATCACCCTGGCCCTGATCGCCAACGGCACCCTGCCGACCGGAGCGCGGGCACCGGACTGGGTGGTCGTCTCCTGCGCGGTGGCGATCGCCCTGGGCACCTACGTCGGCGGTTGGCGGGTGATCCGCGCGCTGGGCAAGGGGCTGGTGGAGATCGAACCGCCGCAGGGGATGGCCGCCGAGTCGGCCTCGGCCGCCGTGATCCTCTGCTCCACCGACTTCGGCTACTCGCTGTCCACCACGCACGTGGCCACCGGGTCGATCCTGGGCTCGGGGATCGGCCGGAGGGGCGCGGCGGTTCGTTGGCAGCTGGCCCACCGGATGGCCACGGCCTGGCTGCTCACCCTCCCGGCCGCCGCAGCGGCCGGCGCGGTGGCCTACTGGGTCGCGAACGGGATCGGCGGAACGGCCGGGGTGGTGGTGATCCTCGTCGTGCTGGTACTGGCGTCGACCGCCTTCTTCGCCGCCTCCCGCTACCCGCCGGTGACGCCGGAGAACGTCAATGCCGCATGGACCGGTTCGGTGGCCCCGGAGCCGGTCAAGGCCAAGGACGAGGTGGGCCCGTGAACTCCTGGGTCAACCTGGACGCGCTGTGGCGGATCGTCGTGGTGGGGCTGCTCACCGGCGCCGGCCTGCCCGCGCTGTTCGCCCTCGGCCTGCGCCTGCTCAATCCGACCGGTGCTGAGGGTTCGGCCGACCGGCCCACCGCCGGGCCGGTCGGCTACGCCCTGGCCGGACTGGTCTTCGCGGTGGTGCTTGCGGCGATCGGCTGGGGCATCTCCGTCATCGTCAACCACCGCTGACCGCCCGACGCCGAGGCCGTCGCCGGGCAGTTCGGTGTAGCGGGTGTTCCGGCCGTCGTCCGGGCGGATGCGGGCGACGCGAAGCGTGTTCATCAGGCTCCGTGAGACGTAGAACTCCTGTTCGGCCTCCCAGTCGGGCCGGAAGTGAGGTACAGGGGGCCGGGGACCCTGCTCCAGCCGGACCACCGGTTGGAGTTCCGGTCCAAGAGGAGGTTGTAGTAGGCGTGGCCGTCGTCGCCGACGCGGAACATGACCAGGCGCTGGGCGCGGGCGTCCACGTCGCCGACCGCCAGCGTGGGCGGGAGGCGGGTGCGGGCGTTGCCCGGCATCTGCCGCCGGGCGCCGTGCCGCCACCAGATCCGGTCGTCCTCGCCGCGGGTGGCCTCGTAGGTCCCGTTGTCGTGCCAGATAGCCGTCATGGCCGACGGGGACCGCGCGGGGCCGCCCTCGTTGATCCAGCCGCCTTCGGTCGCGGCTACGGCGGGTGAGGCCGAGAGTCCAACCGCCAGGCCGAGTCCGGCCAACACCACTCCCGCCACGCGGGGTGCGCGAGCGACTGCGGCGCGGAGGACGGGCATGCGTTGTGATCCCGCACGCTGGCGCCGCCGGAGGCGTGCGGCGGTGCCGTGAGCGCACGGAGGCCTGCCTGCGGATGCACACGACCGACCGGTCGGCCCGCCGGTCGGCTCCCGGGGTGTGGCTACCCGGCCGCGGCCAGGTGGGTGCCGAAGAAGTCGGCCAGTTTCGCGATGGCGGGGGCGACGTACCGCTCCTTGTCGTAGAGGTCGACGTGTGCGGCGCCGTCGATCCAGTGCAGTCCCTTGGGGCCGGTCGAGCGCTGGATCGCCCGTACGCTCATCCAGGCGTGTGAACGGTCAGCGATTTCAGATGCAGGCCGAGGCCCTGACGTGGTCGACCGGCACCGCCGGCCGCAGGCAGTGCCGACCGCTGGGCGGCGCGAGTCCGCTGTCGGTGTTCGAAGCGGTGGAGTCCAAGGCCCTGCTGCCGTTGCCGGACAAGCCGTTCGTGCTGGCCCGCTGGTCCACAGCCGCAGTGGGCCCTGACATCCACATCAAGGTCGGCCGCACCCTCTACTCGGTGCCATGGAAGCTGATCGGCCGCAAGGTCGACGTCCGCTCCACCGCCACTATGGTCCAGGTCTTCCATGAGGGCGAGCTGGTCAAGACCCACGCCGCACTCGACCAGGGCAAGCGCACGGACAAGAACGGCTACCCGCCGGAGAAGATCGCCTTCCAGATGAAGACGCCGATCTGGTGCCGAAGCCAGTCCTCCGAGGTCGGCGACGCCTGCCGGGAGGTGAGCGACCAGCTGCTGGAGGTCAACGCGCTCTACCGGCTCCGCGCTGCCCAGGGGATCCTCGGGCTGCGGAAGAGTACGGCGACCAGCGGCTGGAGGCGGCCTGCACCAAGGCCATCGCGGTCGGTGACCCGTCCTACCGCACCATCAAGGGCATCCTGATCGCGGGCACCGAGACCGACCCCGAGCCGGAGACCGGCGACGCCGGGGCCGCGGCCTTCCTCCACGGCCCCGAGGGACTGTTCGCCACGAGCATCCCCACCCAGACCTCCGGCGAGCCTGAGGGCACCCCGGGCCACGCTGACGCCGACGACGCCGAGGAGGCCGCTCGATGAGCGTGATGGACACCGCCCTGCGTGAGTCGCTCAAGGCCCTTCGGCTGTCGGGAATGCTGGAGACCCTGGATGCGCGGCTGATCCAGGCCCAGGGTGGTGAACTCGGCCACTTGGACTTCCTTCAGGTCCTCTGCCAGGACGAGATCACCCGTCGCGAGACGGTCGCCTTCCAACGGCGCTTGCAGAAGGCGAAGTTTGAGCAGCAGGTCACTCTGGAGGAGTTCGACTTCGCCGCTTCCCCGAAGCTGCCCGCGGCCCAGATCCGCGACTTGGCCGCTCTGCGCTGGCTCCACGCAGGCGAGTCGGTGATCCTCTTCGGCCCGGTGGGCGTCGGTAAGACACACGTCGCCCAGGCCCTCGGTCACCTCGCTGTCCGACAGGGCGCGAACGTCCGCTTCACGAAGATCAGCCGGGTCCTGGCCGAGCTCGCCGGCGGCCACGCGGACCGCACCTGGGACAAGCGCATGCGAGAGCTGATCCGACCCGACGTCCTCATCCTGGACGACTTCGCCATGCGGCAGCTGAGCGCGGCCCAGGCCGACGACCTCTACGAGCTGGTCTCCGAGCGGCAGGGGCGCTCGCTGATCATCACCAGCAACCGGGCCCCCAGCGACTGGTATCCCCTCTTCCCCAACCCCGTCGTCGCCGAGTCGCTGCTGGACCGGCTGATCAACACCAGCCACCAGGTCATCATGAACGGCCCCAGCTACCGGCCCAACAAGCGCCCGAGGAATCCCGCCGAGAAGCCTCAGACACTCTGACCGGCGCCACGGAGTGCTCAGCTGACCGCTGCCCGCAGCCCCGCGTTCCGGCCCCGCCGGCCCACGTGGATGATGGTGCGGTGACGAACATCAGCGACGCCCAGGTGAAGGTCCACTTCCGGATGGAGGTCGACGAGGACGGCTGGCCGCCGGCAAGCGTCGAGAGCCTGTGGGCAGTGGACCTTGGCGACGGAACGGTGCGTCTCGACAACACCCCCTGGTTCGTCCGCGGCGTCGCGAGCGGCGACGTCATCCGCGTGAGCGTCGATGATGACGGCCTGCGCTGGGCAACGGAGACCGTTCATGCCTCGGAGAACTGCACCATCCGGTTGATCGTGCTCGAGGGCGGCGGCTCTGCCGCTGCCCGGCAGACCGTGCTGGAGACCTTCCACCAGTTCGGCGCCACCGGCGAGGGCATCGAGCAGTTCCGGATGGTCGCGCTGAAGATCCCGCCGGAAGCGGACATCCAGCGGATCCGAACGCTGTTGGAACACGGCGAGGCGCAGGGTCGGTGGCACTGGGAAGAAGGATGTGTCACTGCCGCATGGGAAGCCAGTGCAGGCGCGGAGGACGACTGAGCGCCTCCGGGACCGCCTTCAGATCACCGGCCAGACGCGAGAGGGTGGGGAATTGTCTGGCGTTTGACCTGGGGAATTGGCTGACCGTCGACACCTCGACGCCTATCCCGACGGCTATCCCCGGCTACGGATCCCTGTCGGCAAGACCTACACCGAACGCATGATCCCGCTGCACCCGCAGGCCGCCGACGCACTGCGGAGCCTGATCGAGACCGCCAAGGCCGGCAACGCCGCCGCCCGCCACGACCCGTGGGCCCAGCGGCCGGTCCGCTACGTGTTCATGCGCCGAGGCAAGCCGATGGGCAGGTTCTTCCTCTTCGACGACGCCCTGGAGATCGCCTGCCGCAAGGCCGGGCTCCTCGACGGCGACGGAAACCACACAGTCACCGCGCACAGGTTCCGGCATTCCGTCGGCACCCAGCTCGCCGAGGGCGGTGCCCAGATCCAGACCATCATGGCCATCCTGGGCCACCGCAGCGCGCAGATGTCAGCAACCTACTCGCACATCAGCGACCCCGTGCTCAAAGAGCAGTACGAAAAGGTCATCGCTGCCGGCGGACGCATCGCTGGCCCGGCCGCCGAGGCACTCCTGGCCAACCAGCTCGGCGAGGAAACCGTCCACTGGCTGAAGACCAACTTCTTCAAGACCGAACTCGAACTCGGCCACTGCCTGCGCACCCCGGCCGAAGGACCGTGCGAATGCGACCTCTACCTACGGTGCTCGAAGTTCTTCACCACCAGCGAGTACGTTCCGCGACTGAGGGAGCGGCTGGTCCGCGAGCACGAGCTGGTCCAGGACGCGGTCGAACGCGGCTGGCCTCGTGAGGTCGAACGGCACACCGCGACCTCCAGCCGGATCTGCGAACCTCTCGCGGAACTCGGCGAGTCCACTGCCTCAGGCACGCTCGGGGATGCGTGATCTCCTCTTCAGGCCGGTTCATTGATGCCCGTCCCGTCGCGACGAGGTCAGGAGCCCACGGGGGTGCCGTCCGGCTTCCGCCCGAAGGCAGATGCGAGGACGTCGGGGAGGTCGGCCGCTGGGACAGCGGTGCGCACCTCCGCCAGGACACGGGGGAAGTCGTCATCATCGATGGCACCCAGGTACTCCTGGCGCAGCTTGTGGATGATCTCGACAAGCTCGGGCCGCAACCGCATCCAGGCGCGAGACGTTCGGATCTCCTCCTCGACCTGATCCATGAACCAGCGCATGACCACGTACGGGATGTCCAGGTGCCCGCTCTGGGGATCGAAGCACAGCGCTGGCTCCCGCACCGGGTCCTCATCGGGGACGACGGCGGTCACAAGAGCTCGTTGATCGGCGACAAGGTGCAGTTCCAGATACCAGGCGTCGTCCGGGACGGAGTACATCACGGTGATCGCGTAGTCGCCGTCGGGGTGCGGGAAGGGCATGGCCGCATGCTGCCACAGCCGTCAGGCGGGCGGTCGGCGTGGAGGGTGGCCAGCGCGTCGAGCTCGGCGAGCAGGCTGTCGTACGGCGCGTCGAGGTCCAGGGCGGCGGCCCGCAGGCGCAGGGCGAGGGGTGCGAAATCGGGGGCCGTGGTGAGGAGTTCGGCTGCGTCCCGGGCCGCTGCGACGGCTGCCGCGGTGGGGCGGTCGCCCACGCCCACGCCGAGTGGGGCCGCCAGGAAGTCGATCCGTTGCCGGGCCGGCCGGTCGCGGTCGGCCGTCGCGTCCAGCTCGTCCGCCGCCGTGTGCTCGCCCGCCAGCAGCCCCGTCAGGGCCTCGGTCAGTCGGCGGCCGGTGCCGCCGGTGGCCAGCACCACGAGACCGCTCGCCGAGGCCCGCCAGGAGGAGCGGTTGGCGAGGTCGACGGTGCCCGCCAGCAGGAGGTCCTCCGCCTCGGGGTACCAGGGCGCCCAGGAGACCAGCCGGTCGAGCGCGGCCTGGGCGGTCTCCGGGTCGTCACCGCCCGCCACCCGGCTCACCAGGGCGGCGTAGCGGGGGCGGTCGGCGGCAGGCAGGTCCAGCGGGCGGGTGCGCAGCACCGCGGTCCGGGTGACGGGCGGGCCCGCCGCGGCCCCGTCGAGCATCCGCCAGGCCGCGGGCGCGGGGAGCAGCTTGACGGCGGCGGCCACGGCGGCCGCCCGTACGTCGCGGTGCTGTTCGGGCCGGTCGTGCACCTCGGTGAGGAGCGTGAGCGCGGTCTCCAACGGTAGCAGGCGGGCGACCAGGCGGACCAGTTCCTTGCGGCTGGTGACCTTCGCCCCGCCGCCGGCGGCCGTCCCGGCGCTGTCGGCTGTCCCGGCGCTGCCGGCCGGTCCGGGCAGCAGCGCCTCCCGCAGCACGGGTGCCAGTCGCGAGGGCGCGACGAAGCCGGCGGCCCGCCCGGCCGCGTACAGGGCCACCCGGGCCCGGTCGTCGCCCGCGTGGGCCAGCAGCAACGGCAGTGCCTCGGCGGGCCGGTCCGTCCGGACCAGGGCCCCGAGCGCGGCCTCGGCGAGCACCGTGTCCGGGGACTCGGCGTACCGGTGGACGGTGGCGAAACCGAGTTCGGGGATCGCCGCCAGGGTGCGCAGGTGCCCGGCCCGGGTGTGCACGGGCAGCGAGGCGTCGTCCGCCGCCCCGGCCAACAGGCGCGCGGCGGCCGCGCGTTGCCGGGGCGCCCAGCACTCGATCCCGTCGGTCGGCGGCAGCCAGCGGGACCCCGCCGCCAGGAAGCGCCCGTACGGCGGGGTGGCGCCGAGCACGGTGTCGAGCAGGTCGGTGCGCTGTCGGGCCAGCACGACGAGCACCTGTGGCAGGACGGCGGCCGAGGGCTCCAGGTCCAGGACCCGGGCCACCCGCTCGCCCCGGGTCGCCGGGTCGGCGAGCCAGTGGCCGACGGCCTGCCGGACGGTCGCGTTGTCGCCGAACTGGACGGCCTCCCACAGGAGTTCCTGCAGTTCGGGCAGGCGGTGGGCGCGTCGGCCCAGGGCCCCGGCCAGGGCGAAGGTCAGGGTGTGGTCGACCTTGTCCGCGCCGGCCGTCAGCCACGGCCGCAGCGCCTCGAAGACCTGGACCTCCTGGCCGCGCCGCAGCGTGGTGTCCAGCCGGCCCAGCGGAATACTGCCGAGCGCCCCGGAGAGCTGCCGCAGGGCGGCCAGGGCCCAGCCCAGCAGGGCCTGTTCGCCGCTCGTGGCGTGCTCGCGCAGCACCCCGAGGGCGAGCTCGGAGAGTGCCTGGCGGGTGTGCCAGGAGGTGTCCCGGGCCTCGACGGCGTCGGTGACGATCCGGGTGAGGGCGTCGGCCGCCGCGCCGGTGAGGAGCGCGGGCGGGACGGCCGCCAGCGCGACCAGGTCGGGGGAGCGGACCGGGTCCTGCTCGTTGCGCAGCCGCGCCAGCTCGGCGAGCAGCTCCCCGACCGCCGCCGCGTCGCCCGAGCGGGCCGCGTTGCGCACCAGCAGCGGGTAGGCCAGCGCCCGGTCCTCCGCGGCGGGCCGGCGGGTGGCCGCGAGCAGCCGCGGCCGGGTCTCGGCCACCGGCAGGTGGGCGACGTGGGCCAGCACGACGGACCACGCGGCGCCGCGCTCGGCGGCCTGTTCGGCCATCCGCCGGGCCTCGGCCTGCGCCCGACGGCGGGGCAGCGCGTCGAGCACGGCCTCGGACAGGTCGTGGTGGCCCTGGTCCCGGTCGGCGGTGGCGTGGTCGTAGAACGCCTCGCGGCGGGACGGCGGCAGGGCGCGCAGCAGCCGGGCGAGCCACATCGGGGCGGTGCTCCAGGCCCGGGCCAGGTCCGCCAGCTCGGGCGTGTCGAGCCGGGCGGCCCGGGTCAGCGCGCTGCGGGAGATCGACGCGGTGGCGGCCCGCTCGGGCACGGTGACCAGCCGGATGGTCCGGCCGGGCGCGGCGGTCAGCAGCCGGCCCAGGCACTGCTGCATCGGCTGTGGCAGGCGGGTGGGGCAGTGGCGTTCCAGCAGGTCCAGCACCCGCTCCGGCCGGTTCCCGGCCACGGCTGCCAGGGCGTCCCCGTTGCGGTACCACCAGGCGGTACGGGCCGACTCGGGCAACTCGGCGAGCTGCCGGGCCAGTTCGTCCAGCAGCAGGTCGGGGTGGCGGCGGGCCAGCTGGTGCCAGTTGGTGAAGGCCGGGAACAGTCCGGGCAGGAGCTCGGCCACGGTGCCGGGCCCGCAGCCGGGCAGCAGCCTGGCGGCCGCCGCGTCCCCCAGGACTGCCGGAAGGAGTCCAGCAGCCGTTCCGCCAGCTCGGTGCGGCCGCGGGACACGATGTGGGCGGTGAGCCGGTGGCGCAGCACGGCCGGCGCGTCGGCCAGCGCCGCGGCCAGCGCCTCGTCCGGGACGGGCAGGTGGAGCGCGGCTTTCAAGGCCTGGCGGCTGACGGCCGGGTCGGGATCGGTGAGCCGGGCGGCGACGAAGGCGGCGTCCTCGGCGATCGTGGCGGCGACTCCGGCCAGTCCTCGACCGTAGGCGCCGCGTGTGTCCAACTCGGCCAGCAGCGGGCGGAGTTGCTCCGGATAGTTGCCGTGGCGCAGCTCCCTGGTCCAGGCGGCGAGCCGCCGCATCCGGGCCGGGTGGGCGAGCGGATCGAGCTCGGCGAGGAGGTGGTCGACGGTTTCGGCGGGAGTCTGCGGTGCGCTGGACATGCCGGTCATTCAACCTGCCCGCCGCCCCTGCCGTCGCACGGTTTTCGGGTGCGGCGGGTGCGGCGGGCGGGACGGGGGCTGGCAGGCGGGCAGGCGGGCGGGGCGGGGGCTGGTGGGGCCGGGTGCGGGACGGGCTCAGGTGGTCGACGGGGTCAGTGCGCCGGGCGCCTGGCGAAGACCTGGTGGTCCGTGGGCGCGGGCGGGGCGCTCGGGCCCGCCACCAGGTTGCGGCTGGTGGACTCGAACAGGACGGTGCCGCCGTGCGCGTCCACGTGCGGGGTGGTGGAGTCGCCGTTGCCGAGCGAGCCGTCCGCGGCGTCGGAGACCCGCTCGACGCGGCCGGTGCGCAGGTCGTAGCGGTACACGTCCCAGTGCTCGTGCTGTGCGCCGGGCACCAGGTTGGTGGCGGAGGAGTCGAAGTACGCCCAGTGGTCGTCGCCGGTCACCTGGGCGCTGTCGGAGGTGGCGGTCGAGACCGTGCCGGGCAGGCCGGCGGTGAGGGGGATGAGGGCGCCCGTATGGAGGTCTCGGGCGAAGAGCTGGTCCTGGTACCGGTCGCCGCCGGGGGCGCCGACGGGGACGGTCAGGCCGTAGACGGCGTACCGCCCGCTCGGGCTGAGCGTCGCGTCCAGGGTCGCGTCGGGGCTGACGTGCCCGGTGGGGTCGTAGCTGACCGGGAGGACGGCGTGCGACCGCACGTCGTAGGTGTAGTAGGTGCCCGCGCGCATCCGCCCCGAGGCCGGCGACGGGGCCGGGTCGGCCCGGTGCGCGGGGGCGCCGGTGACGCCCAGGTCGGTGGCGTTCGAGCTGAACCCGAGGGTGCGGCCGTCCGCGCTGATCGTCGGGTTGACGGACTGGCCCCGGGAGGCGGCGCCGGCGGCGGTGGCGGACACCACCCGGGTGGTGTGCGTCCACAGGTCGGTGAGGTAGACGTTCGAGTCGTAGTTCGGGAGGCGGAGCCGCTCGCCGCTGTCCGTCGTGGTCGCTGCGGGTGCGGGTGCGGGTGCGGCGGCCGGGACGAGGTCGGTGCGGTCGGAGACGTAGGCGACGTAGCGGCCGTCGGCGCTCATGGACGGCGCCGACGCGCTGTGGCCGGGATCGGGGTCCGGGGTGCCCTGCGGGGCGCTGACCAGCCGGGTGTGCCCGGTCAGGCGGTCGCGGACGTAGACGTTCTCCCGGCCCGGGGCGGGGGCGCCGGGGACGACGTTCGCGGCGGTGGTGTCGAAGGCGACGTACCGGCCGTCGGCGGAGACCGCCACGCCGACGGTGACGCCGCTGAGCGCGGAGCCGTCGTCGGCGAGGTCGACCCGCTCGGTGCGGCCGTCGACGAGGTCCCGCAGGAACGCGTCGGTGCCCCCCTTCGACGGCTGGGCGACCAGGTCGGTCGCCGCGGAGGTGAACACCGCGGAGCGGCCGTCGGCGCTGACGGCCCCCGACTGGGCCTGGCTGTTCGCCTGGGCGCCGTTCGGCGTGACGCTGACCGGGACGGTGGCGGACCGACGCGCCTCCTGGCCGGCCTGCGCGGGGGCGGTGGCCAGGGCCGGTGCGGCGGCGGTCAGGGCCAGCGCGGTGGCGGCCGCGAGGGCGGTGGCGGAGCCGGCGAAGCGGCGATTGACGGGATGCATGACGGAGTGTCCTCCCCGGGGCGACCGCCCGCCGCTTCCGGACGGCGGGCACCGGGGAGAGCCAATCGCCGGGCGGTGCGGGCGGTCAACCGACGGTGCGGCGAGGAGTGGTGATTTCGCCAACTTTATTCTCCAGCAAGAGAGTTGAATCGCCGGAGAAGGTCGTATGACGCCCGCCCCGAGGGCCGGCGAACGCGGCGGAAAACCTTGGTGGGGGTGTTGTCGTCGACCAACCGTGCCCCCGTCGGGGCCCGGCGGCGGGGCGGTGATCTACGGTCGAGGTGCGTGCGAGTGTGAACGCGAGTGTGGCGCGGGAAGGCGGGAGGGTGGGCATGGAGTTGCCCGAGGAGGTCCACGGCGAGATCGGGCGGTTGTGCCGGGAGGGGGATGCGCTGCTCGGGGCGGCGGAACTGGTCGAGGCCAAGCAGCGTTACGTCGAGGCCCTGCGGCTGTTGCCGGGCGATCACCGGCAGTGGGCGGCGGCCACCTGGATCTACGTCGCGATCGGGGACGTGCACTTCCGGCTGGGCGTCCACGACCGGGCGCACAAGTGCTTCCGGAACGCCGTCCAGTGCCCCGGGGGGCTCGGCAATCCGTACGTCCACCTCCGGTTGGGGCAGACCGCCTTCGAACTGGGCGACCACGACCGTGCTGCGGATGAGTTGATCAGGGCGTACATGGGTGCCGGGGCCGAGGTCTTCGAGGGGGAGGATCCCGCGTACCTCGGGTTCCTGAGGACCAGGGCGGAGCTGGACCGCCCCGACCCCGGGGCCCCGGACCGCACCTGACCGGCCCGTCCCCGGCAGGTCAGGTGCGGTCCGCCCCGGGGGTGTCGAGGAGGTCGGTCACCAGGCGCTGGGCGTAGGTGGCGTCGAGGCCGGACGGGCGGAAGAGGATGCGGTACATCAGGGGGGCGACGACCCGGTCCATGGTCGTCTCGACGTCGGGGGCGGGCTCGCCGCGGTCGGTGGCCCGGGTGAGGACGGCGTCGAGCTGTTCGGCCGCGTAGGCGGAGCACTGGCCGGCGTTGCTGCCGTCCGGGTCGCCGAGCAGGGCGTCGCGGGTGTAGGCGCGGCCCGAGGGGGAGGCCATCTCGTCGAGGAACTGTTCGGCCCAGGCGGTGAGGTCGGCGCGCAGGTCGCCGTGGTCGGCCGGCGCGCCGTCGGGGCGCAGACGTTCCACGGCGACGTCCGACAGCAGCTCGGCGAGGTCGCCCCAGCGGCGGTAGATCGTCGACGGGGTGACCTCGGCGCGCTGGGCAACCAGGGGGACGGTGAGCGCGTCCCGGCCCACCTCGGTTAGGAGTTCGCGGACGGCGGAGTGCACCGCGGCCTGGACCCGGGCGCTGCGCCCGCCGGGGCGGACCATCTGCTTGCGGCTCATGACTCCACTTTAAAGCACAGTTCTTGCGTTTAGCGGACGTCTCATTGGGGGCCTTGAATCGAGTGCGAGAGTTCCGGCCCGGGTGATACACGGTCTGCGTGACTGAGCAGTTCCCAATCCGCCTGGGATCGATCGGCAGGACGTCGGGCGGGCGTCGGCGGCGAGGACGAGTTCTTTGTTCGTCCTGCGGGTGGCCCGGCGGGCTGACCGGTCGGAGACCAGGCCGGCTATGGCGGCTTGGGTCTCGGCGAAGTATTCGAGGCGGCCGGTTTAGCGCTGCGCCACTGCCTTGCCGGATCGCGGCGGACAGCATGGAGCGGTCCACTCCTGACAGCGCAGCCAGGGCCGAGTGCGGAAGAGCGTGTCCCAGGTGCGCGAGCGTGGCCGGCACCCGGTCGACGCACACCGGACGATGCTTCGGGCCGGCACCAGCCTCGCGCCGCCTACGCCTGCCGCCGCTCCCACTGCTCCTTCGTGATCTCGTACCGCACACCGCCGAGCTCGGAACCCTCGACCGCCATCATGAAGTCCGGCGTGGGGATGTTCTCCGCGAGCGTCATCCCGAGCTTCTCCATGACGTTGCGCGAAGGGCGGTTCACGGTCATCGTCTCGGCCCAGACCATGCGGATGCCGAGCTCGCCGAACCCCTTCACCAGCAGCGCCTGCGAGACTTCGGTGGCGTAGCCCCGGCCCCAGGCCGCCTGGCGCAACCGATAGCCGAGTTCGGCCTCCTCGCGCGGGCCGCTGCGCCGCGGGCGCAGGCAGAACCAGCCGACGAACGCGCCGCTGTCCTTCTCGTGCGCGGCGAACAGACCGAGGTCATGATTCCAGCGCTCGTAGCCGGCGAGGATGCTGGGGATGGCGAGGTCGCGGACCTCCTCCGGCGGGGTTGGAGTGCCGCCGTTCAGGTAGCGCATCACCGCCGGGTCGCTGTCCAGCTCGATCAGCAGGTCCGCATCGGCGGCGGCGAAGGGGCGGAGGATCAGGCGCTCGGACTCGAGGTAGGTGGTCACGTGAGGATCTTGGCCGAGGCGGGTCGGGCGGTCCAGGGAGTTTTCGTCCCGAGGTTCGGAGGTCAGGTTCCGCGTCAGATCGGCGTGCCAGCCACGGCGGCCCTGCTGTCCGTCGTCGAGGTGAGGCACGGGCCTGCCCGAACGTGATCACGAGGTCCCGGGGCCCGTTTCCGGCCCCGGGACGGGATATCCGATCTGCGTCAGATCATCGTCGAGATCGGCGAGGTCGACATCCGGGTTCAGTGCGGATACGACGCTCTGGGTGAGAGGTCGCAGCGCATAGACGTGACGAACGGCCTCGATGTCGACCGCGACCTCGTAGTACTCCTCCGCGAACTGTTGATATGCCTCGGGACGGCCATCGGTCAGAACGTCGAACAACCATTCCGCGCTGCCGCCGTCCTCCACCCCCGCCGGCAGGGGCTCGATGGCCCCGGCCCTCCACGCGGAGCCTGCCTGTTCACGCCAGAAGCACACGGTTGCCCGCGGTGTCCCGTCCTCTTCGCTGAACGCAGGCTCCGCAACGTGGTGGAGAAATGCCGCCGGCACCCCGTCGAACAACCCGGGCCACGGGACCGGGGGCGTGACCCGATACGGACTCATCGGCGACTCATGATCGAAGCCACGGGCATACGCGCCCGCCGGCGAGAAGACGATCGAGTAGTCGTTACCGCACCCGTCACGCATCGAGGCCATCTCCTCGGTCGGCGACCACCGGGAGTCGAACGAGTAGAACCGGGACTCCCAGTCCGGGCTCAGGATGGCGTCCAGGACGGCCATGGCGCGGGAGCGATCCCGAACGGTAGAGATCTCCGGCAGCTGACGGGTTACTTCATGGACAGACATGTGCCTCATCCAAGCCGATCCCACTGACAGAACCCACACCGCCCACGTGACATCGTGGATTCCACAGAAACGCACCTTCGGCTGGCTCATGAACCACCGCCGCCTGGCCCGAGACCACGAAGCCCTCCCCCGCCCGTTCCGAAGCCATGGTCCACGTGGCGATGATCAACCTCATGACCCGCTGACTCACCAGCGAAGCCACCCCCACCTGGCATGGAACCTGACCTCAGAACTCGGTTCTGGCACAGATCTTGGGGAGCGGCCGCGGAAGGTGACAGGTTCGTTCGATTGCAGGGAGGGCCACGACCCTGGAGACCGTCAGCGTTCACGCATTCTGGTCCACCACCAGCGCGTCATCGCCCACTCACTGTAGTTGGGCTCCGGCAAGGTGCGGCGCTCGAATTCCTCATCGATACGCGCGATCAATCGGCCCAAGTCCCGTTTGGCTCCGGGCGGCAGGTGCAGCATCGCCCACTCCAGGTCATCACGGGCATCTCCCACCCCCGGCGAATCAAACGCGGAGGCGTCCAGGTAGCGTCCGGGCTGCTTAAGCGCCCACTCGAAACGCCAGATTGCCTTGGCGACCGCGTTGGGCCACATCTCCTGGTCCTCGACCCGGCGGATCGCAGCACGAGTCCGCGCGGAGACACCAGGGACCCTCAGGACCGGATACTGCCATCGTGGCCGCCACCGCTCTGCACGGACGGCCTTGGGACGCCTACGCGGCATCGCCCTTTCGGATCAACATGAGGTCATCCTGCCACGGCTGGGTACCTGCATGCACTGGCTATATGCCCGCCGCGGCAGGGGTTCCTGCTGTCCGGTTCTCGCGCGGCTCTTGGGGAACATCGCGAAGTGTTACTGGAGAAGGATCATCTTGCGGAGCAGCTCGAAGCCGGCGCGACCGTAGAGCTGCCGCTTGATCTTCTTGATGCGGTTGACGGCGCCCTCGATGCTGCCGGAGCTCCAGTCGAGAGTGAGCCCTGCTGTCACGGCGTCGAGGTCTCGGAGCAGGTGGAGTGCGAAGCCGGTGAGGCCCGGTAGCTGGCTGGCGTCGACTGCGTCGATCCAGGTGGGGAGTGTGGAGCCGAGGCGGTCGGTGAGGATCTCGCCGAAGTCGCGGACGTGTCCGGCGGCCTTGTCCAGTTCGGGGTAGCGGGCCAGGACCTCCTTCAGGCCGGCCCGGTCCTCCTCGTTCAGGGTCGAGGGGTGTCGGGTGAGCCAGCCGGTCACCTGCCGCACCGTCGGCGGTCGCGGCGGCGCGCCGGCCGGAGCCCCGCGGAGGGTGGTGATGCGGGAGCGGTCCATCTGGTAGGTGACGGGCGCGTTGTCGGCAACGAGTTCACTGTGGAGGTGGGTGACGCTGGTGCATCCCGCGGCGAAGCGTCGCTCCAGGTAGGGCTTGTAGGGGTCCAGTCTGCTGGGCCGGGGGCGGTGTCGCGGATGGTGTCCTGCCAGCGTGCGGCGTTCGCGTGCCGGAGGACGGTGTTGAGGCCCCAGCCCAAGTGTCGGGCGATCGCCCGGCGTGAGTGGCCTTGGGCCAGGAGCTCGTGAACCTGGGCATGTGCCGCCTTGTTTCTCTCGGCACGTCGGCCGACGGGCTCCGAGTCGTCCTGCGGTCGACCGGAAGCAAGTCCGGTGGCCTCCGGCAGCATGCTGCTGGGCGATGGGTTGCGCAGGCAGTCGCGGTGGGCGGCGACGCAGGTCTCCACGGCCCGGCCGAGGCCCTGCCACAGAGGGAACCGGTCAGCGACCTGCAGAGCGTCAGGGGTACCGCGCCGTGCGCCTTCGGCGGAGGCGCCCCCCCGGTCCGGCAGATGATCTCCACGCCGGGGTGACGGACCAGCCACGCAGCCAGCGGCCCGGCCTCACGTGTCGGGAGCACATCGACCACGCGGTGGTCTTCGACGCTGGTCAAGACGGTGGAGTAGGTCTGGCCACGACGGATCGCGAAATCGTCCACGCCCACACGCGGCGTGCTGAACGCGGGATCGGGCAATGCCATGACCCTGCGCAACAAGGTCATCCTTCCCGCGCCGAAGCCCAGCTGGGCTGCCAGCCGGGCGCCGGCCCGACCGGCGAGCGCGAGCCCTCGCGCTCCAGGGCATGGTTGAGCCGGGTGGTGAACCGTGCGTACGGGGCAGCCAGCCGCGAGAACCGCTCAGCAAACGTCCGACGCGGACAGTCCGCCGCCCCACAGATGAAACGCCGGACCACCAACCGGATCACGAAGCCCTGCTCAGCGAGCGGAAGATCCTTCAATCTGCGGCGATATCGGTCGTGCACCGGGTCCGAGAAGCGGCCACAGTCCGGACACTCCGCCCCGGCACCCCGGCACCCCGGCACCCCGGCCCCGCGCCACCACCTCGACCGTACCGAACAAGGCGGTCACCGCCTCGACGTCCAAGTCGTCGATCCCGTCGAACACGAGCGAGTCCCAGAACGATGCAGTGGTCTGCATGACCAGCACGATCACCGCCACCGGCCGACCACGGCAGATACCACAAAGGAGGTGATGGAGCGTCACTTCCGGCTGCCGGGCAGCCAGGCGTACGCGGTCTCACGCGACCCAGCCCCTCGCAATCGAACACCAAGGTGACGTTCCGCGACCGCTCCCCAAGATCTGTGCCAGAACCCAGAAGTCAGGGACGAAACGCCCGGTCAGCGGGGCTCGCTCGGCAGGTCGGCCCGGCTCGCGAGTGCCCGGGCGGGCTGTGCCCGCTCCGGCTGCGTCGGCTCCGGCTGCGTCCGCTCGTAGGCGTGGCCCACCCGCAGCAGGGTCCGCTCGTCGAGGGGGTGTCCGAGCAGTTGGAGGCCGATGGGCAGGCCCGCCGTGTCGTGGCCGGCCGGGACGGACAGGGCGGGCACCCCGGTGATGTTCGCCGGGGCGGAGAGGCGGACGTAGGCGTCGGAGACGCCCTCGATCGTGCCGTCGGGCCAGGTGACGGTGGCCTGGCCGACCCGGGCCGCGGTCATCGGGACGGTCGGGGCGGCGATCACGTCGACCTCCTCCAGGACGCGGGCCCACTCGCCGCGCATCAGGGTCCGGGCGCGTTGGGCGCGCAGGTAGTCGCCGGCGCCGAGCAGCTCGCCGGCCTCCAGTAGGACCCGCACGTCCGCCCCGTACAGCTCGGGGACGGTGCGCAGGGTGCGCGCGTGGTAGGCGGTGGCCTCCGGCACCATCAGGCCCCACTGGGTGGCCTGGAGGTAGCGGGTCAGCGGGATGTCGACCTCGACGGGCCGGGCGCCGAGCTCCGCCAGGTGGCCGACGGCTCGGTGGACGGCATCCGCCACCTCCGGGTCGACGTGGTCGAAGTAGTGGTTGGTCGGCACGCCGACGCGCAGGCCCGTCAGGTCCGCGGCCCGGTCGAGGGCCCGCTGCGGCCGGTGGTCGACGGCGGGGGTGTCCAGCGAGGCGGGGTCGCGCGGGTCGTGCCCGGCGAGGGCGGTCAGGACGAGGGCGGCGTCCTCGACGGTGCGGGTGATCGGCCCGACGTGGTCGAGGGACCAGGACAGCGAGGTGACGCCGTGCCGGGGCACCAGGCCGTACGTCGGCTTGAGGCCGACCACGCCGTTGAGCGCGGCGGGCACCCGGATCGAGCCGCCGGTGTCGGTGCCGAGCGCGAAGGTCGCCGCCCCGGCCGCCACCGCGACGGCGGACCCGCCGCTGGAGCCGCCGGCGACCCGGGAGGCGTCCCAGGCGTTGCCGGTCTGCGGGGTGGTCAGGCCGTAGGCGAACTCGTGGGTGTGGGTCTTGCCGACCAGGACGGCGCCGGCGGCCCGCAGCCGGGCGGTGACCGTGCTGTCGGCGCTCGCGCGGTGGTCGGCGCGGACCCGGGAGCTGGCCGTGGTCGGCAGGCCGGCGACGTCGATCAGGTCCTTGAGGCCGACCGGGACGCCGTGCAGCGGCCCCCGGTGGTGGCCCCGGGCGATCTCCCGCTCGGCCTCGCGGGCCGCGGCGCGGGCCTGCTCCCCGGTGACCGTGACATAGGCCCCGAGCTGCGGCTCCACCCGCTCGATGCGGTCGAGGACGGAGTCGACCAGTTCGACGGGGGACAGTCGCCGCTCCCGGATCTGCTCGGCGGCCTCGGCGAGGGTCAGCTCATGCGGCTGCATCGTTCTTCTCCTTCTTCTCCTGCTCCGGCTCCTGCTCCGGCTCCTGGTGGCCCGCGTGCTCCTGCGTCGCGCGGTAGGCGCTGCCGGGCGGGGTGTCGCCGAAGTCCAGTTCGCGCAGGACGGCGACGACGGAGCGGATGTGCTCGGCGGTGGCCGCGACCTCGGCGTGGCGGTCGTCGGGCAGCGGGAGTCCGGCCAGGGTGGCCCAGCGGGCGGCCTCGGGCGGGGTGAGGGCGGGCGAGGACATTGGAGGATCCCTCTTCCGGTCGGGCGGGAACGGCGGAGCGCCCCGCCGAGAAGCTAAAAGCTAACGGCTTGCGTTAGTGCGACTGTAGGTTCTATCGTCACTTAACGCAAACACATTGCTTTTACGGGAGGGAGTCCCATGTCCGGCCTTCTGTCAGGCCCCCTGACCGGCCGTCCGACCGGCCGTCTGACCGGCCCGGTGGCGCGCGCCTCCGCCCACCGGAGGAACCGCGCGGCGACCTTCGCCCTCGACGCGTCCGTCCTGGCGGCCCTGCTGGCCGCCTCCAGCGCCCCGACCCCGCTCTACCCCCTCTACCAGGACCGCTGGGGCCTCTCCGCGCTCGCCGTCACAGTCGTGTTCGCCGCGTACTCCCTGGCCCTGCTGTCGGCCCTGCTCACCACCGGCGCGCTCTCCGACCACCTGGGACGGCGCCCCGTACTGGCCGGCGCACTCCTCGCGGAGGCCGCCTCGATGCTGCTCCTGGCCTCGGCGGACGGCGCCGGCTCCCTGACCGCGGCCCGCCTCCTGCAAGGAGCGGCGACCGGCGTGGCCACCAGCGCCGCCGGCGCGCGCCTCCTCGACCTGGCGGACCCCCGGCACCCCGGACGCTCCGCCCTGACCAACACCATCGCCCCGGTCGCCGGCATGGCGGCGGGCGTCCTCGGCTCCACCCTCCTCGTCCGCTTCGCCCCGGCCCCCACCACCACCGTCTACCTGCTGCTGGCGGCGCTCTTCGCGGCCCAGGCGACCGCCGTCGCCTTCACCGCGGAGACGGCCCGCCGCCACCCGGGCGGGCTGCGGTCGCTGCGCCCGCGACTCGCCCTCCCGCCCGCGGCGCGTCGCACCCTGCTGACCACCGGCACCGCCGTCGTCGCCGTCTGGGCCCTGGGCGGCTTCTACTCCTCCCTCGGTCCGGGCCTGGTGCGCCTGGCCGCCCCCGAGGCCCCGCAGGCGGCCCGCGGCATGGTCTTCTTCACCCTCAGCGCCACCGCGACCCTCACCGTGTGGGCCCTGCGCCGCGCCGACCCCCGTACCGCCGTCACCCTCGGCTGCCTCGCCGTCCTGCCGGCCGCGCCCCTCGCCCTGGCCGGACTGCACGGCGCCGGAGCCCCCGCCGTCCACGGCGGCGCGGCCCTGGCCGGCGCGGCCTTCGGCGCCGTCTCCCAGGGGACCCTGCGCCTGCTCCTCGCCCCGCTCGCCGAACGGGACCGCGCCGCGACCCTCGCCGCGTACTACGTGCTCAGCTACCTCTCCATGAGCCTGCCCGCCATCGCCGCGGGCGCCGCCACCCGGCAGTACGGGCTCGGGACCACCTCCCACGCCTACGCCGCCGTCGCCGCCCTGCTCGCCGTGGCCGCCCTCGCGGCCCTCGCCGGGTCACGGCGCCGGGCGGCCGCGGCCCACCCCGACCGCTGACGAACACCCACCGACGTACAGCCCACCGAACCGCAAAGGAAACGACCGACCGTGCAGACCCCCTCCGCCACCCCCGCCACCGCCACCCCCGCCACCGCCACCCCCGCCACCGCCCCCTCCTGGACCGTCGGCGACCTCACCGTCCACCGCATCGACGAAGTCCCGCTGCCGCCGGCGACCGGGCCTTGGCTGCTGCCCGACGCCACCCCCGAGGTGGTGGCCGGCCACGACTGGCTGCGCCCCGACTTCGCCGGCCAGGACGGCGTCCTCCACCTCGACAGCCACAGCTTCGCGTTCGTCGTGGACGGGCTGCGGGTGCTGGTCGACACCGGCATCGGCAACGGCAAGCAGCGCGCCAACCCGGCCTGGCACGACCTGCGCACCGACTACCTGGAGCGCCTCACCGCGGCCGGGTTCGCGCCGGAGACCGTCGACCTGGTGGTCCTCACCCACCTGCACGCCGACCACGTCGGCTGGAACACCCGGTGGGAGGACGGCGCGTGGGTGCCGACCTTCCCCGCCGCCCGCTACCTCACCGCCCGCGCCGAGCGGGAGTTCTGGGCCGGGTACGACATGGACGAGGCCCGCGCGCAGATGTTCCGCGACTCCGTCCTCCCGGTCGAGCGGGCCGGACAGCTCGACCTGGTCGACGTCCCGGCCGAGGGCGTGCAGATCGTCCCGGGCCTGCGGCTGATCCCCACCCCCGGCCACACCCCCGGGCACATCGCCGTCGAACTGGCCGACCGCGGCGAGACCGCGCTGATCACCGGCGACTGCGTGCACCACCCGGTGCAGCTCGCCCACCCCGCGATCGGCGCCTGCGTCGACATCGAGCCCGAGCGCTCCGAGGCGACCCGCCGCGCCCTGCTCGCCTCCCTGGCCGGCACCGACGCCCTGCTGCTGGGCACCCACTTCGCCCCGCCCACCGCCGGCCGGGTCGTCGCCCACGGCGACGCCTACCGGCTGCAGCCCGTCCCGGCGGCCTGACCGGCGGCCCGCTCGGCTCCCGCGCCGTGCCGCACCCGCTCGGCAGTCAGATGACTTAACAGGCCCCTGGGCCCGGAGGTCAGGCTGAATCGGCAGGGTTTCGGCGAAAGGGCGGTCAGGTGGGTTCGCAGGTGACGACCGCGTCGGTTCCGGAGGACGCGACGGCGACGCTCTGGAGTGCGGAGCTGTCACGGACACTGGTGCCGGTCGAGGTGGTCCCGCTCGCCGGGCGGCCGCTCGCGGGCCGGCTCGCGTCGCACCGGCTCGGATACGTCCGGATCTCGACGCTGGAGGCCGGCGCGGCGCGGGTCTCCCGGACGGCGGCGCTGATCGCCCGGGCCCCGCTGACGGAGCCGCAGGTGGGGGTCGGGGTGCAGGTGTCGGGGCGGGCCGTGCTGGAGCAGGACGGGCGGCGGGCGGTGGTGTCGGCGGGCGGGTTCGTGCTGTACGACACGGCGCGGCCGTACTCGGTCGACTACCCGGAGGGTTTCCGCACCCATCTCTTCCACCTGCCGCGCCGGTTGCTGGGCGTGCCGGAGCACGAGCTGCGGCAGGTGGCGGGTACGGCCGTCACCCCGGCCGAGGGGTACGGCTCCGTGCTGGTGCCCTTCCTCAACGCCCTTGCCGCGTTCGCGCACTCCTATCCGGCCCCGGTCGGTGACCGGCTGCCCGGCAGTGTCGCCGACATGCTGAGCACGCTCGTCGCCCAGCTGGCCGCCGTGCACACGGCCGAGGTGCCCGGCGCTCCGAACGAGCACCTGGTGCGCCGGGTGCGGGAGCACATCGACCGGAACCTGGCCGACACGGAACTGTCGCCCGAGACGATCGCACGGGCCCACCACATCTCCGTGCGGTACCTGCACCGGCTGTTCGAGGGCGAGGGCGTGACGGTGAGCCGGCTCATCCAACGGCGCCGGCTGGACGCGTGCGCCCGGGAGCTCGGCCGCCGGGGTCGCACCGCGCCGACGGTGTCGGCGGTCGCCCAACGCTGGGGCTTCGTCAACCCGGCGCATTTCAGCCGGGCCTTCCGGGCCGCTTACGGCGTCTCACCGCGCGAGTGGCGCGCGCTCCGGACCGCCGACACCGGCTGAGGACCTGCCCGGCGCGGCCGGGATCCGTGCACGGACAGGCCACTACGGCCGCCGCTGCGGTCGTACGGTCGGGCGGCGTGCGCGTGGCGCGGGGAGGCGCGGCCGGCACCTCGCCCGGCGGCCACCAGGTGCCCGGCACGCGACCCCGTGCCCGTCCGATCACGCCAGGAGCGAAGAGTTGTCCGACACCACCCCCGCGCACCTCCGACGACCGGTGCTCGACCGGGCGCTCCAGGAGTTTCTGGACACCTCCGCCGGACAGGCGGCGACGGAGCTCCCGGACCTCTCCCTCCTGGCCCCGGACGAGGCGCGGGACGAGGCGAGGGACGTCGGCGCGCCGGTCGGTGGGGAGGCGACGGGCGGGGATCCGGACGATCCGTACGGCACCACCACGGAACGGCTCGCCCTGCCCTGCGGACCCACCGGGCGGGTGCACGTCCAGGTGACCAGACCCGTCGGTGCCCCCGAGCCGAGCCCCGTCGTGCTGTTCCTGCCCGGCCTCGGCTGGTCGCTCGGCGACGCCGCCGCCTACGCCCGGCTGGTCCGGGAGTTCGCGCTGGGGACCGACGCCGCCGTGGTGTACGTGGACTACGCCCGGGCCCCCGGGGCCCGCTACCCGGTGGCCGTCGAGCAGTGCTACGCCGTCGCCCGCTGGATCCACGCGCACGGCCGTGAGGTCGGCCTGGCGGAAGACCGGATCGCCGCCGTCGGCGACTCCGCGGGGGGCAACCTGGTGGCGGCGCTGACGCTGCTCGCCCGGCAGCGCGGGGATGTCCGGCTGGTGCACCAGGTACTGCTGTGCCCGGTGACCGCCGCGGACTTCGACACCCCGTCCTACCGCCGGTTCGCGACGGGGTACTTCCTGCACCGTGACCACATGCGCCGGTTCTGGGACGACTACCTGCCCGAGGTGGACCGACGGCGGGAGGTCACGGCCGCGCCGCTGCGGGCCACCCCGGAGCAGCTCGCCGGGCTCCCCCGGCGCTCGTGGTCACCGCCGAGGCCGACGTGCTGCGGGACGAGGGCGAGGCCTACGCGGCCAGGCTCCGTTCGGCGGGCGTTCCGGTGGTGGCGACGCGCTACCAGGGGGCCGTGCACGGCTTCCTCCTCCTCGACGGGCGCCATCCCACCGGCACCGCCAGGGCCGCGCTGATCCAGGCCGTCGACACCGTGCACGTGGCGTTGCACCGCCGTCCCTGAGGCCGGTGCTCCTGGTGTGGCCGGTGTTCCTGTGAGGCCGGGGTGACCGCCGGGGCGGTGATGCGCGGAGAGTCAACAGCGGATACGCGCAGAGCGCACCACGCCGTGGTGCGGCGGCTAACGTCGGCGTCCGCCGCCGGGCTGCCCGGACCAACCCCGCCGCGAGTTCGGCCGCGAGGCGGGGACCGCACTGTCGGCTCCGACGGCCGATCGATCCGGGAGGAACCCCGTGCCCACCGAACTCTCCACCACGTCCCTGTCCGCCGCCGACCGCGCGGAGTGCTGGCACGAGGCGGTGTCCCGTGCCTTCGTGCCGATGGCGGTGAACCTGCTGGAGGAGGAGCCGTCCCCCGGAACGATCGTCAGCCGCCAGCTCGGCCCGGTGCGGATCTCCCGCGTCCAGGCGGGGCCGCAGGTGGTGTCGCGCGGCAAGCACCTGATCGCCAAGGACGACCGGCGGTCCCTCATCGTCAGCCTCCAGGAGCGGGGCAGCGCGATCAAGGAGCAGGACGGCCGGGAGGCGCTGATCAGGCCGGGCGAGTTCTCCCTCACCGATTCGTCCCACCTGTTCCGCAAGAAGCTCGACGGCGGATTCGCCTTCACCTCCTTCCAGTTCCCCCGCGCCGACCTGGACGTGCCGGAGCGGGACCTGCGGGCACTGACCGCGACGGCCTTCACCGGCAGCGAGGGCATCGCCGCGCTGGTGGCGACCTATCTCGCCCAAATGGCGCGCGAGGCAGGCGGGTTGGAGGAAGCCGCCGGCCGCCGGGCGGCGGCCACCGCGCTCGACCTGGTGGCCCAGCTCGTCGACGAGCGGCTCGAACGCGCCCGGGCGCGGACTCCGCGCAACGCGGCCTCATTGGAGCGCGTCAAGGCCCACATCGTGCGGAACCTCTACGACCCGGACCTGTCACCGGCCGGGATCGCGGCGGCGAACTTCATGTCGGTCCGCTTCCTCCACAAACTGTTCCAGCCCGAGGGGGTCACGGTCGGCGGGTGGATCCGGACCCAGCGGCTGGAGCGCTGCCGCCGGGACCTGCTGCGCCCGATGGCCGGGGAGCTGGGTGTGGCGGGCGTCGCGAGGCGCTGGGGCTTCGCCAACTCCAGCCATTTCAGCCGCGCCTTCCGCGCCGCGTACGGCATGACGCCCCGCGACTGGCAGCTCGGCGGCGCCGGTCCGGCCGACCAGCACCCCGCCGCGGGCGTCTGAGGGGACGGCAGCGGCCACGACCTCGGCCCCGGAGCGGCGAGGGGTGCGCGGACCGGCAGGAGGGCGTGCGCGCTCAGGACAGGCGCCCCGCTTACGTGTTCCTAGCCTGATGACCACCAGCAGCGCGCAACCGAGAGGGCCCAGGAACAGGGGCCCGGGAACAAGGACTCAGGAATGACGAATCACGACACCCCGACCGTCGTGCTGGTGCACGGCGCCTTCGCCGACGCCTCCAGCTTCGCCCGGGTCGTCCCCGAACTGCTCGCCGACGGACTGGAGGTGGTGGCACCGGCCGTGCCCAACCGCAGCCTGCTCGGCGACGCCGCCTACATCGCGTCGGTGGTCCGGGGCATCCCCGGCCCCGTTGTGCTGGTCGGACACTCCTACGGGGGCGCCGTGATCACCGTCGCCGGCGCCGAGGAGAACGTCAAGGCACTGGTGTACCTGGCCGGTTACGCCCTGGAGGAGGGGGAGAGCCTGGGCGAGCTGCAGGGCCGCTTCCCCGACTCCGAGCTCGCCTCGGCGCTGGTGTACACGCCCTTCCCGCTGGAGGGTGCGGACGGCGGGGGCACCGACGTCTCGGTCGAGGTCGACCGCTTCCCGGCGATCTTCGCCGCCGACGTCGACCCGGCACTCGCCCGGGTCCTCGCGGTCTCGCAACGCCCGCTCGCCGCCGCGGCCTTCGGCGAGGCCGCGCCGGTCGCCGCGTGGCGGAGCAAGCCGTCCTGGGGGCTCGTCTCCTCCGCCGACCGGACCATCAACCCCGAGGTCGAGCGGTTCGGCTACCGGCGGGCCGGGATGACCACCGTCGAGGTCGACTCCTCGCACCTGGTCATGCTCGCCCACCCCGAGCCGGTCGCCGACCTGATCCGCACCGCCGTCCGCACCGTCACCCACTGACCGGGAGAACCACCGTGACCAGCCAGCCGCGCCTCCACCAGCACACCCCCGAGATCCAGGCCTTCGGCACCGTCACCCAGCTGCCGATCGCGCTCTCCCACGACGCCCGGCTCTACTCGTGCCAGCGGCTCAACCGCGTCCTCGCCGACACCCAGTTCCTGTACGCGCTGTACAAGAAGCACCACTGGGGCATGCGCGGCCCGACCTTCTACCAGCTGCACCTGCTTCTCGACAAGCACGCCCAGGAGCAGCTGGCCCTGGTCGACGAGCTGGCCGAGCGGGTGCAGAGCCTGGGCGGCGTCGCGGTGGGCGACCCCCGCCACGCCGCCGAGATCACCGGCGTGCCGCGCCCGCCGGACGGCGTCGAGGACGCACCGGCGATGCTCTCGCGGCTCCTCGACGCCCACGAGGCCATCCTCGCGGAGGCCCGCGACGCGGCCACCCGCACCGCGCGGCTCGGCGACGACGGCACCCAGGACCTCCTGGTCTCGCAGGTCATCCGCACCGGCGAGGCCCAGGTCTGGTTCCTCGCCGAGCACCTCGTCGTCACCCCCGGGCCCGCGGCGTGAGCAGCGGGCGGGGCCCGTTCCCCAGGACGGGCCCCGCCCACGCCTGACCGTCCGGCCCCGCTCAGCCGCGGTAGGCCTCCAGCAGGCGTAGCCAGACCTCGCTGATGGTCGGGTAGGCGGGGACCGCGTGCCAGAGCCGGTCGAGCGGCACCTCCCCGGCGACGGCGACGGTCGCCGAGTGGAGCAGTTCCGCGACCCCGGACCCGACGAAGGTCGCCCCCACCACGGTCTCGCGGTCCAGGTCGACCACGACCCTGGCCTGCCCGCGGTACCCGTCGGCGTACAGCGCGGCCCCCGCGACGTCGCCGATCCGGTAGTCGACGGCCCGCACGCGCCGGCCGGCCGCGGCTGCTTCGGCGAGGGTGGGCCCGACCGAGGCGACCTCCGGGTCCGTGAAGACCACGTGGGGCACGGCCGCGTGGTCGGCGGTCGCGACGCTGCGCCCCCAGGGCAGCAGGTCGAGCCCACGCCCGGACGCCCGGTCGGCGATCACGGCGCCGAAGACCCGTCCCTGGTACTTGCCCTGATGGGTCAGCAGGGCGCGGTGGTTGACGTCGCCGGCCGCGTAGAGCCAGCCGCCGGTCACGCCCACGGCCAGTCCGGTGTCGTCCACCTCGATCCAGTCCCCGGGCTCCAGTCCGACCGTCTCCAGTCCCAGGTCGTCGGTCGCGGGCCGCCTCCCGGTGGCGAACAGCACCTCGTCGGCCCGCAGTTCACCGTGCTCGCCGAGGTCCAGGACGACCCCGTTGTTCCGGGCCAGGCCGGCCACCGACACCCCGAAGCGCAGCTCGACCCCGGACTCCCGGAGCGCCTCGGCCACCAGCCGGCCGGCGAAGGGTTCCAGTCGGGGGAGGAGGGCCCCGCCCCGGACCAGCAGGGTCACCCGGCTGCCCAGCGCACTCCAGGCCGTGGCCAGTTCCACGGCGACCGCGCCGCCGCCGACGACGGCCAGCCGGCCGGGGGCCTCGGGTGCGCTGGTCCCCTCGCGACTGGTCCACACACCCGTGTGCTCGATGCCCGGCAGGTCGGGCAGGGCGGCACCGGTGCCGGTGCAGACGGCCACGGCGTGACGTGCGGTCAGGGTGCGGCGGCCGGAGCCGGGGAGGTCCACCACCACCCGCCGTTCGCCGTCCAGCCGGCCGTGCCCGCGGACCAGGGTGATCCCGGCGGAGTCCAGCCAGGCCACCTGGCCGTCGTCCCGCCACAGCGAGGCGAAGTCGTCCCGGCGCCGCAGTACCGCGTCGGCGTCCGGCCCGCCGGTGACAGCGGCCCTCGCACCGGGCAGCCGCTGCGCCTCCCGCAGCGCGGCCGGCGGCCGGAGCAGCGCCTTGCTCGGCATGCACGCCCAGTACGAGCACTCGCCGCCCACGAGCTCGCGTTCGACGATCGCCACGCTCAGCCCGCCGGCCCGCGCGCGGTCCGCGAGGTTCTCCCCGGTCGGACCGGCGCCCAGCACCACGAGGTCGAACTCGTCGGTTCCGCTCATCTCTTCGCCCGTTCCCTCACACCATCTGATGGTCATTCGCCGGAAGCCCTGTGGTGAGCAGGTCCGGCTCCTGGACGACGCTAGGCATCCCGACCGCGTCGGCGTGTTCTCTGCGTGCTCGGCACCGTCCCCAGCAGGCACGGAGTGTCCTCGGCGTTCCGTCGTGCCCGGCGGCACCTCGGTTCGCAGTTGTCCGAGGGACGCGCTGTGCGCTGCGAGGCAACCGACGATGCGCTGCGAAGGCATCGGGGGCACCGCGGGCCGCCTAGGTTCGCCGGGAGGCAGCCGCACCCGCCCGCGGATGACCGCGCGCCCCTGCCTCCCCCGCACCCGCCCGTTCCGCGTACCCTCCGGAGACCTCATGGCCCCACCGGCCGCCGTAGACCTGTCCAGGTGGCAGTTCGCCATCACGGCGATCTTCCACATGTCCTTCCCGGCCCTCACGGTCGGCCTCTCCGTGCTGCTCGCCGTCGTGCAGACCGCCTACGTGCGCACCGGCAACCCGCTCTACCAGCAGATCTTCCGCTTCTGGAAGAAGATCTTCGCGGTCGGCTTCGGCCTCGGTGTCGTCGCGGGCACCGTGATGACCTTCGAGTTCGGCCTCAACTGGGGCGTCTTCGCCCATGCCGTCGGACCGGTCATCGGGGTCACCATCGGCATGGAGGTCATCACGGCCTTCTTCCTGGAGGCCGGCTTCATCGGCGTCATGCTCTACGGCGAAGGCCGGGTCCGCCCCCGGACGATGGCCTTCGCCTCCTGGATGGTGGCCTTCGGCACCCTGCTGTCCACCACCTGGATCATGTCCGCCAACAGCTGGATGCAGGATCCGGTCGGGTACACCGAGACGGCCGGCCAGTTCCGTCCGAGCGACTGGACCGAGATCCTGCTCAACCCGGCCTTCACCTACCGCTTCCCGCACATGCTGCTGGCCGTGCTGATCAGCGCGAGCTGGTTCGTCGGCGGCATCTCCGCCTGGTACCTGGTCAAGCAGCGCCGGGCGGCCCTGCCGTTCGCGCGCCGCTGCCTGTCCATCGCCCTCGGCGTGCTCGCCGTCCTGATGCCGGTGCAGCTGTACATCGGCGACGCCACCGCCATCTTCATGGCGCAGCACCAGCCCGCGAAACTCCAGGCGTTCGAGGGGAACTGGCGCACCGACAACAACGGGTACAACCTGGTCGTCGTCCCCGACACCGACCGGGGCACCAACGACCTGCGCGTCACCGTCCCCCACCTGGGCGCGGTGATCGGCCACGACCTCACCGGGGAGGCCCCGGTGCCCGGTCTGCTGGAGACCCCGCCCGACCAGCGGCCCAACATGTGGAGCGCCTTCTACGGCTTCCGCGCCATGTACTTCACCGCCCTGGCCATGTTCGCCACCGCCCTCGCGGGACTGGTGCTGCGCCTGCGCAGGCGGCTGTTCGACTCCCGCCGCTTCCTGCGCTGGATGGTCTGGATGACACCGGCCGGCGTCATCGCCATCACCGGCGGGTGGATCACCGCCGAGACCGGGCGGCAGCCCTGGGTGGTCTACGGCAAGCTGCGCACGGCCGACGCGCTGTCGCACCTGACCACCGCGCAGGCCGCCACCACCCTGGCCGCCTTCGTGCTCCTCTACGCGGCCCTGCTGGCCGTCTGGATCCGCTACATCGTCCGCACGGTCAAGGCCGGCCCGGACCTGCCCGCGGACTCCGCCGCGGTGACCGCCCCCGGAACGGAGACCCCCGTTGCTTGAGTACGCCACCTACGCGCTCGTCCTGCTCTCGCTCGGCATGTACGTCGTCCTGGACGGCTACGACCTGGGCGTCGGCATGCTCAGCCTGTTCGCCAAGGGGAAGGACCGGCGCGAGTACGGCGAGCTGATCGCCACCGCCTGGGACGCCAACGAGAGCTGGCTCGTGCTGGCCGGCGTCGCCCTGTGGGCCGGGCTGCCCGGGGTGTACGCGACCGTGCTGCCCGGGGTCTACCTGCCGCTGATCGGCATGCTCCTGGCGATCATCCTGCGCGGCATGGGCCTGGAGTTCCAGAGCGCCGCCGCCGGCTACCGGCGCGGCTGGGCCCTCCTCTTCGGCGCCTCCTCCCTCGCCGCGACCCTCTGCCAGGGCCTGGTGCTCGGTGGTGTGCTGACCGGACTGGAGCAACGGGACGGGTCGTTCAGCGGCGGCGCCTTCGACTGGCTGACCTCCTACGGCGTGCTGTGCGCACTCGGCCTGGTGGCGCTCTACCTGGTGGCCGGCGCCGCCTGGCTGCAGGACAAGACCGAGGGCGCCGCCCGCGAGCAGGCGGGGCGGGCCGGGCGCCCGCTGCTGGCGGCCACCGCCGTGGCCGCGCTGGTCCTCGGGTTCGGCCTGGAGGCCGCCGATCCGCAGGAGTTCCGGTTCGACGAGCCGCTGCGCGCGGCGCTGTTCTGGACCGCCGTCGCCGGGGCGGCGGCCGCGGGCGCGGTGGCCTGGCACGGCTTCGGACGGCGGCCGGACTGGCGGCCCTTCGCGGGTGTGGTCACGGCCCAGGCCTGCGGCCTGCTCGCGCTGGTGGCCGCGACCGCCCCGGTGGTCGTCCCGCCCGGACTGACGCTCCACCAGGCGTCCAGCCCGGCCGACTCGCAGGCCTTCCTGGTGGTCGGCGTGGGGCTCTGCATGCCGGTGGTGCTCGCGTACAACGCGTACGCCTGGTGGGCCTTCCGCGGCAAGTTCACGCAGACCCCGGAGGAGCCCCTCGCCCCGCTACGGGTGCGGACGGGAGGGGGCCGCCCGGTCCGGCCCGAGCCGGGCGGCGTCATGGTCGTCCTCCGGCGCGTACTGCTCACCGTGCTGGGCGTCGGGCTGGCGGCCGTGTCCCAGGACGTCTTCGGCGGGGTCGCCGACTGGATCGACCCCGTCGGCATCGCCCTGCTCTCGACGGCGGCCCTGGTCGCCTGGCTGTGGGGCGACCGGCGGGACCAGCGGGACGGGGTCTTCGACCTCGACCCCGTCGACCCGGCGGCTCCGGCCGGTCCGGGTGACCCGGACGCGACCCGGGCCGGCGCATGAGCGCCTCGGCCGCCCTGCTGGCCGGGCTCGGTGACGAGCGCGCGGGGAGCCGGGACGACGAGGTGTCGGCCCGCCTGCACGCCTGGTCCGGGCCCGGACGCGGGGAGTTGCGCCGGGCCGGACTGCTGCGCGGGCTGGCCCCGCTGGGCACCGTGCTCTGGGCGGCGGGCCTGGCCTGGGCCGCCCAGCGCGGGCTCACCGGCCGGCCCGGCGGGGGCGTCATGGCGGAGGTCCTGGTCGGTGCCGGGCTGGTGCCGGCCGGCCTCGCGCTCCGGTCCGTGCTGCTGTCCGCCGCCGACGCGGCCGCCGCCCGCGGCGCCCGCCGGGTGCGTACGGCCCTGCGCGAGCGGCTGCTCGCCGCGGCCCTGCCCGCGCACGGGCCCGCCCGTGCCGGTGTCGACGACGCCGCCCTCGCCGAGTCCCTGACCGGCGAGGTCGCCCGGCTCACCGAGTGGCTCACCGAATACGTCCCGGCCCGGACCACGATGCTCCTGGGCAGCGGCCTGACCCTCGCCGCCATCGCGGTCCGCAGCTGGTTCGTGGCCCTGATCCTGGTCGCCGCCACCCCGTTGCTGCCCGCCAACCTGAAGGTCATCGGCCTGGGCACGCAGGTCGCCGTGCACGCGCAGCTCACGGCGGTGCGCCGCCACGGCGCACGCCTGCTCGACCAGCTGCGCGGCCTGCCCACCCTGATCGGACTGGGCGCCCGGGACACCGCCGCGAGCACGCTGCGCGAGGACGACGAGGAGCTGGCGCGCCGCACCCAGGCGGTGCTACGGGTCGCCTTCCTCTCCACCGCCTGGATCGAACTGCTGATCACCGGCACCCTCGCCGTGGTCGCGACCTACTGCGGCCTGGCACTCCTCGACTACCTCCAACTGCCGCTGGTACCAAGCAGGATGGACCTGGACACCGCGCTCTTCGTGCTGGTCCTCACCCCCGCCTACTTCGCCCCCGCGCGCGCCCTGGCGTACGGCTACCACGCCCGCGCCGAGGCCCGGGCCGCAGCCGAGCTGATCGACGGGGTCCTCGCCGGCGGCGCTGCGGATCCGGACCCGCCCGTGCCGGCCCGCCGCACCGGCGGCGCCATCGGCGTACGGCTGGACCGTGCGACGGTCCGTCACCCCGACCGTGAAGACCCGGCACTGGACGACGTGACCCTCCACCTCGCCCCCGGCACCCTCCTCGCCGTCACCGGCCCCAGCGGCGCGGGCAAGTCGACCCTGCTCGCCGTCGCCGCAGGCCTGGCCGAGCCCACCGCCGGAACCGTCGCCCACGCGTGGGAGGGCACGCTCCACCCGCCCTCACCCGCGTCCGTCGCCTGGGTCGGCCAGCCCGCGCACCTGCTGCCCGGCACCGTCCGGGACAACCTGCTGCTCGCCCGCCCCGGGGTCACCGACGCGGAACTCGCCGACGCCTTCCGCGCGCTCGGCTTCGGCGACGTGCTCGACGACCTGCCGGGCGGACTCGACACTCCGCTCGGCGAGCGCGGCAGCGGGCTCTCCTCCGGCCAGTCCCAGCAGCTCTCGCTGGTACGGGCCCTGCTCCGGGACGCCCCGCTGCTCTGCCTCGACGAGCCCACCGCCCACCTCGACCCGGTGGCGGAGGCCCGCGTGCTGACGGCCCTGCGCACGCTGACCCGCGGCCGGACCGTACTGCTCGCCACCCACAGCCCCGCGCTGCTCCCCCTCGCGGACCGCACGATCCGCCTCGACCGGGGGAGGGCCCGATGAACGCCTGGACCCTGCTGCGCCGTGCGGTTCCCCGCCGCGACCTGGCCGTCGGCATCGCGCTGGCCGCGGCGGCCGAGGTGAGCGCGGCGGCGCTGCTGGGCCTGTCCGGCTGGTTCCTGACGACCTGTGCGCTGGTGACGCTGCTGGCCGACACCACCTGGTCGTGGATGTACCCGTCGGGAGGTGTCCGTGCCCTGGCCCTGCTGCGCACCTCGCTGCGCTACCTGGAACGGCTGGTCAGCCACCGGGTCGTCCTCGCCACGACCGTGACGCTGCGCGGCCGCCTGGTCCGGGGCGCGGGCGACCTGAGCGCGCGCGAACTCCGGGCCCGACGCGACGGGGCACTGCTGGCCCGCCTGACCACCGATGCGGAGACGGTGGCCGGGCTGCCCGCCCAGGTCGTCGCGCCACTCGCCGGCTGCGCCGTCACCGCGGTACTGGTGGAGGCGCTGCTGCTGGGGGCGAGCCCGCTGCTCGGCGCGGCCGAGCTCGCGGTGTTCGCGGGCGGCACCTGGTGGGCGGTCCGCACCGGCCGCCGGGCCCGACGCCACCTCGCGAGCGCCGCCGACGCCCGCACCGGCGCCCGGACGGACCTGATCGCCGCCAGGGCCGCCTTCAACGAACTGCGCTGCCTGGACGCGGTGCCGCAGACCCGAGGCGTCGTCGCGACGGCGCTGGAGCGCGAGGAGGCGGCCACCGCCGCCGCGGCGGCCGAGCAGCGGACGGGCCGGCTGGGCCTGCGGCTGCTGGCCGCCCTCGGCCAGGGCCTCGCCCTGCTGCTCGCCCTGCGGGCGGGCGGCTGGTCGCAGCCGGTGGCCGACGTCGTCGGCGAGGTGCTGCTGCTCACGGCGGTGTGGGACCTGCTGGACCGCTTTCCGCAGCTGCTCCAGGACCTGGCCGCCGCCCAGGACGCGGCCGCGCGCCTCGGCCCGCTCGCCGCGACCCCCGCCGACCGGCGACAGCCCACGCCCACGGGGGGCGCTCCGGTGCTCACCGTGGCAGGCCTCCCCACTGCCGACGGCGGACGGCCGCTCTCGTTCGCCGTCGAAGCCCCCCGCCTGGTCGTCGTCACCGGTCCCAACGGCAGCGGGAAGTCCACCCTCCTCGGGCAGTTGGCCGGACGGCTGCCGACCGCCTCCGGCCGGGTGCGGCTGGGCGGCGCCCCCGTCGCGGACCTGCCTGCCGAGGCCGTCGCCGATGTGCTCACCCTGGTCGAGGCCGACGACTGGCTCGCCGACACGACCGTCTCGGCCAACCTGTGCCTGGCCGCGCCCCACGCCGACCGAGGGCAACTGCGCGCCGCCCTGGCAGCGGTCGGCCTCGACGGCCTGCGCCTGGACACCCCGGTCGGCCCCGGCGGCCGCGCCCTGTCCCAAGGACAGCGGCGCCGCCTCACCGTCGCCCGCGCGATCCTGCGGCGTCCGCGCATCCTGCTGCTCGACGAACCCACCGCCGGACTCGACCGCCCGACCGCCCGGGCCCTGCTGCGCGAGCTGCGCCGCGCGCTGCCCGACTCGGCCCTGGTCCTCGCCGTGCAGGACCAGGACCTCGCCCTGCTCCCGTGGCGACCGGACACCACCGTCCCGCTGACCGGTGCGAGGGCTCCTCAGCCGGCCTGAGGAACCGACGGAATCCCGCGCGGACCCGGGGGCGTTCCGGATCGGGACGGGGGAACAGGTCGGCCGGGTTCTCAGTCGACGTGCAGGGTGAGCTGGGCGGTGTGCAGCTGCCCGGCCGCCTGGAACTGGAGGAAGACCCGCCAGTTGCCCGGCTCGGGGAGCAGGGCGTGGAACGTCAGCGTCGGCCCGCCGTGGTCACCGTCGACCGCGTCGGCCGGGTGGAGGTGGGCCAGTGCCTGGTCGCCCTCGTGGAAGGCGCTGAGGTGGGCGTAGGCGTCCAGGTACGGCTGGAGGTCGGTCACCGGTCGGCCGTCCCGGCTCACGGTCGCCGTCAACTGGTGTGCGCCGGACATCGGTCGGGCGTGCAGGGAGACGGTGTAGCCGTCGACCGTGGTGGTGTCGCTCGGGGTGGGCAGGGGCACCGGGACGGCAGGGCCGGGCACCGTGACGGTGCGGCTGAGGACGAGCTCGGCGGCGTGGGCGCCGGTGTGCGGGATGAAGTCGGCGTACAGCCGCCAGCTGCCCGGGGTGAGCGCCGCCAGGTCGGCGGTCCAGGTGCCGTCCTCGGCCATCTCCGGGTGCAGGTGCTGGAAGCCGGTGAGGTCGCTGCGGATCGCGTAGAAGTGCAGCTTCTCGGTCTGGTGGACGGCGAAGTCGGTGACCGGGGCACCGCCCGGGCCGGTGACGGTGAACCGGAAGGCCGTCGGTCGCCCGGCGGGCACGCCGCAGGTCGCGGTGGAGAGCCGGTAGCCGTCCTGCTCGGCGGCGAGACCGCGGGCGGGCACCGGGGAGGTGGCCGCCGCCGCAACCGGCGGGGGAGCGGGGGTGGCGGCCGGGGCCGACGGGGCGGGCGAGGCCGCGGCCATCCCGAGCAGGAGCAGCACGGGCACGCAGGAGGCGAGCAGCCAGCCCCGGGAGAACGGACGAGCAGGCGGAGCGGTCATGGGCAGGCCCTTCCGGTTGCGGGCGCGTCGGAACGGACGCCGTCCGAGGCCGAAGGGATTCGGCCCCGCTGCACAGGAGAACGCTGCCGCCGCGCGCGATAACCGAAAGTCGGCGTCCGCCGTACCGCCCCGCGGCCACCGGGTGACCCCCGTCCTCGCCCGATGAGAGCCCGGGCCGACGCGAACCGGCGAGCCGAGGGGTGCGGCGTCCGTTTGTGGGCGGAGCGCCGGTAGGGCCTTGCTCGTTCATGGCCCTGACCAGGGAGGATTCGGTTGCGGGGGCCTGACAGGTTGTAGCATCGGGTGCTCGCCGGACGGGTCGGGCGGACCTGAGGGGGAGTGCGTGACGGACGGTGGGCAGGGCCGGGCCCTGGTCGGGCGGCAGCGGGAGACGGAGGTGCTCACCGCGGCGCTGGTGCAGGCGGTCGACGGCCGGAGCGGTTCCACGGTGCTGCTGCGGGGCGAGGCCGGGGTCGGCAAGAGCACGCTGCTCGGCTGGGTCGAGCGGGCGGCGCGCGAGCGCGGGTTCACCGTGCTGCGGGCGGTCGGCACGGAGGCGGAGACGGACCTCGCCTTCGGCGCGCTCCACCAGGTGTTCTGGCCGCTGCTGCGGCGGTCCGGCGCCCTGTCGGCGCACCAGCGCGAGGCGCTGGAGAGCGCGTTGGGCGTGCGGTCCGGCACGCCGACCGGATTCGCCGTCGGTGCCGCCGCGCTCACGCTGCTCGACGAGGCGGTGCGGACGGCCCCGGTGCTGCTCGTCCTGGACGACCTGCACTGGATCGACTCGTCGAGCGCGACGGTCTTCGCGTTCCTGCACCGGCGCAGCGCCGACCTGCCGCTGGTGATCGTCGGGGCCGGGCGGCCGGACGGCCCGGCCGACCGGACCTGGTCGGCCGAGACCTGGTCGGCCGAGGCCCTCGACCTGCGGGCGCTGCCTCCCGTCGACGCCGCGCTGCTGCTGGGCGCCCACCACCCCGACCTCGCGGCGACCACCCGGGAGCGGGTCCTCGCCGAGGCGGCCGGCAACGCGCTGGCGCTGGTGGAGCTGCCGCGCCAGCTGGCGTCCGCACAGCAGCGGGGACTCGCGCCGCTGCCGGAGCCGCTGCCGCTGGGGCGGAAGCTGGAGCGGCTGTTCACGGACCGGCTGGAGACGATGACGCCGGAGGTCGGACGCCTGCTGCTGCTGGGCGCGCTGGCCACCGGACCGGAGTTCGGCGGGGCCGCGTGGCTGCGCGCGGTCGCGGACGACGGCGCGCGGGAGACCCTGGCACGGATCGAGGCGGACGGTCTGGCCCGGCTCGACGAGGCCGGGCAACTGGCCTTCCGGCACCCCCTGGTGCGCGCGGCGGTGGTCTCGGCGGCCTCGGACGCCGAGCGCCGGGCGGCCCACCGCACCCTCGCCGCGGTGCTCGCGCCCGACGACCCCCGGCGGCTGAGCCACGAGGCCTCGGCCGCCTGGCTCCCGGACGAGGACCTGGCACGCCGCCTGGAACGGGCCGGACGCGAGCTGGCCGGGCGCGGGGGCGACGCGGAGGGCGCGCTCCTGCTCGAACGCGGCGCCGGCCTCAGCCCCGGCTCCTGCGACCGCGCCCGCCGGCTCACCTGGGCCGCGGTGATGGCGGCCCGCGGTGGTCAACTGCGGCACGCCGCGGCCCTGGTGGAGGAGCTGCGGACCAGTACGGTGCCCCCGGACGTCGCCCCGCTGTTCGGGTACGCGGTGGTCTACGCCGACCAGAGCCACCACGTCGACTTCGAGTCCTCCGCCACGCTGCTGCCCGCGGCCCTCGACGCGTTGACCGAGCCGGGCGCCGACACCTTCGGGGGCCTCACGGAGCAGGTCTTCTTCAAGCTGCTGCTGGCCGCCGGCTACACCGACGACCCCCGGATCTGGCGCGCCCTGGAACGGCACCGGGACGGCGTCCCGGAGGTGGGGCGGCTCTGCCTGCGGGCCTGGACCGACCCGGGGCCGGACGCGGCCGCCGCCCTGCGGCGGGCGGCCGAGGCGATGACGGAGGAACAGGAGGCCGGTGCCGCCTGGCTCGTGCTGTGGACGGCGTCGGCGCTCGACTGCCCCGAGAGCGACCTCTGGCAGCGCGTCGCCGGGCTGCACGGCTACGCCACCCAGGGCTCGGTGGCGAAGGCCAAGGCCCACCAGGACTATCTGCTCGGGCACTGGGACCAGGCCGCCGTCAGCCTGCGCGAGGCCGAGATCGCGGACGAACTGGGCTACCACACCAATGCGTTGATGTTCCGCCAGTACCATGCCCACTTCCTGGCCGGGCGCGGCGACGAGGCCGGGCTGAGGGCGGTCGACGAGGTCGTCCGGCCCGTCGCCACCCGGGCCCGGCTGCGGTACGTCCTCGACCGGCTGACCCACCTGCGCGGGCTGGCCGCGCTCGCCCACCGGCGCTACGAGGAGGCGTACGGGCACTTCTGCGGGCTCACTCCGCCCGGACTGCTGCCCGCGGGCCCGCCCTGGTACCACGCGCTGGTCCTCGACCTGGTGACGGCGGCCGTGCACACCGGCCGGCGGGACGAGGCCCGGGCCCACCTGGCGGCGGCGCGCGCGGCCCGCTCCGCGGAGATCTCCGACCGGCACGCCTTCCTGTTCGCGGCCGCGGTCGCGCTGGCAGCCGAGGACGACGAGGCCGAGGAGGCCTACCGGACCGCGTACGCCGTGCCGGGGGCGGAGCGTTGGGCGTTCGAGCTCGCCCGGCTGCGGCTCGCCCACGGTTCGTGGCTCCGGCGGCGCCACCGGGCCGGGGCCCGAGGGGTGCTGCGGGTGGCGCAGCACGTGTTCCGGCGCCTCCGGGCCGACCCGTGGACGCGGTACTGCGAGGAGGAGCTGCGGGCCGCGGGAGACCAGGTGGCGCTGCCGCCGGGCGGCCCGGCCGCGGAGCCCGGCGGCCTCACCGGCCAGGAGCTGAGGATCGCCCGGCTGGCCGCGACCGGCCTGACCAACCGGGAGATCGGGCAGCAGCTCCAGCTGTCGCCCCGCACGGTCGGGGCGCACCTCTACAAGATCTTCCCGAAGCTCGGCATCACCTCGCGGGCCGCGCTCGCGCACGCCCTCGGCAGCGGCTGAGCTCCCGAGTCGCCCGCCGCCCGCCGCCCGCCGCCCGCCGCAGGACGGCGGACGCCGCGGAACCGGCCCACTCCGTTCTGGGGTGGGCCGGTTCCGGGGAGGCGGGTCACCGGGCGGTGTGGACCTCCGCGAGGTAGCCGCCCGGGAACCGCACCATCGCGCTGTCCCGGCCGCCCGCCGTGACCGGTCCCCACAGCACCGAGGCGCCGGCCGCCTTCGCCCGGTCCAGGGTGGCGCCGAGGTCGGCGACGCCGTAGCCGGTCAGCTCGCGGCCGAACGGGTGCGGCAGGTGGCCGTCCGTCACGGTGACCGTGGTGGTGCCGAAGCCCGAGGTGAGGCGCAGCAGCCGGTACGTCGTCCCGGGCAGTCCGATCGCGGCGCCGTCGGCCCGCCGGTCGTCGGAGGTGATCCGGCCGCCGGTGAAGGCCAGGTAGCTGCGCAGGAAGGAGCCGACCGCGTCGGGGGACAGGTAGAGCCGGTTCTCCGGCACGCTCGCCAGGTCCGGGTAGGACGGCGGGGTGGTGTGCACGTAGAGCTGGGCGCTGATGCCGCCGGGGAACTGGACGACGGCGTCCCGGCCGATCGGGTCGGCGAACGGGGCGACCGTCACCGACGCCCCCTCCGACCGTGCGGCGGCGACGGCCCGGTCGAGGTCGGTGACCAGCCAGCCGGTGCGCTCGGTGCCGAACGGGTACGGGACGGGCGTGGTGTAGTCGAACACCGAGAGCGTGCCGACGGGGGAGAGCACCAGCTCCGAGAGCGTACGGCTGGGGGTCGGCGTCACCTGGGTGGCGTTGGGGCCGATCGTGGTGCCGCCGAAGGTGGCGACCCAACTGGCCACGAAGGCCTGCTCGGTGCCCGGTTCGACGTAGACGTGGGTGGAGTCGTACTGCGGGCCGACGGCGAACTGCCGGTGCGTGCCGGGTGCGCGAGCCGTGTCGCCGTAGGCCGCCGAGGCGGTGGGAACGGCGGTCAGCGCGGCGATCGCCGCCGCCAGTGGGACCAGCCGGCGGGCGAAGCCCTTCATCATGGGGAGGATCCTTCCGGTCGGGGCGTGTCGGGGTGTGTCGGGGTCAGGCCGTCGGCGGTGCCCAGTGGGCGTCCGGGGCGGAGACCCGATGGGCGGTCAGCGCGGTGGCCAGGAGGAGCAGGGCGGCCAGGGCGAGGGCCGTGGCGGGCCACCCGTGCAGGACGAGGACCGCGCCGGCGAGTCCGCCGAGCAGCATCGCGAGGGCGGAGAGGATCCGCCGCCCCGGGCGCGGGGCCGTGCCCCCGGCCGGGGCCGAGTCGGCGGCGAGGCCGGTCAGGGTGAGGGTCAGCACGGTGGTGGTCAGGTCGGGCACGCCCAGGCGCCTGGCCACGGCGTTCTGCAGGCCCATGCCGAGGCCGAGCAGGACGATCAGCGCGTAGTTCTTTTCGTCGCCCGCGCCGCTGTCGGCCAGGGCTGCGGTGACGGCGGCGGCGGCCGTCAGCACCGTCTGGACTCCGGCGGCCCGGGCCAGCAGCCGCCCGCGGTGGCCCGCCAGGCGGCTGCCGAGCCGCCCGCCGGCGAGCGCGCCGGTCAGGAAGGCGGCCAGCGAGACCAGCGAGGCGGGGGCGGACAGCCCCGGGGCGCCCGCGAGCGAGAACCCCAGGAAGACCACGTTGCCGGTCATGTTCGCCACGAAGACGTGCCCGAGGCCGAGGTAGCTGACGGCGTCGACCACGCCGGTGGCCATGGTCAGCAGCAGCATCAGCGGGGGCAGCGGCCCGTGCCGGTCCGTGCGGGGCGGGGCGAGCGTCCGGCGGACGTCAGCCAGCAGTTCGCGCACCGGCCGCCACCCCCTCCGCCGTCGGCGGGCGGTGCAGGACGGCCCGGGTGAGCAGCCCGCTGGCCGGGCCGAGCGCGGCGCACGCGAGCGACAGCCACAGCGGCCAGCCGGTGAGGCCGACCGCGTGGTCGGCGGACCACCGGCCCGGCCCGGTGAGGGCGAGCGACCCGGCGGTGACGACCAGCACCAGCGGGTACTCGTAGCCGTCGTCCTGCACCCACAGTCCGTGCGGCCGCTTGACGGTGATCGCCACCGTCATCACGCCCATGGCGACCATGGCCGCCAGCGGGGTGAGCGCGCCCAGGGCCAGGAACAGGCCCGAACCGATCTGCCCGGCGCCCGCGGCGAGCGCGGTCAGCCGCCCGCCGGCGAAGCCGTCGTGCCGGAACTCCTCCGTCCCGCCCGCCAGGCCGTTACCGCCCAGGCGGTGGCTCACCTTCTGTACCCCGTGGCCGGCGATGAGCAGGCCCACCACCACGCGGAGGATCAGCAGTCCGGTATCCGTCATGTCCTGTTCCTGGTCCCTGTGTTCCTGGTCGTTGTGTTCCGGTGTCCCTGAGGCCGGGTCAGCCGGCGGCGTGCTCGCCGATGACGGCCTGGGCGTAGACGACCCCGAGGCCGTAGGCGCCGGCGTGCTCCTTGACGATCTCCATGACGGCGCCGTAGGTCTCCGTCCGGGCCCAGTCGCGCTGGAGCTCCAGCAGCACCTGCACCCAGGTGACCGGCACGGCGCCGGCCTGGGTCATCCGCTGGATCGCGTGCTCGTGGGCCTTGGGGGAGACGCCGCCGGAGGCGTCGGTGACGACGTAGACCTCGTAGCCCTGCTCGATCATCGACAGCACGGGCAGGACCAGGCAGACCTCGGTCCACAGCCCGGCTATCACGACCTTGCCGCGCCCGGTGGCCTTGACCGCCTCGACGACCGCCTCGTCCTCCCAGGCGTTCATCGAGGTGCGGTCGAGGATCTTCGCCTCCGGGAAGACCGCGCCCAGCTGCGGCAGCAGCGGACCGGAGAAGGACTCGGCGGCGACGGTGGTGAGCACGGCCGGGACGTCGAAGGCCCGGGCGGCCTTGGCGAGGCCGACGGTGGCGTTGATGATCGCGGTGCGGTCGCCGCTGCCGGTGCCGAAGAACATCTGCGGCTGGTGGTCCACGAACAGCACGACGGCGTTGTCAGGGGTCAGCAGGTCGGGGCTCGGGGTGGCGCTGACCTGGGTCAGGTCGACCATGGTGGTGGTCCTTTCGGTGCGGGCCGGAGGAGTCCGGCGCGTTTCGGGAGGTCCTGCGCACGGTGGTCCGTGGCGGAGGTTCGGGGGAGCGGTGCGGTCAGAGCACGAAACAGGGGTCGAAGGGCTGCTGCCGTTCGGCCGCCAGGCCGCGTTCGACGCGCCAGTGGCGGTGCAGCTCCGACTCGGCGACGACCTGTCCGAGCAGTTCCGCCTGGCGGGCGCCCGCGCCGGAGGCCTGGTAGCCGCCGAAGCGGGCCACCGGGCTCCAGGCCGGGCTGACCGGCGGGAGTTCCTCGTCCAGGCCCTCGTACTCGGCCGCGGCGTGGACGATCCGGCCGCCGACGACGGTCAGCACGGACTCGATGTGCGGGATGTCCTGCTCGGGCACGGTGAAGTAGTCGTCGGTCAGGACCGCCAGGTCGCCGTAACAGCCGGGCCGCAGCACGCCCTTGACGTCCTGCTCGCCGGTGAGCGCGGCGCCCGCCGTGGTGTACATCGCGAGTGCGGTCGCGCGGTCGACCCGGTTCTGCGCCGGCCGCAGCGCCCGGCCGCCGACCGTGCGGCCGGAGACCAGCCAGTGCAGGGCGACCCACGGGTTGTACGAGGAGACCCGGGTGGCGTCCGTCCCGGCGGCCACCGTCAGGCCGCGGCCCAGCATCGCGCGGATCGGCGGGGCCTCGGCGGCGGCGCCGGGGCCGTAGCGGCGCTCGAACACCTCGCCCTGGAAGGAGAGCCGGTTCTGGACGGACAGCGAGCCGCCGAGCGCCGCGATCCGGTCGAGGCTGTCCGGGGAGACGGTCTCCGCGTGGTCGAAGAGCCACCGGTTGCCGGCGGGGAACAGCCCCTCCGCGGCGAGCTTCTCGAAGACCGCGAGGTCACGCCGGATCGTCTCGTCGTAGGTCGCGTGCAGCCGGAAGCCCCAGCCGTGTTCCATGAGCAGCCGGACGGCCTGCTCGAACTCGCCCTCGTAGTCACCGAGTTCCGGGCGCGGCTCGGCGAAGTTCTCGAAGTCGGCGGCGGCCCAGGTGAGGTTCTCGCCGGCGCCGTTCAGCCGCAGCCACGCATCGCCGTCCCCGGGCCGGACGGTCCCGATCCAGCGGGTGAGGTCGTCGAGCTCCTGGCCGGCGGTCTGCGGGAACAGGTGGTAGGCGATCCGCAGCGAGAGCTGTCCGTCCCGGGCGAGTTCGGTCACCGTGCCGTAGTTCTCGGGGAAGTTCTGGAAGCCGCCGGCGGCGTCGATCGCGGAGGTCAGCCCGAAGCGGTTCAGCTCGCGCAGGAAGTGCCGGGTGGAGGTGCGGCGGTCCTCGCCCTCCAGGGCCGGGGCCTTGGCGAGCGTCGAGTAGAGGATCAGGGCGCTCGGGGCGGCCAGCAGCATGCCGTTGGGCTCGCCGCCGCGACCCCGGACGATCTGGCCGCCCTTCGGGTCCGGGGTGCGCGCGGTGAAGCCGGCGGCCTTGAGCGCGGCGCGGTTGAGCACCGCCGACTGGTAGAGGTGCAGCACGAACACCGGGGTGTCCGGCGCGGCCTCGTTCAGCTCGGCGGGGGTCGGCAGCCGCCGCTCGGCGAACTGCTCGGCGGACCAGCCGCCCACGACGCGCACCCACTGCCCCTTCGGGGTGCGGGCGGCCTGCTCCCGGAGCATCGCGAGCGCCTGGCGCAGCGACCGCACGCCGTCCCAGCGCAGCTCCAGCACGTAGTTGAGGCCGCCCCGGATCACGTGCAGGTGCGCGTCGTTGAGGCCGGGCACCACGCGTCGGCCGAGCGCGTCGACCACGGTGGTGGACGGGCCGATGACCGGGGCGACGTCCGCGTCCTCCCCGACGACGGTGATCACGCCGTCGCGGACGGCGAGCGCGCCGGCCCGGGGGCGGCGGGCGTCGCCGGTGTGGATCCTGGCGTTGCGGACGACGACGTCGGCGGCGTCCTCGACGGAGCGGGGCGTCAGCCCGCCGACCGGCATTGCAGGCACCTCGGAGGCCTCCTGTCACAGGGGTTGGGGTGGCCGCCCGGGGGGCGGGCGGCGGAGGGCGGCGGCCGGGCGGGCCGGGCGTTGGCCCGGCGTTCCCGATCACATGACAGAACGTTAGATTCGTTGCAGGGCAAGGAGTTTGCGCACAGTGCACCGCCTCCGTTCCGTCCGCGCACCGCTGTCCCCGGAACGGTTCCGTACGGGCCCCGGAACGGCCGGGGCCCCGGCCCCTCCGCCGTCCGGTGGGACGGGGAGGGACCGGGGCCCGGGGCCGGGACCGGCCGTGCGGTCACTTCGCGAGGAAGGCCAGCAGTGCCTCGTTGACCTCCTCGGCGTGGGTCCACAGCAGGCCGTGCGGAGCACCCTCGATCTCCACGTACTCGGCGGAGGGCAGGGCGCGGTGGAACGGCCGGCCGGTGCTGTCGATCGGCAGGATGCGGTCGGCGGTGCCGTGCACGATCAGGGCCGGCACGTCGATGCGCGGGATGTCCGCGCGGAAGTCGGTGTACCAGGTGGACGGCGCGGCGGCGGAGGCGTGGGAGCCGCTGGCGGCCGCGGTGTTCCAGCTGTTGCGGACGGCCTCCTCGCTGATCCTGGTCCCGAGGTTCTCGTCCAGGTTGTAGAAGTCCCGGAAGAAGGCGGTGAAGTAGGCGTAGCGGTCGGCCTTCACGGCCGCGACGATGCCGTCGAAGAACTCCTGCGGGGCGGCGCCGTCCGGGTTGTCGGCGGTCTTGAGCAGGCACGGCTCCAGCGAGCCCAGGAACGCGACCTTGGCGATGCGCGCGGAACCGTACGTGGACACGTAGCGGGCGACCTCGCCGGTGCCCATCGAGAAGCCGACCAGGACGACCTCGCGCAGGTCGAGGGTGTCCAGCACGGTCTTGAGGTCGGCGGCGAAGGTGTCGTAGTCGTAGCCGGTCGTGGGCTGCGAGGACCGGCCGAAGCCCCGGCGGTCGTAGGTGATCACCCGGTGGCCGGCGGCGAGCAGCGCGGCGCTCTGCCGCTCCCAGGAGTGCCCGTCGAGCGGGAACCCGTGGATGAGGACGACCGGCTGCCCGGAGCCGTGGTCCTCGTAGTACAGCTCGACGGGTGCGGAGTTCTCCTGGGCGACGGTGATGAACGGCATGGATGGTGCTCACTTTCTCTTGCGTGTAGCGTGCGGCCGACGGTCGGTGCGGCTGCGGTGCACGACACGCTAGGGCCGCTCGCGCCGGGCCGGTTGCCGCTGAGCGCACCGCGTGTTGTCCGGGAGCGCCGCCGAAGGTGCCCGGGCCCCGGCGGTCAGTGCAGGGAGCGGACCGCCGGGCTGGTGGCGACCAGGGCGGCGCAGGTGAGGACGGCGGTGCCGGAGGTCAGGAACAGGGTGGTCGTGCCGTACGGGAGCAGGGCGCCGGCCAGGACGTAGGAGAACGGGTCGAACGCCACCGTGGCCAGGACGACGAGGCTGAGCACCCGGCCCAACAGGTGCTCGGGCACCCGTTCCTGGAGGGTGGCCACGACGACCACGCCGAGGAAGCCGGAGCCGAGGCCGATGAGCGAGGCCACGGCCGTCGCGGTGAGGACCTGGGTGACGGCGGCGAGGCCGAGCATGCCCGCGCCGATCGCGGCGACGCCGCCGACCACGGTCCGGCCGCGCCGGGCGGGCGGGCGCCAACCGGCCGCCAGGGAGCCGGCCAGTGAGCCGGCGCCGAAACCGGAGAGCACGATGCCCAGGGCGCCCGCGCCGCCGAGGCGTTGGTCGGCGAGGACGGCGCCGCCCACCAGGACGGGGCCGACGACCGCGAGGTTGATCAGGGCGATGGCCGCGAGCATGCCCCGGACCACGGGCTCGCGCCAGGCGTACCCCAGCCCGGTGGTGAGGGCGCGCAGGTTGCCGGGCTGCTCGTCGCCGTCGCCCTTGTCGTCGCGGTCGCCGGTGCGTCGGACCACCCGGGCGAGGGTGCTGAAAGCGGCGGCGGCCAGGGCGGCCATCGCCGTGATCCCGCCGAGCGTGGCGGGGAAGCCGGCCGCGGCGATGCAGCCGGCGGCCACCGCCGGGCCGACCAGGTCGCCGCCCGACTCCGCGCCCTGCACCAGCCCGTTGACCCGGGCGAGCTGCTCGGTCGGCACGACGGCGGGCAGCAGCGCCAGCGCCGCGGGGAAGTACGCGGCGTCGGCGGCGCCGAGCAGGCCGCCGAGCAGCGCGACGGTGGTCAGCGACGGCGCGGCGAAGGTGACCAGGGCGCCGAGGGTGAGCAGCACGGCGACCCGGAGCCAGGCGGCGGCGGCCACCACCCGGTCGGGGCCGAGGCGGTCGACCAGTACTCCGGCGGGCGGCAGCAGCACCGCCCGGGGCAGGGCCACCGCCACCAGGACGAACCCGGTGGCGAGGCCGGGCTGCGCCAGGTCGAGCACGTAGAGGGTCAGCCACACGATGAACAGCGCGTCGGTCACGGCCGCCAGGCCCTGGCCGACGACCAGGCGCCGCAGGTGCGACCGGCCGAGCCGGCCGTGGCGCTCGCCGATCGTCACTCTCCGCTCCTCCGTGGTCGGGACGGTCAGGCGATGTGGGTACCGCCGTCGACGGTCAGGGTGGTGCCGGTGACGTAGGACGACGCGTCGGAGACGAGGAAGACCAGTGCGGCGGCGAGTTCCTCGGGCCGCCCGAGGCGGCCGGAGAGCACCCGGGGCAGCACCGCCTCCAGGTAGCCCTCGGCGTAGCCGTCGGTCATCGGGGAGGGGAACAGGCCGGGGGCGAGGGCGTTGACCCGGATGCCCCGGCCGGGGGTCCACTGCTGGGCGAGGTCGCGGGTGAGCCCGAGGAGCCCGGCCTTGGAGGCCGAGTAGGCGGCCTGCGGCAGGCCGCCGGTGACCAGGGCCAGGATGCTGGAGACGTTGACGACGGCACTGCCGGGCCGCATCACCGCGCCGGCGGCCTGGGCCATCCAGTAGGCGCCGTTGAGGTTGGTGTCGACGACCTCGCGGAACTGCTCCGGGGTCTCCTCCTCCGCAGGTCGTTCGCCGCTGATCCCGGCGTTGTTGACGAGGATGTCCAGCCGCCCGAAGGCCCGTACGGCGGCGGTCACCAGCGCGCGGCAGTCGGCCGGTTCGGTGACGTCGGTCCGTACGGCGAGGGCCCGGCGGCCGAGCGCCTCGACGGTCGCGCGCACGGCCTCCAGGCGTTCGGCGCGCCGGGCGGCGAGCACGAGGTCGGCACCGGCCTCGGCCAGCGCGGTCGCGAAGGCCACACCCAGGCCGGAGGAGGCGCCGGTGACCACGGCGACGCGGCCGTCCAGCCGGAAGCGGTCGAGGACGCTCACCGGCGCCCGGCGACGTAGTCCACCGCGTCGCCGACCGTCCGCAGGTCCTTGACCCGGTCGTCGGGGATCTTCACCTCGAACCGGTCCTCGACCGCCACCGCGATCTCCATCATGGCCAGGGAGTCGACGTCGAGGTCGTCGGCGAACGAGGTCTCGGCGCTCACGTCGGCGGAGTCGACGCCGAGGACCTCCTCGATGATCTCGGCGATGGCGTCCAGGATGTCGTGGTCGTTCGTCACGGGTTCCTCCGGAGGGGGACGGGGGTGCCAGGGGGCGGTCAGACGCCGAGGCGCCGGCGGTAGTCGACGAGGGTGCGCAGGAAGCCGTCCACCTGCTCCTCGGTGTGGCCCGCGTGCGGGAACAGGCGCAGCAGCGCCTGGTTGCGGGTGACCGCCGGGTAGGAGAAGACGGGCACGAGGTAGCCGTCCTCGACGAACCACTCCCGCATCTGCAGGGCGGCGGCGTCGTTCCCGATCGGCACCGAGAGCATGTACGACTCGGTGGGCGTCGTCGCCGTGCCGGCCTCGTGCATCCGGCGGCGCAGGCGGGCGGCATGGGCCAGGTAGTCGTCGACGATCCGGGGATCGGCGGCCAGGGCGGCGATCGTGCGGTCGGCCGCGTGGGCGGTCGGCGGCTGGATGGCGGCCGTGAACATCGAGGTGCCGGAGAGGAGTTCGAAGGCGTCGACGGCCGCCGCCGGACCGGCGATGGCGCCGCCCTCCAGCCCGATGGCCTTCGACAGCGACACCATGACGAAGTCGGCCCGTTCCCGGATCGCGGCCGCCTCCCGGGCGTAGGGGCGGTGCTCCGGCCCGTAGACCATGAAGCCGTTCGCGTCGTCGATCATGCTGACGGCGCCGTGCCGGTCGCACTCGTCGAGGATCTCCACGATCGGCCCCATGGTGCCGTCGGCCGAGTAGATGCTCTCGGCGATCACCACCGTCTTGCGGGCGCGGACCCGGCGCAGGATCCGGGCCAGGTCGGCGACGTCGTTGTGCCGGAAGGCGTGCACGTGGCGGCCGTAGTCGAGCCCCTGGAGGCCCTTCCAGATGCTCCAGTGGACGTCCCGGTCGACGACGAAGACGGTGTCGTGGTTGCGGACCTCGATCCCGTCGTCGAAGTGCGCGGAACTGCTCATGGCGTGCACGAACCCGATGTTGGCCAGCAGTCCGGTGGCGAAACTGATGGCGCGTTCCTTGCCGGTGTGGCGGGCGATCGTCTCCTCCAGCACCTGGTGCGGGCGGCAGATCCCCTGGGTCATCCGGGAGCCGCTGGTGCTCAGCCCGTGGGCCAGCGCCCCCTCGGCGAAGTGGCGCCGCACCGGGAGGTGGCGCTCCAGGTCGAGGAAGCTGATGCTGGCGAAGTTCACCAGCTCGCGGCCGTTGCGGACGACGGTCGGCCCGACCGGGCCGTCCACCACCGGCGGGCGGTACGCCGTGTCGTGGGTGTTGGCCTCGACGAAGGCGGCGAAGGCCCACGGGGCCAGGCGGTCCTCGGGCGGTGCGGTGCTGCGGGGCGCGGTCATGGTGAGGTCCCTCCTGCACGGTGGGCGCGGGGCGGCAGGGGTGGTGGCGGTGCTGCTGGTGCTGCTGCTGGTGCGGGCTGTGCGGGCAGTCCGGGCGGTGCGGGCGGTGCGGGCTCCAGGGCGGCGGCGAGGTGGCCGAGCGAGGCCGTTCCGGCCAGTTCGTCCGACGCGATCCCGGTGAGGCCGGACCGGCGGAGCAGCGCCAGCAGACGGGGGACGGCGACCAGGGTGACGCCGTGGTCGGCCAGACAGCGGTTCAGGTCCACGGTGTCCGGGCTGCCGGGTCCGCCTGGTCCGCCGGGGCCACCAGGTGCGGCGGCGGTGGCGACGGCGGCGGCCAGCGCCCGTTCGGCGGCCGTGCCGGGCAGGCGGCGCGGGACCCGCAGCGCTTCGGCGCGGGTCGTGGTGGTGGCGCCGGGCCCGGCCGGGGAGAGTACGTAGCGGCCCGGGGCCAGCAGGCCCGGCACCTCGTCGAGGTGGTCCAGCACGTGGCGGTGCAGGTCCTCCGGGGTGACGCCGGGGGCGGTGCGGGCCCGGGCGACGAGGTGCGGCTCCTCGTCCGCCCCCGTCACCTCCCTGCCGGGCGCCACCGTCACGTCGAGCACCCCGGGGCAGTCGCGCAGCACCGCCGCGACCGCGGCCGGGCGCACCCAGCCCTGCGGGGCGCGCCACCACCCGGGGGCGGCCGGTGCGGTCGGGCGCGCCGGGACGGGGCACTCGGCGCCGTCGGCCGCCGCGCGCAGCAGGGCGCACAGCCGGACGGGCAGGGCGGCGGCCTGCCCGGCGTCGAGCAGGTGGTCCCCGACGGTGACGTCGAGGGTGACGGCCCCCGCGTCGAGGGCGAGGTCGACGTAGAGCGTGTCGCAGGGCTCGTCGGGCGCGCTGCGGAGCCAGCCGTCGCCCGACCCGTCCGGCGCGGTGCCAGGCACCGGCGCAGGCACCGGGACCGGGGGGTCGAGGTACCCCGGGGCCAGGTACCCCGGGACGAGGTAACCGCGCGGCCAGGAGTAGCAGTTGTACTCGATGGCGGGCACCGTCCTGACCCCGCGGCGGCGGTCCGTCCGCGCCTGGGCGGCGACCAGTTCGGCAGGCCGCCAGTGGCCGTACCGGTAGGCCGTCGCGGAGGCGGCGGCGACCGAGGCGACCACCTCGCCGAAGGCCGCGCCCGGACGCAGGTCGATCTGCACCGGGACGGTCAGGGCCCGGACCCCGATGCTGCCCCGCACGGCGGCCCGGGCCCGGTTGGAGACCACCACCGAGGCGAGGAAGCGGAGTTCGCCGGTACGCGCGGCGACGTCGTGGGCCAGCGCCGCGAGCACGACGACCTCGGGGCTGACCAGGTGGCGCCGGGCGATGTGGCGCAGGTGCCGGTAGGCGCTCACCGAGCGGTGCTGGAGTCGGTGGCGCCCGGTGCCGTCCGGGGACCCGCCGAACGGGGCCAGAACCCCGGTGGGGTTGTCCGCGAGGCGCGTCAGCCACTCCCGCTCCGCCGCGCGGGCCCGCTCCGGCGTCTGGGTGGCGAGCGCGTCGAGCGGCTGCGAGGCCGTCCCCAACGGTGCCGCCGTGCCGCGCAGTTGATCGTGCAGCTGGTCGAGCAGCACGGCCAGCCCCCACCCGTCGATCAGCACGTGGTGGGCGGCGATCAGCACCGCCCGCGGCTGCCCCGCCGTCAGCAGCACCCGGGCGAGCCAGGGCGGGTTCCGCTCGGGGTCGATCGGGCGGGCGGCCAGGGCCGCGGTGGCGGCCTCCAGGGTGGCGGCGTCGACCACCGGCACGTCCAGGTGGTCGACCGGCAGCGGCGCCCAGTGCGCGCGGTGCACGTGCTGGACCGGGCACAGCGGATCGACGGTGGTGCGCAGCGCCTCGTGCCGGGCGGTCAGGGCGGCGAGCGCCGCGTGGACGTCGGCGAGGGAGGCCGACGGCGGGACGTGGCAGTGGTCGGCGAGCGGCGTCGGGTTCACCCGCCGCGCCGGGGGCACGGTGCGCTCGAACCAGTGCCACTCCTGGACCCAGGTCAGCGGCCCGCTGCGGGTGACGGTGCCGGCGCCGGTCGCGGTGCCGGCGGTGGCGGTCTCCGGACGGCGGTGCACGGCCGGCCCTCAGACCGCTCGGACCACGAGGGCGGCATTGTGGCCCCCGAAACCGAAGGAGTTGCTGAGCGCGATCCGCAGGCGCTCGTGGTGCTGCGCCCGGTGCGGCACGAAGTTGATCTCCGGGTCGATCGGCTCGTCGCAGTTGACGGTGGGCGGGACGTCGCCCGTGCGCAGGACCTGGATCGACGCCACCAGCTCGACGGCCCCGGCGGCACCGATCATGTGCCCGGTCATCGACTTGGTGGAGCTGACCGGGATTCGGGTGACCCGCTCGCCCAGCACCCGGCGCAGCACCGCCGTCTCGGTGGCGTCGTTCAGCAGCGTTCCGGTGCCGTGCGCGTTGACGTAGTCCACGTCCGCCCCGGTGATCCCCGCGTCGCGCAGTGCCGCCTCGACGGCGAGGCACGCTCCCCGCCCCTGCGGGTGGGGCGCGGTCCAGTGGTGGGCGTCCGAACTCGCCCCGTAGCCCGCGAGTTCGGCCAGCGCCGTGGCGCCCCGACGCTCGGCCGTCCCGGCGGCCTCCAGGACCAGCACGGCGGCTCCCTCGCTCATCACGAACCCGTCGCGGTGCGCGTCGAACGGCCGGCAGGCCGCCGTCGGGTCGTCGTTGCGCCGGGACAGCGCGCGGGCGTTGCCGCTGCCCGCGAGGTCGACGGCGGTGACACAGGCGTCCGCGCCGCCGGCCAGCACGACGTCGGCCTCGCCGGTGGCGATCATGCGCATCCCGGCGCCGACCGCGTCCGCGCCGCTGGCGCACGCCGTGCTCTGGGCCCGGCTCGGTCCCCAGGCCCCGATGCGCATGCTGATCTCCCCGGCGGCGCTGTCCATGGCGGTCGTGACCTGGGCGAACGGGCTGATCGCCCGCGGCCCCCGGGCGCGCAGGGTGTCGGCGGCCCGGTAGATCGACCCGACCGGGCCGTAGCCGCTGCCGATGACCACGGCGACCCTCGGCGCCAGGCCGTCGTCGACGACCAGCCCGGCGTGCCCGCACGCCTCCAGCGCCGCGGCCAGGGCGTACTGGGCGTACGGGTCGGTGCGACGGCGGACCGCCGGCGGCATGTAACGGTCGGGTACGAAGCCGCGGACCTGCCCGCCGATCCGGACGTCCAGACCGGTCACGTCGATCGCGTCCACGGCGGCGATGCCGCTGCGCCCGGCCAGCATCGCCGTCCAGGTCTCCCCGGCGCTGTGGCCGAGCGGGGTCACCGCCCCGTACCCGGTGACGACCACCCGGCGCCGGTACCGGCCGTACCCGGCGTCAACCCGCGCTCCGGTGCCGGTCATTGGGGCACCGCCCCGGCGTCGCGGACGGCCGGGAGGACGTCGTCGGGGGAGACCGGCACCAGGAGCACGGCGGTGCCGCCCCGGGCGCAGAACCGGCGTGCGGTGCGGAGTTCGGCGGTGAGCGCGGCCTTGTCGCGCAGCACCCGGCAGTGGACGTCCGGCCCGTCCACGGCGGGCGGCGGCGAGCCCGGGCGGGTGAAGGCATGGCGTCCGGCGTCGAGGCCGAGGCGGGCGCGCTGGGCGTCCAGCCAGCCGTAGCCGCCGTTGCACAGCACCACGTACAGCACGCCGCCGTGGCTGCGGGCGGTGGCGGCGATGTCCGCGCGGGCCGCGAGGAAGGCGCCGTCCCCGACGAACGCGGTGACCTCGTGGTCCGGGGCGGCCCGCTTGACCCCGATGGCCGCGGCCGCGCCGAAGCCCAGCGGGGTCTGCTCCGAGGGCACCACGGACCCGCCGCCGACCCGGAAGGGGAAGCCGTAGGACCACATGTCCTGCAGCCCGTTCTCCTGGACCAGCACGCGGGGCCCGTCGGCGGTGGCGTCGAGCGCGGCGAGCAGCTCGGCCACGCGGATTCCTGGCAGGGTCGCCGCCCGCGCCAACTCGGCCGCCGCGTCCAGCTCCAGGGCCTTGCGGGCGGCGGCGATGTCGTCCGCCCAGAGGCCGACGGCCTCCGCGCGCCCGACCCCGCCGTCCTGCTCCAGTGCCCGGGTCCAGCCGAGCACGGCATGCCGGGCGTCGCCGAGCACGCGCGGGCCCGGGAACTCCGCCGACAGCCCGGCCGGATCCAGATTGACCTGGACCACCGGGACCGGCGGCCACGGCTCCCCGCCCTCGACGACCGTCTCCTCCAGCCGGCCGGCGAGCGACACCACCAGGTCGCAGGAGGCCCACAACTCCCTTGCGGGGCGCCCGGCGTAGAGGCCCGCCACGCCGCAGAACAGCGGGTGGTGCTCGTCCACGGCGCCCCGGCCGGAGGCGGTGGTGAACAGCGCCGCGCCGAGGCGGTCGGCGAAGCGCTCGACCGCGCCGCCGCCGTTGCGGTGCCGCATCCCGCCGCCCACCAGCAGCACCGGACGCCGGCTCGCGCGCAGTGCCGCCAGGGCCGGGCCCGGCGCCGTCCGGGGGAGCGGCTCGGCGTCGAACAGCGGTTCCGGCAGGCTCGGCCGCGCTCCGGGGACGAGCACCTCGGCCGTGCGGACGTCATCGGGCACCTCCAGGTACACCGGCCCGGCCGGCGGCCCCACGGCCCGGGTCAGGGCCGTCACCGTCGCGGGGACGACCCGGTCCGGGTGCCCCACCCGGTGCGCCCAGCGGACCAGCGGCGCCGTCACGGCGACCTGGTCGAGTTCCTGGAACCCGCCACTGCCCCGGCGGCGTTCGGGCGTGCCGGCGGCGAGCACCAGCACGGGCGCGCCGGACTCGCGCGCCTCCAGCAGCCCGGTGGCCGCGTGGGTGACGGCCGGGCCCTTGCCCAGCGCGCAGACCGCGAGCCGACCCGACTGCAGCGCGTACCCGGTGGCCATGTACATCGCGTTGCGCTGGTCGCGGCACGGGACGAGGTCCAGGCCGGCGGCGTCGAGGGCGCGCAGCAGCTCCAGGTCGTCGCCGGGCAGTCCGAAGCAGGTGTCCACCCCGTGCGCCACCAGCAGCTCGACGATCGCCGACCAGGCGTCCGGGTGCCGCCGGTCCACCCGGCTCACTCCCCGACCGCCGTGACGGGGACGGCCGGGGCGGGGACCGCTGGGGCGAGGACGGCCGTGTCGGGGACGGCCGTCGGGAGGACCCGCGCCACGGCCTGCGACATCAGCAGCGGCTCGGCGCGCCGTTCGCCGCCGTAGGAGAGGTAGTTGGCGCGCAGCCCGAAGCCGCCGAACGGACGGTTGCCGTCCTCGGCGTCGAGCAGGGTGTGGTTGACGCAGGTGCGGTGACGCCTGGTCAGGACCTCCACCGTCGCCGGATCGTTCCCGTACACCATCGCGCCCAGTGCGCGCTCGCCGAAGTAGGGGCTCGCCAGCCGTTCGCGCAGCAGCCTCGCGCTGGGGTAGGCCACCACGTTGAACACCGGGGCGAACATCTCCTCCAGCGGGAGCTTGTCGTCGAAACCCCAGAGCAGCACGGTCGGTTCGACCTTGCGGGACGGCAGGTCGATGCGCCCGCCGTGCCGGATGCGGCGGGCGTGCCGCACCAGGTAGTCCGAGCAGTCGATCAGCGCAGAGTCGTAGAAGAGCGGGCCGTAGTCGGCGGCCGGGTCGCCGTTCGGACCGAAGCGCAGGGACGCGAGCTCGGCGGACAGCCGGTCGACGAACTCCTCGGTGCGGCCCTTCGGGGCGAACACGACGTCGGGACCGAAGCAGTCCTGGCCCGAATTGTAGAGCCGGATCCGCATGACGTCGTGCACGGCGAGTGCGAGATCGGCGTCGGGCGCGATCACGAAGGGGTTGATGCCGTGGCCGAAGAAGAGGAACAGCTGGTCCTCCGCCAGGCCTTCCCGAATGGTCTCGGCATTGGCGTAGTCACCGGTGAAGACGATCAGGTCGGCCTCGCGCACCGGTCCCGTCACGAACTTGCGCTGGCTGAGCCCGGAAAGGGTGATCGGCAGGCCGTGGACCGGTGCCAGCAGATCGTGCAGGCGCTGCATCTGGCCCCGGATTTCGGAGGACGGCCGGAAGGTTATTCTCTCGCTGTAGAGGGACGCCACCAGCATGTAGAGCGCATAGGAATAGAGCGGGATGTTGGAGGGCGTGAAGACCGCCGCCCGGGGCACGTGGCCGGGCCGGACGCGGCGGACCTCCTGCTCCGCGCCGTCGAGGGCGGCGAGGAAGGAGCGGATCTCGGTGGCGGCGGTGCGGTGGGGCGAGACCTCGGTGAGGATCCGCAGCACCGCGTCCTCGTGGTCGGCCACGTACCGGCGCACCGCGCGCAGCGCGTCGACCCGGTCGGGGAAGGGGATGCGGTAGTCGTCCGGGGTGGTGGGCGGGGCCGTGGTGTCGGGGGTCGTCGTCCGGTGCGACGCGGGCAGCGAGGTCATGGCGATCTTCTCCAGAACGGCCCGGTCGGGCTTTCCCGTGTTGGTGAGCGGCAGCGAGGGAAGCACCACGACCTGGTCGGGCTGCTCGTAGCGGGCCAGCAGCGGACGCAACAGCCCTTTCCAGTGGGCGGGTTGGTGGCCGTCCGGGTCCTCGACCACGAACACCAGGCGGCAGCCCAGGCGGGCGTCGGGCACGGCGACGACCTCCGTCCGCGCCCCGGCCGCCCCGGCCCGCTCGGCGAGGTGGTCGGGGTAGAGCGTGTGCCCCTCCCGGTGCACGGCGTGCTTGCGCCCGATCGGGAAGACCCGGCCGGCGTCGTCGAGCAGCCCGATGTCCCCGGTGCGGTGCACCGCACCCGGGACCGGGACGATCTCGCCGTCCTCGCCGAGCAGACCCGTCATCAGGCCCGCGCTGCGGACCACGAGCTCGCCGAGCCGACCGCAGGGGAGCGGCCTGCCGTGCTCGTCGTGGACCTCGACGACCACCCCCGGCAGCGGGGTGCCGCAGCCGACCGGATCGGCGGGCGGCGCCAGCGCGACGTTCCCCAGCTCCGTCGCCCCGTAGCCGTCGAGCAGGTGCCGGCCCGTACGGGCGTGGAAGCGGGCCGCCAGGCTGCGGCCCAGCGGCGCGCCGCCCACGCACCAGGCCCGTACCGTCCCCAGCGCGCCCACCAGCGCGGGGCGGCGGTCGAGCAGGTTGAGCAGGCTGTAGTAGGTCGACGGCGCCGCGTCCACGACGGTGAGGCCGTGCTCCACGCCGACCGCGAGCGCGTGGTCCAGACGGGTGCTCGGCCCGTAGACCACCAGCGTGCCCCCGCCCAGCCACCAGCAGAGCACCAGCGAGAGACCGTACTGGTGCGAGTACGGCAGCACGGGCAGGAAGACGTCGTCGGGCCGGTAGCCCATGCGGTCCGCGCTGAGCGCGAGGTTGTCCAGGATCGACCGGCCGGAGCGCACGATGCCCTTGGGGCTGCCCGTCGTGCCCGAGGACCACGAGATCGCGGCATCCCGCCGCCGGGCCCAGCCCGCGGGATCGGGCTCGGCCGCCGGCGCAGTCACCGTCGCCGCACCGCTCCGCGGCGCCGCCGCCTCGACCGCGCCGTCGCCGAGGTCGAGCACCACCCGGGCCAGCTGCCGGATCCGGGCCCGCTGGGCGGGGGTGGCCCGGTGATCGGCCAGCACCACCGAGGCGTCGAGGTGGACGAGCGCGAGCAGCACGACGACCCATTCCGGCGAATTGGCCCCGCTCATCATCACCCGCGAGCCGGGCCGGACATTTCGACGGGCCAGGAGTTCGGTGGCACCGAATACCCGGGCCAGGATTTCCTCGGTCTCCCAGATGCGCCCCTCGGGCGATATCAAACGCCTGGAAATGGGCAACTCGTGCTCCTCGGTACCAGGTGGTCGAAAGCGACTATCGCATACCCGGAGAACGGTGTCGAGGGCTACTCTGAAACCCGTGGCATGTACGGGGAATCTGAATACCCGAGTGACGAAAGGGATATGTGGAGATTCGATTCTCCAGCGTGGGAATGATTCCAGTCATTTCCCTTTTCCGGATTCTTCGCCACGCGTTCGACAGGGTTCCGACCCGGTCTCGGGTCTGGGGTCAGGGCCGGGCTGTCGGCGGGGACCGTCCACTCGGACGAGCGGCGCAAGTTCGGCGGGCAATAGGGCGCGCGTCGGCCGGGGTTGGCGTCGAGAGGGTCGGCGCCGAGCGGGGTGAGGGTGTGTCGCACGGTGCGTCCCCGCCGGGTGGTCGCCACCAGTCCGGCCGCACGCAGCGCCGCCGCGTGCGCCGAGGCCGCCAGGGGCCTGGTGCCCAGGCGCCCGACCAGCCGTGGGGGACGGGTCTTCCCCACTTCGGCCCCGGTCGCAGCCGGTTCTGCGGACTCCGGTTCGCGCGTGGCGCCCGGGGTAGGGACGGACGGTGCCGCGGGCGTCGGGGGTCGGCGGGTGGCCGGATCGCCGGGGTGCCGCGGCGGGAAAGTGACTTGATGGATCATCACGTTCGGTGAAACCGTGGATGCGTTCTGTGGTGATCGCGCGGCCGTCGGTAGCCCTACGGCCACCGGACGTGAGGTGGCGGCTTGACGGAGCAGCAGCACTTGGCGAAGGTCTACGGCGACCGGGCCTACGTGCACACGACGACGGTGCGGCACCAGGGGAGCACGGTCGCGTTCGCGATGGACGACCAACGGCGCCTCGTCTACAGCGTCCTGGACCTGTCCCGGCACGACGAGGCGAAGGGCGAGGCCGACGCGGCCTACTGGTCGGAGGACCCGCTGACGCTGCGCTTCCCGGCCGAGGTGGCCCGGGTCGGCTACGCGGTGGCGGGCTCGGTGCGGATGCCGGTGGTCAAGCGCGGAGGCCGGGTGGAGGCGGACGCGGCGGAGCGGCTGGAGGAGCAGGAGCTGGACCGGTTCCTGTCCAGCACCGCCCGGCTCGGCGCCGCCGCCCCCTTCCACGTCGTCTCCGACGGCACCCACGTCTACGTGCTGCGCCAGTCGGTGCGGGCCGACCACCCGGACGCGGTGTTCCGGCTCGCCGACGGCACCGGCTCCTCCGGCGACCCCGCCCGCACGGACTACCTGGCCACGGAGGGCGGGCGCAAGGTCGCGGTGGTCGACGCGACCCTGTTGTGCGACCGCTTCGTGCTGGCCGGCGGCGAGTTGAAGCCGGTGCTGGAGGTCCGCTACCGCCGGAGCCGGCACAAGGGCCGCCCGGACTCCGCCAAGGACAGCCTCGGCACCCAGGACATGGAGGGGCGGCCGTTCGTCGAGCCGACCCAGGAGCTGTCCTTCGTCCGCAACCTCTCCGAGGGCCGCTTCGCCGCCCTGCTGGTACCCACCGCCGTGCACGGCCGGGAGCGCTGGCAGGTCTTCGCCCACAACGACGCCACCGGCCGGATCGACGCCTTCAGCGTCCAACGCAGCCGGGACGGCCTCTTCGACACCCGGGGCACCCAGGCCTGGACCAGCCCCGACCCGCGCCACCGGAACGCCGTCTATGAGAGCGCGCCCGGCACCTGCCCGTTCACCGGCCGTCCGCTGGTCCCCGCCGAGGACGGGGGCGGCCGGGCGGGGACGGCGCTGCGTTTCGACGGCGTCGACGACCTGGCCGAACTGCCGAGCAGCGCCCTCGACCTGGCCGACTCCGACTTCACCGTGGAGTTCTGGGCCCGGCGCACCGCCACCGGCGGCCGTGAGGACTTCCTGATCGGCCACGGCGCCTCCAGCGGCGTCCGGCTGCGCACCTTGCACATCGGCTTCCGCCCGGACGACACCTTCACCTTCGCCTTCTTCCACGACGACCTGGACATCCCGCAGCGCACCACCGACACCGACTGGCACCACTGGGCCTGCGTCTTCACCCGGGACACCCGCGAGCAGGTCGTCTACCGCGACGGCGTCGAAGTCGGCCGCCGCACCACGGACATGCCGTACGCCGGCCTCGGCGGCCTCACCCTGGGACGCGGTGCCCGCTCCTTCGGCCGCGGAGAGCTGGACGAGGTGCGGATCTGGCTCCGCCCGCGCGGCGGCGCGGAGATCGCCGCCGACCGCGGCCGCCGGCTGATCGGCAACGAACCCGGGCTGGCCGTCTACTACCGCTTCGACGAGGGCTCCGGCACCACCCTGCACGACCAGACCGACCACGCCCGGCACGCCGCGCTGAGCGGCGGCCCCGCCTGGGTCACCTCGGACGCCCCCGTCGGCGAGGACTCCGGGGTGAGCCGCAGCAGCTTCGCCTTCACCGGGCGCCGGGTGGTCTCCGGCCTGTCCGCGCTGCTGCACCACCAGCAGGAGGCCGCGCCCGCCGGCTACGACCAGGCGTCCAAGCCGGTCAAGCGCCAGGCCAGGGTGCTGCTCGCCTGCACCACCGGCGGGCCCGACCCGGTGACCGGCCGGGCCACCGACGAGGCCTACGTCGCCACCGTGGACCTCGGCGTGGGCCGGGACGGCCGGCTGGCCCAGGTGCCGGAGGAGCTGGCGCTGCCGGTGCTGGCCGCGCCGGAGTCCAGCGGGACGGTCGACGCGGCCGGGGAGGTGGACGCCCAGGTGGCGAAACTGGCCCGGGACGTCGCCGCCACCGAGGCCGAGATCACCCGACTCCAGCTGGAGACCGCCGAGATCCCCGACGTCGAGCGCCAACGCGCCGAGGTGCGCGCCGAGTTGGAGAGCGACTACTCCTACTGGCGCTACCGGCTGCGGTTCAAGCTGCAGAAGGACGGCAAGGACCAGTACCTCGCGGTGCAGGGCGACCGCAAGGACAGCGTCGCCCCGCTGGTGCGCACCGCCGACCGGCAGGCCGCGTCCACGGTCTGGACCTTCGAGCCGACCGGCACCACGATCAACGGCTTCGCCTGCTGCTTCGTCAAGAACGTCAACTCCGGACTCGACATGAACGTCGACAACCGGCGGACCGGCAACGACATCCCCCTGATCCAGTACCGCCGGGAGGCCGACAACGCCGCCACCCACTTCGCGCTCGACGGCTGGAACGGCTACAGCCTGGTGGCCCGGCACAGCCACCAGCTGGTCGCGGCCCGGGACAGCCAGGGCGACCGCATCGTCCAGTACGACTACGCGACGGCGAAAGACTCCGGCGAGGGCGTCCTCATCCTGGAGCGGATCGACAACTCGCTGAAGTCCAACCCCACCACCGACCGGCTCAGCCGGCAGATCTCCGAGCTCACCGAGCGCCTGGAGCTCCTCGGCACCAAGCAGGACCGGCTCGCCCAGCAGCGCCGCGCCCTGACCGCCCAGCAGGCCGCTCTCGCCGCCAAGCAGGAGGAACTGGGCCGACTCACCGGCGGCGTGCGCGGATCCGACGACATCGCCCTGCCGGTGCCGCAGCTGACCGTCGACCGCACCGGCCTGAGCGGCTCCGGCGCGCTGCTGGGCTTCGCCCGCGCCGCCGACCGCCCTTTCCTGCTGGACAGCGCCACCGGCAACGTCGTGCTCTACTTCCGGGGCTCCAACGGCCAGTTCTTCGCCGCCTACTACGACAGCCAGGTGCTGCGCTCCTCCCGGCAGCTGGCCGCCGGCGCGCGGACGGTCTCCTTCACGGCCCGGGACGCGGGCACCGACCTCACCGGGACCGGGATCACCGTCGAGGCCGGGGACGGCCCGACGCAGGTCACCCTCACCATCCGGCACGGCGGGCAGACCGAGAAGTGGTCGCACCTGCCCCGCCGGGCCGAGGACTTCGCCGCCGTGGTCAACGGCGCGGCCGAGCAGCCCGTCACGATCGGCTCGGTCCTGCGGATCGACGGCGACGTGGTGCAGTTCACCGAGGGCACCCTCGCCCCGCTGGCCGGCCCCGGCTTCGTGACCGTCGGCGGCCACGGCTTCCGCTTCGAGGGCAGCCACCCCGCCGGGTCGAAGTCGCTGCGCCTCGGCGCGGGTGCGGAGCCGGCCCTGCTGAAGCCCGGGATGAGCGTGCAGCGGGTGCGCTACGACCACCGCTGGTCCGAGTCCTCGCAGCCCGGCAGCACCCTCGCCGAGGGCTCCCGGCTGATCACCGTCGACCCCGGGGGCCTGGCCGAACTGCCCCTGGGCAGTGCGGACGGCCTGGCGCGCGGCCACGGCGGGCGCTGGCGGGCCGACATGCCGGGCCGGGCCTACGCCTTCGACGGCAAGGGCCGCTTCCTGGCCCTGCCCGCCGGGCAGCTGCCCCGGGCGGCGACCCCGGGCGACCTCACCCTGGAGACCTGGGTCAACCCGGAGCGGGTCGAGGGTCCGGTGCGGCTGCTGCACGCCAACGCCGGGGACACCCCGTACGGCCTCGGCCTGCTCGGCACCCAGGCGACCTCCGGGCTGGTCTTCGACGGCACGGACGACGCCGCCGTGGTGCCCGACGCCTTCGGCTTCGGCGACGGCGACTTCACGGTGGAGTTCTGGGCCCAGCGCACCAAGGTCGACAGCCGGCCGCACATGGTGCTCGGGCACAGCGGTGCCGAGGGGCGCGCCAACGAGAGCCTGCACATCGGCTTCCGCAAGAACGGCTTCTTCACCTTCGCCTTCTACGGCGACGACCTGGACACCACCAAGCGGTTCTCCGACACCAAGTGGCACCACTGGGCCTGCGTGTTCCAGCGGGAGACCCGCCAGCAGGTGATCTACCTGGACGGGCAGGAGATCGCCCGGCGCACCGCCGACGCCCCGTACCGAGGGCAGGGCCGGCTCTCGCTGGGCACCGTGCTGTGCTGGCCCACCGAGTTCGCCGCCGTCCGGCTGGACGAGGTCCGGCTCTGGTCCAAGGCACGCGGCGGCGAGGAGCTGCGGGCCGGCCAGGGGCGGCGGCTGAGCGGCAACGAGGCGGGGCTGCTCGGCTACTGGACGTACTCGGCGCCCGAACCCGGTGCGCAGGCCGTCCTGACCGACCGCTCCGGGAACAACCGGCACGCCGAACTGCGCGGCATGCCGAAGCCCGTCCCGGCCCGCTCGCCGATCGCCGACGGCGGCCACCGGGTCGTCGGGTACGTCGGCGACCGCCGCGTGGTCAGCCGGGAGACCTTCCCGCTGCGCGAGTGGAGCCACCTCGCCCTGGCCTACCAGCAGTCCTGGGCGGTCGAGTTGACCGGCGACGCCTATCTCGACGTCCCGGACGACGACGCGCTGGACATCGCCGACGACCTGACGCTGGAGGTGTTCGCCCGCGTCGACCGCCTCGGCGAGACCCAGGGCCTGCTCTCCAAGGGCCGCACCGCCGACGGCGTCGGCGGCAGCGTGCCCTACCGGTTGGCCGTCCTGCCGGACGGGCGGCTGGAGTTCGCCTTCGAGGAGCCCGACGGCCGGGCCGTGCGCTTCACCTCCACCGAGGGCGTGAAGGCCGGGCAGTTCCACCGCATCGCCGTGGTCCGCAAGGGCGGCCGCTCGATGCAGGAGCAGAAGGGCACCAGGCAGATCACCGCGACCGGCGCTGACGGCAAGCCGGTCACCCAGAGCGTCGAGCTGGTCGAGTCGCTGGCCGTGCGCGAGTGGCAGGACATCCGCTTCCACCTGGACGGCCGGGAGATCGGTGCCGGCCGCTACGAGGGGGCCGGGCCGCGCGGCAACGACGCGCCGCTGGAGCTCGGCCGGGCCCGCGAGGGCGTCACCGTCCAGCAGCTGGCCGGGGTGCTCGCCGAGGTCCGGATCTGGGGCGCCGCCCGGGACGCCGCCCGGCTCGGCAGCGCCGTCACCGCCCGGGACCGCGGCCTGGTCGCGCACTGGCGCTTCGAGGAGAACGCGGGCAGCACGGCCGCCGACGCCACCGGCTCGCACCCGGCGCGGCTGCGCGGCGCCCGCTGGGTCCGCAACCCCGACCCGCGCGGCAGCGTCTTCCGGCTGTACCGCAACGGCGTCGCCGTGGCCTGCGACCCGGCCGGCACGCCGGGCCTGCCCGACACCGCCGCCTTCGCCGAGAACGGTGACGCCCAGCTGACCCTGGGCGCGGTGCTCAAGCGGGGCAAGCCCGTCGAGGCCTTCGAAGGCGTGCTGGAGGAGGTGCGGATCTGGCGCACCGCCCGCACCCACGAACAGCTGCTGGACAACCTGTTCACCCGGCTCAAGGGTGAGAAGGAGGACCTGGTCGCCTACTGGCCGTTCGACCGGGACTCCACCGAGGCGGGCACCGCCCAGGTCCGCGACGAGGGCCTGCGCGGCAACCACCTGGAGTTCGGCCCGGAGGCCACCCGCCCGCGCACCGTGCTCTCCACCGCCCCGGTCTCCAACGACGCCGCCCAGGTCCGCTCCGCCCTGGCCGGCCTGCGCAACGCGTTCCACCAGAGCGTCTCGGCCGCCCCGGCGGTCGCCGAGTACGCCGACATGCAGTACGGCTCGCGCGGTGAGGCCTTCGGCGTCCTCAAGCGCGCCTACAGCTACCTCCAGGACGGCCGCTGGCACCTGGTCACCGGCTACAAGGTCGGCGAGCTGGTCAGCGAGTGGGTCAGCCAGGTCCAGTTCGACCCCCAGCTGATCGGCTACGTCGAGGGCGCCCCGCCGATCCCCTCGGAGAACCTCACCGCGGGCCTGACCGACCCGGGCAGCGACACCTTCGAGGGCGCCTCCACGGTCAAGCTCACCGAGGCCGAACAGGTCGTCCGCTCGCTGTCCTCCGCCAAGGAGCGCAGCGTGGACGCCGCCTTCGGCTTCGCGCTCTCCCATGAGGTGGACGTCGACGTCTGGATGATCACCGCGCCGCTGGGATTCGGCATCGCCAAGTCCATCGCCAAGGGCGGGGTCTCGGCGAGCGTGCGGGGCAACCTGGAGTTCTCCAACAGCTGGGCCGAGGACACCTCCGTCTCCCAGGGCGAGAACACCGCCCGGACCACCAAGGTCTCGCTCACCGGCCACTGGGAGGACCCGGGCCGACTGCTCAACCCCACCGCCGGGCGCAGGTACGTGCCGGCCAACACCGGCTTCGCCGTCGTGCAGTCGCAGACCGCCGACGTCTTCGCGCTGCGCCTGGCGCACAGCTGCGCGCTGGTCGCCTACCGCATCCAGCCCAACCCCGACATCCCCAAGGACTGGAACGTCGTCCCGTTCCCGATCAACCCCCGCTACACCAAGCAGGGCACCCTGGACGGCACCGTCGGCTTCGACGAACGCGGCAAGGTCGCCGACCCCGACTACCGGGGCGGCCGGGAACGGGGCGAGTACAGCTACTTCAAGCCCCGCGAGGCGTACGCGCTCAAGCGCCGCATCCAGCGCGACCAGCAGCGCCTGCACAGCTACTACGACAGCGTCTCCACCGAGACCCACGCCCCCGACCCGCTCGCCCAGAAGGCCGGCCGGGTGCTCGGCGGCGCGATCGGCGCGGACGCCGCCCCGGCCCGCGGCCGGGAGAGCGCCGACAGCGCCACCGGACAGGGCTTCTCCCGCCGGGACCTGGTCAACACCTACGTCTGGACGGCCGCCGGCGGCTTCTTCGCCGAGACCACCGAGACCACCGACGTGGTCAGTGAGACCACGGCCGGCTCGTACTCGCTCTCCGGCTCGGTCGGCACCTCGATCGGCACCTCCTTCCAGATCGCGGGCATCGGCATCGGCGCCCAGCTCGACGCCTCCGTCGGCGGCGGGATGACCGCCACCCGGGCCCGCGGCAAGGAGGCCACCCGCTCCTTCGGACTGGAGGTGGAGGTCGCCCCCAGCAGCAACCTCCAGAGCTACGACACCGACCGCAACCCGGTCTTCGACCGGGACGGGAACCCCGTCAAGGTGCCCGGCAAGGTGGACGCCTACCGCTTCCTCAGCTTCTACCTCGGCGAGGACAGCGAGCACTTCGACAGCTTCTTCCACAAGGTCGTCGACCCGGTCTGGCTGGAGAACGGCAACGACCCCAACGCGGCGGCGCTGCGCCAGGCCCGCCAGGCGGACCGCAAGCCGCCGTGCTGGCGGGTGCTGCACCGGGTCACTTTCGTCAGCAGGGTCCTGCCCGACATCCCGCCGGCCGACGCGCCCCCGCTGGAGAAGGCGATGCGGCAGCTGGACGTGGAGAGCAACTACGAACTCGTCCGCCGCCTCGACCCCTACGTGAAGTCCGCCGCCACCGGCCTGCCCGAACTGGCCGAGGCCACCCGGGCGACGCTGGCCCGGGAGTTGCCGGAGCTGCTTCCGCACGCCGCCGACGTGATCGGCTTCCTCGCCCAGTACTACGGCGTGGACGCCTGAGCCCGGTCGGGGGCCCCGGGCGGGGCCGGCCCCGCCCCGGGGGCCGCCCCGGGGCCGGGGGGGGGGGGGGCGGGAGGGGTGGGCCCGGGCGGGCGGGGGTGGGGGGGGGGGAGGGTGTTTTTATGGGTG
>NZ_JBIAXC010000030.1:0-115849 GCF_042896295.1 Kitasatospora sp. NPDC001309 | reverse complement strand
AAGTACGTCCAGTACGAGGCCGACTCGGGCGCACGCCCAGCCGGGCGCCCAACGCCGCGCGCTGATCTGCCAAGATCCGCCGGACAGGCCCTAGAGCAAACAGCGGCCGATCACCAGTTCCGGCCGGATCCGGATCCGGACCACGTCCGGGGCGGTCGCCGTCCCCGGGCGGACCTGGGCACGGCCGAGGACGGTGACGAACCAGCCGGAGCCGTCCCGGCCGTCCACCTCGTCGGCCTCGAAGGCGATCACCGCGCCGTCCACCGCCCGGGCCAGCTCGGAGTCGGCGGGCGCGGAGACCAGCACGCCGCCGGGCGCCAACCGGAAGGTCACCGGCAGGACGGCCGGGAGGGCGTCGACGGTGTAGACGACCCGCCCGACGGGGGCCCGGCCCAGCAGCTGCAGCGCCCGCCTCCGGTCGAGCTCGCGGGGGCCGGACGGGTTCGAGCGGTGGACGGGGTCGGACGGCGCGGGCCGGGGGGACGGGACGTGATCTCGGTTCATGCGAGCGATGCTCACCCGGGGCCGGGCCCGGTCACGAGGGCCGATGGTCCCGCCGAGGGGCCCGCCCGGGCGGGTCGTCAGCCCCGGGGCGGGTCGTCAACCCCGGCCGTAGCGCAGCGGCGAGGACGGCGCGGCGGCCGACTGCCGCAGCTCGGTGGCGATCAACGCCGCCTGCACCCGCCGCTCCACCCCGAGCTTGGCCAGCAGCCGGGACACGTGGTTCTTCACCGTCTTCTCCGCGAGGTAGAGCCGCTCACCGATCTGCCGGTTGGTCAGGCCCTCCCCGATCAGCGCCAGCACCTCCTGCTCGCGCGCCGTCAGCGCCGGTCCGGCGGTCACCGGCCGGGCGGGCTCGGCGTCGCTGCGCAGCCGGTTCAGCAGCCGGGTCGCCGCGCCGGGGTCGAGCATCGACCGGCCGGAGGCCACGGTACGGACGGCGGCGACCAGGTCGGTGCCGCTGATCTGCTTCAACACGTACCCGGCGGCGCCCGCCATCACGGCGTCCAGCAGCGCCTCCTCGTCGTCGAAGGAGGTCAGCATCAGACAGGCCAGGTCGGGCATCCGCGACCGCAGTTCACGGCAGACGGAGACCCCGTCGCCGTCCCCGAGCCGGACGTCCAGCACCGCCACGTCGGGCCGCAGCGCGGGCACCCGGACGAGGGCCTGCTCGGCCGTCGCGGCCTCCCCGACGACCTCCAGGTCCGGCTCGCCGTCCAGCAGGTCGTGCACCCCGCGGCGCACCACCTCGTGGTCGTCCAGCAGGAACACCCGGACCGGCGCCGAAGCCCCGACGCCCTCCACCTCGGTCGCCATCACGCGGTTTCCACCTTCGTCACCCCCGCACACTCCCGGCGGGGCCCACCGCATCATCCCCCGCCGCCCCGCGGCGGCCCAGGGCCCAACGGCCCCATTCGCCCGTCACCGTCACCGTCCTCGGCTCCGTCCCCCGTCCCTCCGCCGTCCCGGGACGTCCCGCGCTGGTGGGACGTCCGGCCCGCTGTTTGGCTGATGACCGCCCGCCCGGACTCCGTACCGGGCCGATCGGAGAAGGAACCCCGTGATGCGGACGAAGCTCGCCCTCAGGACCACCCTGGCCCTCGCCACCGCGGCCGTGACCCTCGCCCTGGCCGCCCCGGCCCAGGCCTCGACCGGCGCCTCCTACATCGGCGACGGCTACCCGAACGGCTACAACTCCGTCCACTGCGTGCAGACGATCCTCAACGACTGGGTCGCCAACGTCGTGGGCGACTCGGGCGCCCGGGTGCAGGAGGACGGCATCTGGGGCCCGAAGACCAAGGCCCTGGTGGTCCGCTACCAGACGGTCCAGAGCCACAGCAACCCGAGCGTCGTCCCGGACGGCATCGTGGGCAGGATCACCGGCGACATCATGATCTACAGCAACACCCAGCCCTGCTACAAGTACATCCCGACCATGTACTGATCCCACCGGACCCGTCCGGCCCGTGCCGCCCCCTTCCGGCACGGGCCGGACGCCGTCGTCGGCAGCGCGGTCCCGACGACCGCTCAGCGCTCCCGGCGGACGACCGCTCAGCGGCCCTGCCGCCGGGCGTTCCCCAGGCCCACCAGCAGGAAGGCCAGCGCCACGCCCGCCCCGCCGACCGCCGCGAGGGCCGCCTTCGCGGCCGACCCGCCGCCGTCGGTGAGCAGGATCGACACCGCGGCCGGCACGGCCACGGCGGTGCCCACCAGCAGCCAGCCCGCCAGGGCGACGGCCGACGGGCGGCCGCCCCGCGGCACCGGCCCGGCGTCGAGCGCCGCCCAGTGGGCCGCGGTCTCCCGCCGCTCCCCGCGCCGGTCCCGCAGCGCCCGCACCCGTAGGACCGTGCCGCCGACCAGCCCGGCGAGGGCGACCTGGGCGGCGGGGCGCCAGTCGGGCCAGGCGAGCAGCAGTCCGCCGGCCAGCGCGAGCGCGGCCCACCAGAGCACGCAGGCGGCCGCCGCGGTGCGGGTGGAGCGGGGCCGGTCGGCGCCGGCCTGGAGGTCGGCGATGGCGGGCAGGTACCAGACGCAGCCGCTCGCGGTGAGCGCGGCGGTGCCGATGGCGAGGACGGTGTGGGTCATGGCCGGCCTTCCGGTGTCGCAAGGGGAGTGACGGAGGGTGGGAGGAGGAGCCGTCCCCGCCCGCCCGGGGGCAGCGACGCGGGCGGGGACGGCGTTCGGGGGAGCTGGGAGTGCCCTGTGGACCGGGCCTCAGCCGTCGAGGGACGAGGCCCGGGCCCGTTCCGCCCGGCTCAGCGGCCGGTCGTACTTCACCGGCTCCACGTCGCCCAGGTGCGTCGCCGGCTTCCCGCTGTGCACCAGGACGTCCCGGGCCGCGATGTCCGGGTGGTGGAGGTCGAAGGCGGGGGATTCGGAGCGGATCCGGGGCAGCTTGACGAAGTTGTGCCGGGGCGGCGGGCAGGAGGTGGCCCACTCCAGCGAGCGGCCCCAGCCCCACGGGTCGTCCGAGGTGACCTTCTCGCCGTACTTGGCGGTCTTCCAGACGTTGTAGAGGAACGGCAGGATCGACAGGCCGAGCAGGAACGACCCGATGGTCGAGACGGTGTTCAGGGTGGTGAACCCGTCCGAGGCCAGGTAGTCGGCGTAGCGGCGCGGCATGCCCTCGGCGCCGAGCCAGTGCTGCACCAGGAAGGTCGCGTGGAAGCCGACGGTGAGCGTCCAGAAGGTGATCCGGCCGAGCCGCTCGTCGAGCTTCTTGCCCGTCATCTTGGGCCACCAGAAGTGGAAGCCGGCGAACATCGCGTACACCACCGTGCCGAACAGCGTGTAGTGGAAGTGGGCGACGACGAAGTACGAGTCGGAGACGTGGAAGTCGATCGGCGGGGCGGCGAGCAGCACGCCCGTCAGCCCGCCGAACAGGAAGGTGACCAGGAAGCCGACCGTCCAGAGCATCGGCGTCTCGAAGCTCAGCGAGCCCTTCCACATGGTGCCGACCCAGTTGAAGAACTTCACACCGGTCGGGACCGCGATCAGGAAGGTCATGAAGGAGAAGAACGGCAGCAGCACCTGCCCGGTGACGTACATGTGGTGCGCCCACACCGTGACCGAGAGCCCGGCGATCGCGATGGTGGCCGCGATCAGGCCGGAGTAGCCGAACATCGGCTTGCGGCTGAACACCGGGATGACCTCGGAGACGATCCCGAAGAAGGGCAGCGCCAGGATGTACACCTCGGGATGCCCGAAGAACCAGAACAGGTGCTGCCACAGCATCGCCCCGCCGTTGGTTGGGTCGAAGACGTGCGAGCCGAACTTGCGGTCGCACTCCAGCGCGAGCAGTGCGGCGGCCAGCACCGGGAAGACCAGCAGCACCAGCACCGAGGTGAGCAGCACGTTCCAGCAGAAGATCGACATCCGGAACATGGTCAGGCCGGGCGCGCGCATGCAGATGATCGTGGTGATGAAGTTGACGGCACCGAAGATGCTGCCGAAGCCGGACAGCGTCACGCCCATGATCCACATGTCCGAGCCGACGCCCGGCGAGTGGACGGCGTCGGAGAGCGGCGCGTAGAGGAACCAGCCGAAGTCGGCGGCCCCCTGCGGGGTGGCGAAGCCCGCGGCGGCGATCAGCGAGCCGAACATGAACAGCCAGTAGGAGAGCATGTTCAGGCGCGGGAACGCCACGTCGGGGGCGCCGAGTTGCAGCGGCATGATCCAGTTCGCGAAGCCGGTGAACAGCGGCATCGCGAACAGCAGCAGCATCACCGAGCCGTGCATGGTGAAGGCCTGGTTGAACTGCTCGTTGGAGAGGATCTGCGTTCCGGGCCGGGCGAGTTCGGCGCGCATGACCAGCGCGAGGATGCCGCCGATCAGGAAGAACGCGAACGAGGACACCAGGTACATGGTGCCGATCGTCTTGTGGTCGGTGGTGGTCAGCAGCCTGACCACGGCCGAGCCGGGTCGGCGGGGCCGAACCGGCCCTGCCGACAGGGGCGTTGGCGGTGGGGTCGGGTCGCCCTGTGCCTGGGTGGCGCTCAAGGACGCGCTCCTTCGGAACGTCGTGCGAATGGATGGCGATCCATGATCCGAACGCACGCCCCGTGCACCCCAGGGCCGTTGGGCCCGCCCGCCCGGGGCCGCTGGGCCCGAGTTCCCGGCCGTGGCCGGGACCTCCCGACCGGGACCGGCCCGGGACCCGGGCGGGACCCGGGCGGGACCCGGGCGGATTCAGCCCCTCAGCCCCTCAGCCCCTCAGCCCCTCAGCCCCTCAGCCGGGCGAGCTGTCCGCGCTCCAGCGCCGCGTACACCGTGCCGTCCGGGTCGACGGCGATCCCGTGCGGCTCGGCGCCCCGGCCGGGGATGGCGTGGCCGTCCAGCCGCCCGTCGGGGGTGAGCACGCCGATCCGGCCGGCGGCCCACTCGGTGAACCAGAGCCGCCCGTCCGGGCCGGCGGTGATCGCGTGCGGCCTGGCGCCCCGGTCGGCCAGCGGGTACTCCGTCACCTCCCCGTCCACGGTGATCCGCCCGACCAGTCCGCCGCCGATCCCGACGTACCAGAGCGCGCCGTCCGCGCCGGCGGTGATCCCGACCGGCGCGGTGCCCGCGGTGGGCAGCCGGTGGACGGTCACGTCGCCGTCGGTGCTCACCCGGGCGATCGCGGCGGCCTGGTTGAGCGCGCACCACAGCGCGCCGTCCGGCCCGGCGGTGATGTGCGCCGGCATCGCCCCCTCCACGGGCAGCGGGTACTCCGTCACCTCCCCGTCCACGGTGATCCGTCCGACCACGTCGGCGTTCACCTCGGTGAACCAGAGCGCCCCGTCCGGCCCGGTGACGATCCCGCCCGGCCCGACGCCGATCGCCGACAGCGCGAAGGAGGAGACCTCGCCGTCCACCGTGATCCGGCCGATCCGGCCGGTGTTCATCTCGGCGTACCAGAGCGCGCCGTCCGGGCCGGCGGTGATCACCGACGGCGCGCAGCGCGGCGCGCCGAGCCCGAACCGTCGCACCGAGCCGTCCGGCGCCAGCCGCCCGATCTCCCCGGCGCGGATGAGCGTGAACCACACCCCGCCGTCGGGCCCCACCGTGATCCCGTACGGCCCGTCCCCCGCCTCGGCCACATCGATCAGTTCCACCCGCGCCCCTCTCAAACTATCGCGACCTTTGTCGCGTTAGCGATGCTCGCACGCCCGTCCCGCCCCGGGCAACCGATTTCACCCCGGATCGCTGCCCAGCCCCCGCAGCACCGAGATCACGCCCATCCCCGCCGCGCAGACCGGCACCGCCAGCAGGGCGCCGAGGATGCCCGCGATGCCGGAGCCGGCCACCACGGCGACCATGATGGTCGCCGGGTGCAGCTCGACCGTCCGGCTCTGGATGATCGGCTGGAGGATGTTGCCCTCGATCATCTGCACCGTCAGCACCACCCCGAGCGCCCACAGCGCCGTGCCCAGGCCGCCGTCGGCGAGGGCCACCAGCACCGCGACGGTGCCGGACAGGAAGGCGCCCACGAAGGGGATGTACGCCCCCATGAAGACCAGCGCGCCCAGGCCCGGGGCGCCGGGGACGCCCAGGGCGAGCAGGCCGACGGTGATGAAGCCCGCGTCGATCAGGGCGATCAGGGTGGTGCCGCGCATGAAGCCGGCCATCGCCTCGAAGGCCCGCTCGGCGCAGGCCACCACCGTCTCGGCGCCGCGCCCGGGTAGGTGGGCGCGGATGCTGTCGCCGGTGCGGTGGCCGTCCCGCAGGAAGAAGAACACCAGGGCCAGGGCCAGCACCGCGCCGGTGATCAACTGGGTGAGCAGGCCGAGGCCGGACAGCACGCCGTTGGTCAGCGTCGAGACCAGCGAGTTGGTCTCCCCCTTGGCGTTGGCCAGCGCGTGCTCGACCTTCGCCCCGAACGGCCCCAGCCACTCGGCCAGTCGGCGGCCCGCCGCCGGGAGCGAGCCGGCGATCTGCGGGGCGCTGTGCACCAGGGAGTTGACCAGCAGGACGATCACCCCGGCCACCGCCGCGACCAGCAGCACGCAGGTCAGCCCGGCCGCCAGGCCCCGGCTGACGCCCCGCCGGACCATCCAGGGCACCACCGGGTACAGCAGCGAGGCCCCCAGCAGCGCCAGGACGAACGGCACGGTCGCGGCCCGCAGCTCGACCAGCGCGAACACCACCAGCGAGCCCACGGTGATCAGCAGGATCACCGCCACCGACCAGGCGGCCGCTTGCCGCACGGCGGGCGGCAGCATCAGGTACGGCCTGCGGTGGTCGGGCGGGCCACCGGACGGCCCAGCGGACGGACCAGCGGGCGGGCCACCGGACGGGCGCTCCACGGACACGGCCACCTCCGCCGGGATCGTCATCGGGTCCGGCGGCGACGAGTCCGGACCCGACCCAGCTCAGCAGAGAATCTGACGATCCGCCCGTTCTACGCCCCGCCGGCCGCCTCGATCCGCACCGCTCCACGCGGGCCACCGCCCGCGCCCGCGAAGGCCAGCACCCGCTCCGCCTCGGCCTCCGCCGCCGCGCGGTCCGCCCGCGCCAGCCGGACGAACGGCTCGACGACCACGCCCTCCGCCGGCCCCGCGTACCGCCACGTCCCGGCGACCAGCCCGTCCACCAGCAGGGTGCCGAGCACCAGGCCGTTCCGGGTCATCACCCGGTCCTTGTACCGCTCCGGCAGCACCCGGCTCCGGTCGGCGTGCGAGAGCAGCAGGTTGTCGAAGGGCGCGACCAGCCGCACCGGCGCCGGGACGTCCGGGTCCGGCCGGGGCGCCCCGGGCAGGTCGTACAGCACCCGGTCCCGCTCGTCCCGGAAGGTGAGCAGCTGCGGCGCGAGCCGCCGCAGCACCGGGCCGAGGCCGCCGAGGCCGGACCACTTCCGCAGGTCCGCCGCGCTCGCCGGGCCGAAGGCGGCCAGGTAGCGCAGCACCAGCCCGTCCAGCCGGTCCGGCTCATCCCGCGACGGCGACGGCACCGGGTCCAGCGGGCGGCCGAGCCAGGCCTCGGCAGTGGTGTGGGCGGCCGGGCCGCTGCGCCCCCACAGCCCGCGCGGCGGCACCTGGACCAGCGGCAGCAGGCAGCGCGCGGCCTGGGCCAGCGCGGCCGGGTCGCGGTCCGGGCGGGTGGCGGCCAGCAGCGTGCCGAGCTGCTGGAAGGTGCGCGGCTCCCGCTCGACCAGCGTGCGGGCCTCGGCGGCGAGCGCGGCCCGGTCGAGCCCGGCGAGCCGTCGGCCGTAGGTGGTCTGCAGCGCCTGGTCGAGGACGGCCTGGAGCAGCGGGCGCAGGGTCAGGCAGTCCTGGGCGGTGACCAGGTGGATGGTGCCGCGCTGGAGCGCGATCCGGACGGCGGCCCGCCGGTCGATCAGGTCGCTCAGCCCGTCCGGGGTGAAGTCGTCGAGCCGGGAGAGCAGCCCGAGGTAGGGCGGCTGCGGTACGGCCTGGGCCTGGAGTCCGACGAGGTGGTGGACGACCTCGGCGGGTGTCCGGTCGGTGCGGGCGAGCAGGTGCTGGCGGGCCAGCAGGGCGCGGCCCAGGGCCCGGGGGCCGAGCACCCGGGGGCCGGGCACCGTCACCGGCGGGCGTCCAGGACCGAGCGCAGTACGGAGATCCGGTTGGTGGTGATGGAGGCGGCCCCGGTGTCGCGCAGTCGGCGCATGGTGCGGCGCAGGTCGGCGGTCCAGGTGGAGACGGCGAGCCCCTCGTCGGCGGCGGCCCGGACGAAGTCGGGGGTGACCAGGCCGAACGGCGGGTTGAGGAAACGCGGGCGCAGGTCGCGCAGCAGCGCGGGGGCGGGCATCCGCGGCTGCTTCCAGGTGAGCGCGATCTCGGCGTCGGGGCTGAGTGCGCGGACGGCGAGCATCGCGGTGGCGGGCCCGCAGAAGGCGACCAGGTCCTCGGCGCCCTGTCCGGTGACGACGGACCAGGTGGCGGCGGCCGGGCCGGGCTCGTCGAGGTCGATGAGCAGCCGGGGGCCGTCGGCCGCGGCGACGGCCTTGATCGCCTCGGCGAGGGTGGGGACGGCCAGGTCGCCCTGGCGCAGCTCGGCGAGCTGTTCGGTGGTGACCCGGCCGATCGAGCGCGGGTCGCCCCAGAGGCGTTCGAGGGTGGTGTCGTGCAGCAGCACGGGCACCCGGTCGCGGGTGAGCTGGACGTCCACCTCGACGGCGTCGGCGCCGGCGGCGAGCGCGGACTCCACCGAGGGCAGGGTGTTCTCGCGGTGGCGGTACGGGTCGCCGCGGTGGGCGACGGCGAGGACCGAGCGGCGGTCGGCGGGGGCGGGAACGGCGGCGGCGGAGGCGGAGGCGGAGGCGGAGGCGGAGGCGGCGGGGATGCTCATCGGATCTTTCCAGAAAGCCAGGGGGTGAGGTCGTGGACGCCGAGGGCCTCGCGGTAGCCGGACTCCCCGGGGACGGTGACGATCAGCGTGCTGGACGGCGGGAAGGTGCGGACCTTGACGTGCACCAGGCCGGACCAGACCGAGTTCAGGAAGGCCGGGACGCTGTCGCGCGGGACGTCGAAGGCGATGCCCTCCACGGTGACGGCGGCCTCGTCGTGGGTGAACAGCCGGACGGCGGTGTGCGGGCTGCCGTCGAACTCCAGCAGGGCCTCGTGCGGGATGGCGCCCGGTTCGTCGTCCTGGCCGACCAGCCCGGCGAAGGTCCGGTCGCTGCCGATGTCGTGCTGGGCGCGGACGGTGCGGCCGTGGCGGGCGGCGAGCGCCTCGATCGCCAGGACGGCGGCCTGGGTGGTCGGCAGGTTCGGGTGGTTCATCCGGGCCTCTCGTTCAGCAGACCGGCACTAGCGCCGTTCGATCATCACATTGGTCGACTTGATGACGGCAGTCGCGGGTGCGCCCGGGACCAGGTTCAGCTCCTCCGCCGCGTCCCGGCTGATCAGCGACACCACCCGGAACGGCCCGGCCTGCACCTCCACCTGGGCGGCCACGTCGCCGAGCCGCACCTCGGTGACGATCCCGGGGAAGCGGTTGCGCGCCGAGGAGGGGCGCCCCTCGGCCTCGGCGTTCTCCGGCCGGGCCAGCTCCCGCGCGAAGGCGGCGAGTTCGGCGCCGGGGATGATCCGGTGCCCGTGCTCGTCCCGCACCGCGGCGACCCTCCCGGCGTCCACCCAACGCCGCATGGTGTCCGCGCTGACACCGAGCAGCGCGGCCGCCTCGCCGATCCGGTACGGGTTGACCGGCACCTCGGGCTGGCCCATGTACGACTCCTGACGGTGGTTCGAGCTACGGGGTACGCGCCCCCCGGCGGGTTTCGCGCCCCCCGGCGGCCATCCTGCCGTACCGGGGACGCGGACGGAAAACAGGCCCAGGAAGTGTCTTGTGGATCAGCGCGGTCCCGGCCTGATCCACAGGACACCCCCTACAGCTCGCCGAAGAGGTCCCGCCGTACGGCGTCCCCGGCGGTGAGCACCGCCCCGGCGAGGACGGCGCCGCCGCCCGCCGTACCGGCCCGCACCTCGGTGCGCAGCGGGGAGAGCCGGGCGAGGCAGCGCTCCACCCGGCGGGCCAGTTCGGCGCCGCCGGCCCGGCCGATCTCGCCGCCGAGCACCACGCAGCCGGGGTCGAGCACCACGCAGACGCTGGCCGCGCCGAGCGCGATCCGTTCGGCCAGCTCGTCCAGGAAGGCCGCACCCGCGTCCCCGCCGGCCAGGGCGGCGCGCACGACGGCTTCGGCGGCGGCCGCGTCGTCGGCCGGGCCGACGGGCAGCCCGTGGGCGCGGGCCAGCGCGCACAGGGCGGCGCTGCCGACCAGGCCGTGGAAGCCGCCCTCGCAGCTGTCGGCGCTGGGCAGTCCGGTGGCGCCGGGGACGGGCAGGAAGCAGATCTCGCCGGTGCCGCCGGAGAAGCCGCGGCGCAGCCGCCCGTCGAGGATGACGGCGGCGCCGACGCTGTGGCCGAGCCACATCAGCACGAAGGTGTCGCGGTCGCGGGCGGCGCCGACCCGGTACTCGGCCCGGCCGGCCAGGTTGACCTCGTTCTCCAGGATCACCTCGGTGTCGGGCAACTCCCGCAGCGCGGCGAGGAGTTCGGCATGCCAGCGGGGGAGCTGGCCGGTGCTGTGCAGCCGGCCGGTGGCGGGGTCGACCAGGCCGGGGGCGCCGACGGCGACGGTGTGCAGCCGCTCGACGCCGGCGCCGCGCGCGGTCTCCCGCAGGGTGCGGACGATCGCCGCGGCGGTGTCCTGGGGCCCGTCGGCCTCGACGGGGATCTCGGCGGTGCCGAGGGTGCGCCCGGCGAGGTCGGCGACGACCAGGCTGACGCCGCCCTCGCGGACGTCGAAGGCGGCGATGTGGGCGCGGGAGGCGACCAGCGCGTAGAGCCTCGCATTGGGGCCGCGCCGCTGTTCGCCGCGTTCGCCGACGACGGCGACCAGGCCGGTGCGCTGGAGGCGGTCGAGCAGGTCGGCGACGGTCGGCCGGGAGAGGCCGGTGAGGTCGCGCAGCTCGGTCGCGGTCAGGGGGCCCTGTTCGAGCAGGAGGTTGAGCGCCAGCCGGTCGTTGATGGCCCGGGCGGTGCTCGGCGTGGCCGTACGCACGGTGGTCATGGCGGATCATCCTTCCAGAGTGTTTCTATCAGGGTCCCTTCCTGATAGTTTATCGACCACCAGGACCGGGAGGGAACCGCAGCATGACCGCCACCAGTCTCGAACCACTCTCCGAACCACGCCGCGCCCGCCGGAGCATCGCGCTGGTCTTCGGCGTGCACGGCGCCGTCGGCGGCACCTTCGTCACCCGCATCCCGTGGATCCAGGACCGCCTGGACCTCTCCCCCGGGCAGCTCGGCCTCGCCCTGGTGATGCCCGCCATCGGCTCCTCCCTCGCGATGCCGCTGGCCGGGCGCGTCGTCCACCGCTACGGCGGCCGGGCGGCGGTCCGCGGACTGCTCTCGCTCTGGTGCCTGGCCCTCACCCTGCCCGCGCTCGCCCCCTCGCTGCCCGCCCTGTGCGCGGTACTGCTGGTGTACGGCGCCACGGCCGGCACGGCGGACGTCGCGATGAACGCCCAGGGCGTGGAGATCGAGCAGCGCCTCGGCCGTTCGGTCATGTCCGGACTGCACGGGATGTGGAGCGCGGGCGGCCTGGTGGCCTCCGGCTTCGGCATCCTGGCCGCCCACCTCGCCCTGGACGCCCGGCTCCAGCTGGCCGTCACCGCCCTCGTACTGCTCGCCCTCGCCCAGCCGGTCTGCCTCGGACTGCCCGACCTCCGCTCCCCCGAGGAGTCCGAGGCCCCGCCGCGCTTCGCCCTGCCGCCGCGCAGCTCGCTGGTGATCGGCCTGGTCGGCTTCTGCGCGGTGTTCGGCGAGGGCGCCTCGATGGACTGGAGCGGCGTCTACCTCAAGGACGTCACCGGCGCCTCGGCCACCGTGGCCGCCGCCTCGTACACCGCCTTCGCGTTCACCATGGCGGTCAGCCGCCTGGCCGGCGACGCGGTGGTCCGCCGCCTCGGCGCCGTCCGCACCAGCCGCCTGAGCGGGGCCGTCGCCACCCTGGGCGGCGTCCTGGTGGTGGCCGCCGACACCCCGGCGCTGGCCGTCCCGGGCTTCGCCCTGATCGGCATCGGCGTCGCGGTGATCGTCCCGCTGGCCTTCGCGGCCGCCGGCCGGATCGGCAGCAACCCCAGCCAGGCCATCGCGGGCGTCGCCACCGTCACCTACACCTCCGGCCTGATCGCCCCCGCCGTCATCGGCGCCCTCGCCCAGGCCACCTCCCTGACCGTCTCCTTCGGCCTGGTCACCCTGCTCGCCCTCGCCCTCCTGCTGAGCGCCGGCGCCCTGCGCCGGGCCGAACCGAACTCCGCCGGGGAGAACGTGACCGGGCTGCCGCCGGAGAACGCCTCCGGAAAGAACCTCTCGACGATCTGACGGGGATTCCCGCGCCGGGCGCGACGGCCCGGACGCCGCGCCGCCACCCCACCGACCCGCTCCCCGGGGCGAAATCCCTTTGCCCGGGCGGGCGTTGCGGGCCGACACTGGGGCCGTGCTCGGATTCGTCAGAACTGACAACGAAGCCCTGGTCGCCTGCCTGGGCGACCCACAACGCACCGTGGCCGCGTACCGGGAACTGCTCCGGCGCGGGGCGGACGCGCTCGAAGCCATCCGGGCCGGCCTGGCCGACGACCGCGCGGCCGTCCGGGAGGGCTGCTGCCGGCTCCTGGACCACCTCGTCGACACCGACTCCATGGGCCGGCTGATCACCATGGCCGACGACCCGGACCCCGAGGTCAGGATCGCCGCGTTCCACGCCCTGGCCTGCGACCGCTGCAAGGACGACGCCTGCGCACCGGGCGCGGGCCTGGTCCTCGAACCCGCCCTCCGCCACCTCGCCGACGACCCGGACCCCCGGGTCCGGTCGCGGGCCGCCGAGCTGGTCGGCAAGTTCGTCCACACCGACGCCCGCGCCGCCGACGCCCTGACGGCCGCCCGCACCGGGGACCGCAGCCCGGCCGTCCGGAAGAAGGCGGGGTGGTACGCCCCGGGCGGGCCGATCCACCGGCGGACCGCCCCGCGCACCCCGGACCGGCCCGTGGCGGGGACCGGCTAGGCTCGGCCCGTGCCCGCAGCCCTGACCACGCCCGCCGACTCCGCCGCTCCGGCCGCTCCCGCCGAAGCGGTCGAACCCGCCGAGGCCACAGGGGCCGCGGGGACCACCGAGCGGGCCCCGGGCCGCTCGCCCTGGTGGCGGTTCGGCCTGCTGGTGGTCCTGCTGGGGGCGTGCGCCGGGTCGCTGCTGCTGTGGAGCCCGACGGACCTGCTCTCCGGCGGCCTGGCGGACCGGCTGCCCGGCTACTGGTTCGCCCCGCTGTTCGCCCTGGTCTACGCCGTCGGCACGCTCGCCTTCGTCCCGCGCCCCGCGCTGAACGCCGTGGCCGGCCTGCTGCTCGGCATCCAGCAGGGCGTGCTGCTCGCCGTCCTCGGCACCACCCTGGGCGCGGCCCTGGCCTTCGGCCTCGGCCGGGGCCTGGGCCGGGAGGCGCTCAGGCCGTACCTGCGCGGCAAGGTGCTGGGCGCCCTCGACCAGCGCTTCACCGACCAGGGCTTCCGCAGCGTCCTGGTGCTGCGGCTGCTCCCCGGCCTGCCCTTCCAGGCCGGGAACTACGGCGCCGCCTTCTCCGGGGTCCGCTTCCTCCCCTTCCTGCTCGCCACCGCGATCGGCGTGGTCCCGACCACCGCCGTCTACGTGACGGCCGCCGCCAGCGCGGACCAGCCCGGCTCGGCGGCCTTCCTGGTCTCGGCCGGGGTGATCGCCCTGCTGGTGCTCGGCAGCCTGGTCGGCGCCTGGCGGGCCTACGCCGCCCGCCGTCGTCCGCGTACCGACTGACCCCTTCTCCGGTAAACCATGAGATTTACAACATAACGGAGCGTCACCGCCCACGGCGAGCCCGCTTCGCTCCGTAGTTGGTGCACGGACACATGTCCGTTTTGCTCACCCTTGCCCCACTGTGAACCCTGTTGATCTCACGGAATTGCCCGTGCCATTCTCGACCGGCCGGGGGGCGATGCCTTTCGGCTGTTCATGCACGAACGGAAAGGCAGCAATTCATGAAGTCGAAGAAGTCGAAGGCCGTCTCCCTGCTCATCGGCGGGGCCGCCATGGCCATACCGCTGCTGGGCGTCAACACCGTCAACGCCCCGCAGGCGAGCGCGATGACCTTCGACCCCAACGCCTGCCTGGACCTCTCCCAGGTCCAGAAGTGCGAGAACGGCACCCTGTGGGGATTCGTCCGCCCGCAGGGGCCGACCCAGGACCCGTGCGGAATGCCGTGGCGAGCCGTGAAGGTCGGCAACTGCTAGGAGCCGATCCCGGCGCGCGGATCATCGTTCCGTGTACGAATTCCGGAATACGACCGGGCGCCCGGTGAGCCGCGGGCGGGGAGCGCCCCCGCCCGCGGTGCCCGGTCGGTCCTCCCGGTCAGTCGTCCTGGTCCTCGCCCTGGTCGTCGCCGTCGTCCGACCGGCTGCCGGTCGGCCGGGCGAAGGCCTGGGAGCCCTCGGCCGCCGGGGCGTCGGTGCCGGCGACCAGGTTGCCGCTGGTCGATTCGAACACCAGGGTGTTCCCGGCCGCGGACACGAACGGGGCGTTGGAGGAGCCGTTGCCGGCCGAGCCGTCCGGCGCGGTGGTGACCCGCTCGGTGCGGCCGGTGCGCAGGTCCTGGCGGTAGACGTCCCAGCCCGGGTGCTGGGGGCCCGGCACCAGGTTGTCGGCGGCGGAGTCGAAGTAGAGCCAGCGGTTGTCGGCGGTGATCGAGCCGTGCCCGGAGGAGCCGACCGAGGTGGTCCCCGGCAGACCGCCGCTCACCGTCCGCACGGCGCCCGTCCGCAGGTCCCGGACGTGCAGCACGGTGTGGTAGCGGTGGCCGCCGGTGGAGCCGCCCGGCTCGGGCAGGGAGTAGACGGCGTACCGGCCGTCCGGGCTGACGGTGGCGTCGAAGTCCGCGTCGGCGACCTTGCCGTCGACGTCGTAGCTGGCCGGCGTGAGCTTCCCGGAGGCCGCGTTCCAGGTGTAGTAGACGGCGCTGGTCGGCCGGGCCAGGGCCAGCTCCGGCGCCGCGGCGCGGGCGGTGGGGGCGGTGGGGGCCGCCGGGGCGGGGGTCGGCCCGGTCGGCAGCAGCTCGGAGAGCGAGCCGAAGCCGATGGTGCGCCCGTTCGCGCTGATGGTCGGGCGGAACGAGGTGCTCTCGCCCGGCTTGCCGGCCGTGTCCCGGGAGATCAGCCGGGTGGTGTGGGTCCGGCGGTCGGTGAGGTAGACGTTGATCTTCCAGGTGTACGGCCTGGCCAGCGAGGGCGCGGCCCCGGGTGCGGCCCCGGCACCGGCACCGGCTCCGGCTCCGGGCGCGGGGTCCACCACGGTCGGGTCGAGGTCCGTCCGGGAGGACACGTAGACCACGTACCGGCCGTCGGCGCTGATCTGCGGCGCGTAGGAGGCGTGGAACTGGTCGGTGTCGGTGGCCGTGAGCCCGCCGCTGACCAGCTCGGTGCGGCCGGTCCTGCGGTCCCGGAGGTACACCTCGGTGCGGCCCTTGACCTGCATGCCGGGCACCACGTTGTCGGCGTTGCTCTCGAAGGCGACGTAGCGGCCGTCGGCGTTGATCGCGGCCTGGTCGGTCCAGCCGTTCAGCGCCTCGCCCGAGTCGGAGAGGTTGACCCGCTCGGTGCGGCCGGTGCGCAGGTCCCGCAGATAGGCGTCGCGCCCGCCCACGGTGGGCTGGGGCACCAGGTTCTTGGCCCAGGAGGTGAACAGGGCGTAGCGGCCGTCCGCGCTGACCCCCTGGCTCCAGGACTGGTCGTCGGGGGCGGCGCCGTTCACCCCGGTGCTGATCCGGACGGTGCCGCGCAGCGCCGGGTCGGCCTGGGCGGGGGCGGCGGTGACGGCGAGTGCGACGGCGGCGGCCAGCACGCTCCCGGCGCCCAGCAGCCGGCGGTCGCGGGTGCCCCGGGTGGTACGTGTGGTCCGGGTGGTACGTGTCATGAGCTCAGTCCCCTCTGCTCGCCCGGCCGGGCTCCCTCCCGGCGGCGGGCTCTCGACCGAGCCAATCGGTCGGGAGGCCCGGCGGTCAACGGCCCGGGGTGATCTCGGCGGAAAATCCACCAACGAGCCCGTGCCGCAGGACAGAAGGCCAACACCCGCCGGCCGCCGCCGTCGCCCTCCCCCACCCACCGACCCACCCGCCGGGCGACAATTCGGTCGCACCGGCGGGCCGTCGGCGGCCAGGATGTCCGGCATGACCGAACTCACCCCGCGGGTCGACCCGCCGATGGCCGCCGACGAGGCCGCCATGCTCACCTCCTGGCTCGACTACCACCGCAGCACGCTCGCCCTGAAATGCGCGGGCCTGACCGACGACCAGCTGCGGCTGCGCTCCGTCCCGCCGTCCACGCTCTCGCTGCTCGGCCTGGTCCGGCACATGGCCGAGGTGGAACGGCACTGGTTCCAGGGCGTGCTGCTGGGCGCGGAGGTCGCCACCGGTCACTACTGGACCGAGGCGGATCCGGACGGCGACTTCGACAACGTGGCCACCGCCGACGTCGCGGCGGACTTCGCCACCTGGCGCGCCGAGATCGAGGCCGCCCGCCGGGCGTCGGCCGGTCTGCCGCTGGACACCGTCGGCAAGCGGCCGCGCCACGACCAGGAGGTGACGCTCCGCTGGATCCTGGTCCACATGATCGAGGAGTACGCGCGACACAACGGTCACGCGGATTTGTTGCGCGAACTGGTGGACGGTTCGACCGGCGAGTGAAATCGTTTCCGCATTGTTGACAGAAGGTCAATTGCGCGGTGACCGCTACCGATATGGTCTACGCGCGCAACCGTACGGAGCTGCGCCGCGTCGCTCTCTTTGCCCGGGTCCGCCCGGGTTTCCGGCACGGCACGACTCTTACGGGGGCCGCGAGCGGGCACGGGACCGGTGAACAGTGCGATACTCGGACAGTTCCGTCGAGTGGATGACGTGTCAAGAAGGACACTCACCCCCGGGGGACCAGACGGGACGAGGCAGGGAGGCGCGGCATGGGAGCACTTCGCGACGAGCACCACAACGGGTGGCTGATGCCCTCCGGGAACTACCCGGCCGCGGTGTACGACGACGAGTGGGTGGATCAGGAGACGGTGCCGGCCGTCCCCGCGCCCGCGAAGATCGTCTCCCTGCGGCCGACGGGCTTCGAGGCGGCCCGCACGGTCGGTGAGCACATCCGGGCGTCCATCCCGGTGGTGATGGACCTCACCGAGATGAACGAGGCCGAGGCCAAGCGCATGGTCGACTTCGCCTCGGGGCTGATCTTCGGCACCCAGGGCGGCATCGAGCGGATCGCCCGCCGGGTCTTCCTGCTCACTCCGGCGGACGTCGAGGTGATGGTGATCGACCGGCCGATCGACGACACCGGGTTCTACAACCAGAGCTGAGCGCAGCGGCGCGGGCCGTACGGCCCGCTCCACCCCGACCGGGGACGGCACCCGCCGTCCCCGGTTTTTGCTGCCCGCCGACCGGTCACCGGCCTCGCAGATGAGATCCGCACCGTAAAAGTGAGACATCCATGTCTCACTTGGCCTACACTCGTTGCATGGCCACCGACCGCGACACCGTTCTGGAAGCCGCCGTCGGCGTGCTGTCCCGCCGCCCCACCGCCCACCTGGACGAGATCGCCCGCAGCGCGGGCATCAGCCGGGCCACCCTGCACCGGCTGTTCCCCGGCCGCGACGCGCTGATCCGCGAGGTCGGCCTGCTGGGCCTGCAGCGCTTCGCCGCCGCCCTGGACACCGCCGCCACCGAGGAGGGCGACGCCCAGGCCGCGCTGCGCCGCCTGGTGGACGCCGCCGTCCCGGACGCCATGCTCTGCGCCTTCCTGGCCGGCGAGAACCAGCTCTACGACCACGCGGACATCAACGACCTCTGGGAGGTCCAGATCGACCGGCTGCACGCGCTCTTCCTGCGCGGGCAGCGCGAGGGCGTCTTCCGGATCGAGCTGAGCGCCGCCTGGCTGAGCGAGGCCTTCTTCGACCTGGTGGCCGGGATCGGCTGGGCCATCCAGGACGGCCGGCTCGCCCCGCGCGACGCCGCCTTCTCGCTCGCCGAGCTGTTCCTCGGCGGCGCGCTGCGCCGGCCGGAGGCCGCCGCACCCGTCGCCACGCCTGTCACCACCCCTGTCGCCGCCACCCCTGTCGCCGCGACCCACAGCACCTCGGACCGGAAACCGGAAACCGATACACCATGAGCGAGCGAAGCGAGCGAATCATCAAGGGCAGCGCATTGAGCGAAGCGTCTGCCGAGCGCAGCGAGGTGGGCGCATGAGCAGTACCCCCGCCCTGACCGTCCGCCAGCGCTGGACCGGCCTCGCCGTCCTGGTGCTGGCCGTCACCGTGGTCGCCCTCGACGCGACCGTGCTCTCCCTCGCCATTCCGTCGATCAGCGAGACGCTGCGCCCCAGCGGCACCCAGCTCCTGTGGATCGGCGACTCCTACTCCTTCGTGCTGGCCGGCCTGCTGGTCAGCATGGGCGCCCTGAGCGACCGGATCGGCCGCAAGAAGCTGCTGCTGACCGGTGCCGCCGCCTTCGGCGCGGCCTCCCTGCTGGCCGCGTACGCGCCGGGGCCGGGCTGGCTGATCCTGGCCCGCGCGCTGCTCGGCGTCGCCGGGGCGACGATCATGCCCTCCACCCTGTCGCTGATCCGCAGCCTCTTCCCGGACGACCGGGAGCGGGCCACCGCGATCGGCATCTGGGGCGCGGCCGCCACGGCCGGTGCCGCGCTCGGGCCGGTGGTGGGCGGGCTGCTGCTGGAGCACTTCTGGTGGGGCTCGGTGTTCCTGCTGAACATCCCGGTGCTGCTCCTGCTGCTGGTGCTCGGCGCCTGGCTGCTGCCGGAGTCCAAGGACCCGAAGCCGGGCCGCTGGGACGTGCTGAGCGTCGGGCTGTCGATGGCCGGGGTGATCGGCGTGGTCTACGCGATCAAGGAGGCCGCCGCGCACGGCGTGGCCCGCTGGGACGTCCCGGTCACCTTCCTGCTCGGTGCCGCCGCGCTCACCCTGTTCGTCCGCCGCCAGCTGCGGCTGGAGACCCCGCTGCTGGACGTCCGGCTGTTCCGCGACCGGCGGTTCACCGCCGCCGTCACGGCCTCGCTGATCTCCCTGGTCGGCCTGTCCGGCGTGATCTTCGTGGTCTCGCAGTACCTCCAGCTGGTGCGCGGCTACGAGCCGCTCCAGGCGGGCCTGGCGGAGCTGCCGGCCTTCGCCGGCTCGGTGGCCGGCGGTCTGCTGACCGCCCGGATCGCCCGGCGCTTCGGCGCGCGCAAGGCGCTGACCGTCAGCCTGCTGGCGATGGGCCTGGCGGCGGGCGCGCTGGGCTGGCTCCAGCAGGACACCACCTACCTGCTGCTGGCGGTCTCCTTCCTGATCACCGGCACCGCGGAGGGCGTGGTCTACACCCTCGGCGCCGACCTGGTGCTGAGCGCCGCGCCCGCCGACAAGGCCGGGGCCGCCTCGGCGGTCTCCGAGACCGCGTACGAGCTGGGCACCGCGCTCGGCATCGCGCTGGTCGGCTCGGTGGTCGGCTCGATCTACGCGAACGGGCTGTCCGTACCGGCCGGGGCCTCCCCGGAGGTCGCCGCCCGGGCCGGGGAGTCGCTGGGCGCGGCCGTGGAGACGGCGGAGGGGCTGTCGCCGGACCTCGCCCGGCCGCTGCTGGCGAGCGCCCGGGACGCCTTCGTGCACGGCATGAACAGCGCCGGGCTGCTGGCCGGGGTGCTGCTGCTCGGCGCGGGCGTGCTGGCCTGGCTGCTGCTGCGCGGGCTGTCCGCGCCGACGGCGGCCGAGCCGGTCACCGCCGGGCCGGTCGCCGCCGGGCCGGGACAGCCGGAGCAGGCGGAGCAGCCCCAGGTGCGCGCGTAAGGAGACGCGAGAACGGTCGTTCCCGATGACGGGAACGACCGTTCTCGCATGTCGGGCGGCGGCTAGGAGACCCCGAAGGGCAGTTCCAGCTCGGCCCAGACCACCTTGCCGTCCCGGGTCAGCCGGCTGCCCCAGCGCTGGGCGAGTTCGCTGACCAGGAACATCCCGCGCCCGCCCTCGTCCTGCTCCGCGAAGGGGCGCAGCTGCGGGGCCGCGCCGCCGGCGTCGGAGACCTCGACGGTGAGCACCCGGTCGCGGAACAGCCGCAGCCGGCGCGGCGCCTCGGCGTGCAGCAGGGCGTTCGTGACCAGTTCGCTGACCAGCAGTTCGGCGTAGTCGGAGAGCGCGTTCAGGCCCCAGGCGTCCAGGGCGGCCCGGGTGAAGCGGCGGGCCTTGCCGGGGAGCTTTCCGCCGCCGGTCAGCGGGAGGGTGGCGACCCGGTCGGCCGGCACCGGCAGCGCCCGGGCCATGATCATCGCGATGTCGTCCTCGGTGCCGTCGGTGACCAGGGCGCCGATCACCGCGTCGCAGCTCTCCTCCAGCGTCCGGCCGGGCCCGGACAGGGTGCGGGCCAGCCGGTCGATGCCGTGGTCCAGGTCCTGGCCGCGCCGCTCCACCAGTCCGTCGGTGTAGAGGGCGAGCAGGGCGCCCTCGGGGAGGGTGAAGCCGATGGACTCGAAGGCGACCCCGCCGACGCCGAGCGGGACGCCGGGCGGCACCTCGATCCTGCGGGCGGTGCCGTCGGTGCCGACCCAGACCGGCGGCAGGTGCCCGGCCGAGGCGACCTGGACGGTGCGCTCCAGCGGGTCGTAGACGGCGCAGATGCAGGTGGCGAACTGGCCCTCGCCGATCCCCGAGGCGGTCTCGTCCAGTCGGGTGAGCACCTGCTCGGGCGGCATGTCCAGGGTGGCCAGGGTGCGGGCGACGGTGCGCAGTTGTCCCATGGTGGCGGCGGCCCGGATGCCGTGGCCCATCACGTCGCCGACCACCAGGGCGACCCGCCCGCAGGACAGCGGCACCACGTCGAACCAGTCGCCGCCGACCTCGCTGACCACGCTGCTGGGCAGGTAGCGGTAGGCGATCTCCAGCCCGAGGGTGCGGTGGATCTCCTGCGGCAGCAGGCTGCGCTGGAGGGTGAGGGCGGTCTCCCGCTCCCGGCGGTAGAGCCGGGCGTTGTCCAGGGCCAGGGCGGTGCGGGCGACGAGTTCCTCGGCGAGCGCGACGTCGGCGTCGTTGAACGGCTCGGGGTTGCGCATCCGGATGAACTCGGAGCCGCCGAGGACCATGCCCCGGGCGGTGATCGGCACCATCAGGTACGAGTGGATGCCGGCGGCCATCCCGGGGGCGACCCGGTCCTCGCTGGACACCAGGCCGCGCAGCACCTCCTCGTCCACGTGGGCGCGCAGCAGCGGCCGCCCGCTGCGCAGGCACTGGGTGTAGCTGCGGTCGGGGGCGTACTCGGAGGTCTCGCCGACGACGTCCACGGCGTGCGCCAGGCCGGTGTCGTAGTTCTCGCCGACCGCGACGGCGCGCAGGGTGACGGAGCGGTCGGAGGGGATCGGGGTGGGCTCGGACCCGCGCAGCACCGGTTCCAGCAGGTCGACGGTGGCGAAGTCGGCGAACCGGGGGACGACGGCCTCGATGAGTTCCTCGGCGGTGCGCTGGAGGTCGAGGGTGGTGCCGATCCGGGCGGTGGCCTCGGCGATGGTGGCCAGCCGCTCCTGGGCCCGGGCGGCCCGGGCCTCGGCCTGGAAGCGTTCGGTGACGTCGATGATGGAGGAGCAGACGCCGAAGACCCGGCCGGTGGAGTCCTCCAGCCGGAAGTAGGAGGCGGACCACGCGCGGTCCCGCTTGGGGTCGCCCGGGACGCGGCCGTGCGAGCGGGCGTCCACCACGGGCTTGCCGGTCTTGAGGACCTGTCGCATGGTCTGTTCGATCTCGCCGCTGTTGATGCCGGGCAGGACGGCGGATATCCGGCGGCCGAGGTGGGCGGAGACCGGCACGCCGTTCATCCGGGCCAGCGCCTCGTTGATCCGGACGTAGCGCAGGTCGCTGTCGTAGACGGCCATGCCGATCGGGGAGCGGCCGAAGACGCCGTCCAGCACCGCGAGGTCGGCCTCGACGGCGTGCAGGGCCCGGGTGTCGGAGGCGGTGGCGAGCAGCAGCAGGGTGCCGGCCGGTCCGGCGATCGGGTAGGTGCGGAACTCCAGCTCGACCCGGTGGCCGTCGCGGTGACGGACCGGGAAGACGAAGGAGGCGCCGCTGCCGGACATGATCCGCTGGAACAGGCCGAGCACCGCGGGCCGGTCGGTCTCGTCGGTGAGCAGCCGGGCGGCGTAGCTGCCGACGGCCTCCTCGGCGGAGTAGCCGAGCAGCGCCTCGGCGTCCTCGCTCCAGTGCAGGATCAGACCGTCGCTCTGCAGCAGGGCCGTGGCGAGCGGGACGAGGCGGTGGCCGTCCGGACGTACGGGATCGCCGCTCGGCGCGGGGCCGGCGGCGGCGGTCGCGTCCCACTCGTGTCCGTGCATTCAGGCAGCACCCCGGTTCGGCTCGTGCCCGGCCGGGTGGGCCTCGCGGTCGGTGCCGGCCGGGGTTCTTCTCCAGACTGCACGGACATCGGCCGCCCGGCGACCCCTTGGTCAGGGGCCGTCCGGTCGCTCGGTTGTACGGGCGTCATGGGCGTACCGGCCGCAGCGTACTCTCCAGAACGCCCGCCCACTGCCGGATCACTCCGGAACGTCGAAGGCTGTCGTCGGTGAGCAGGTTGGCCAGGCCGAGTCCGCGGGCGAGGTCCAGGGTGGCCTGCACCGATTCGCGCACGCCCGGGCGGGTCTCGTCGGCGTCCAGGAACTCCACGGCGGCCCGGTGGGCCTCCCGGCCGACGTGGCCCTCCAGGGCGACGATCCGCTCGCGCAGGCCGTCCTCGGTGGCGGCGGCGGTCCACAGGTGCAGGGCGGCCCGGAACAGCGGGCCGGTGTAGAGGCGGACGATCATGTCGACCACGGCCCGGGTCCGGTCGGGGCCGGCGGCCGGCAGCTCGTCCGCGTGGGCGCGGACGGCTGCCAGCCGCTCGGCGGTGACGTGCTCGACGGCCGCGGTGAAGAGGTCCTCGCGGGTCGGGAAGTGGTGCTGGGCGGCGCCCCGGGAGACGCCGGCCCGTTCCGCGACCACGGTGACGGTGGAGCCCTGCCAGCCGAGCTCGGCCAGGCAGTCCACGGCGGCCGCGAGCAACCGGGCCCGGGTCGCTCGGCTGCGGTCCTGCTGGGGGGTGCGGACGGCGGGTTGGCTGGTCATGGCGGGTGGCGGTTCCTGTGTCGATGGGGTCTGCTCCGGTCGGGGCGCGGCGGATCGGGGCGCCGCGGGTCGATCCTCACAGACGGGCCGCGTCCTCCGGCCGCCCGGGTCCCGGGCTGCGGGGTCCTGGGCGCCCTGGACCTGGCCGCCCTGGCGCCGGCCGACGGGGTCCCGGCCGACGGGTCTCAGCGGGCGGCCTCGCGGGCGCGCAGTTCGCGGCGGAGGATCTTGCCGGCCGCCGACTTGGGGACGGCGTCCACGAACTCCACCGCGCGCACCTTCTTGTAGGGGGCGACCTGCCCGGCGACGTACCCGGTGACCTCCTCCGCGGTGAGCCCGCTGCCGGGGGCGCGGACCACGAAGGCCTTGGGGCACTCCGTCCCGTCGGCGTCCCGGACGCCGATGACGGCGGCGTCGGCGATCTGCGGGTGGCCGAGCAGGACGGCCTCCAGTTCGGCGGGGGCGACCTGGTACCCCTTGTACTTGATCAGCTCCTTGACCCGGTCGACGACGAACAGGTAGCCGCGCCCGTCCACGTGGCCGATGTCGCCGGTGTGCAGCCAGCCCTCGGCGTCGACCATGGCGGCGGTGTCGGAGGGGCGGCCGAAGTAGCCCTTCATCACCTGGGGGCCGCGGATCAGCAGCTCGCCCGGCTCCCCCGGCCCGAGGTCCCGGCCGGAGCCGTCCAGGGCGATGACCCGCAGCTCGGTGGAGGGGACCATCCGGCCGACCGAGCCGGGCACCGGGTCGCTCTCCGTCGGGGAGACGACGTGGGTGACCGGGGACAGCTCGGTCATCCCGTAGCCCTGGAGCAGGTGCGGCAGGCCCAGCCGGCGGGCGCAGGCCTCGGCGAGCTCCTGGTCCAGCGGGGCGGCCGCGCACAGCAGGTACTCGACCGAGGAGAGGTCGAAGTCGGCCACGACCGGGTGCTTGGCCAGCGCGAGCACGATCGGCGGGGCGACCACCAGGCCCTGCACCCGGTGCCGCTCGACCGCACCGCAGAACTGCTCCAGGTCGAAGCGGGGCAGCACCACCACGGTGGCGCCGCACCGCAGCGGCTGGTTGAGCAGCGCCGTCAGGCCGTAGATGTGGAAGAAGGGGAGCACCGCGAGCACCCGTTCGCCGACGGAGGGGCGGTAGAGGGCGTCGGTCTGGGCCAGGTTGGTGGCGATCGAGCGATGGGTGAGCATCACCCCCTTGGGCAGTCCGGTGGTGCCGCTGGAGTACGGCAGCACGGCGACGTCCTCGCCCGGGTCGATCGCGGGCTCCGGGGCGGGGCCGGTGGCGGCCAGCAGGTCGGCGAGCGAGCGGTGGCCCTCGGCGCCGTCCAGCACGATCACCTCGACCGGCGGGCGGCCGTCGGCGGCCAGCAGCTCGGCGGCGGCGCGGGCGGTCGCCAGGAACGGGGAGACGGTGATCAGGCAGCGGGCGGCGCTGTCCGCGAGCTGGCCGGCCAGCTCGCGGGCGGTGCTGAGGGAGGACACCGTGGTCACGGTGGCACCGGCCCGGCTGGCACCGTAGTAGGCCATCGGATAGGTGACCGAGTTGGGGCTGAACAGGGCCACCACGTCGCCCTTGCCCACCCCGCTCTCCGCCAGTGCGGCGGCGACCCGCTCGACGGAGGCGGCCAGCCGCGCGTAGCTGACCTCCTCCCCGGTGAGGCCGTCGATCAGCGCCGGCCGCTCGCCGTACCCGGCGGCGGCGGCGAGCACCGCGTCATGGATCGGCAGGTCGATGACGGGGACGTCCGGGAACTCGCTACGGAACACCAAGGCATGCCTCCAGTAAGGAAGTTGACGCAGCAACCAAATCGGCGAGCGGATGGCACGGGGCGTGTTCAGGAGCATACGGACAGTCCGGGCGGGGCTGGGCCATTGTGGGAAACCGGGGGCGGGGCAGGCGTGGCGCAGCCGCTCCGAAGGGCGTTCGGACGACCCGACCGGCGTGCGGTGACGACCTGCGCGCTGCGGTGGCGGCCGCGCGCCCCTCGGCGCCGGGGGCTCAGTAGGACTTGGGCAGGCCCAGGGTGTGCTGGGCGACGAAGTTGAGGATCATCTCCCGGCTGACCGGGGCGACCCGGCCGACCCGGGTGGCGGCGAGCAGGGCGCCCAGGCCGTACTCCTGGGTGAGGCCGTTGCCGCCCAGGGTCTGCACCGCCTGGTCGACCGTCCGGGCGGCGGCCTCCCCGGCGGCGTACTTGGCCATGTTGGCGGCCTCCCCGGCCGCCAGGTCCTCGCCCGCGTCGTAGAGCAGCCCGGCCTTCTGGGTCATCAGCCGGGCCAGCTCGACCTCCACCGCGCACTGGGCCAGCGGGTGCGCCAGGCCCTGGTGGGCGCCGATCGGGGTGGACCAGACCGTGCGGGTCTTCGCGTACTCCACGGCCTTGCCGAGCGCCTGCCGGGCCAGCCCGAGGGAGAAGGCGGCGGTCAGGATGCGCTCCGGGTTGAGGCCCGCGAACAGTTGGAGCAGGCCGGCGTTCTCGTCGCCCACCAGGGCGTCGGCGGGCAGCCGGACGTCATCCAGGAAGACCTGGAACTGCTTCTCGGGGGCGACCAGCTCCATCGGGATCGCCCGGTACTCGAAGCCGGGGGTGTCCCGGGGGACGACGAACAGGCAGGGCTTGAGCTTGCCGGTGCGGGCGTCCTCGGTGCGGGCCACGAACAGCACGGCGTCGGAGTGGTCGATGCCGGAGACGAAGACCTTGCGGCCGGTCAGCAGCCAGTCCTCGCCGTCCCGGCGGGCGACGGTGGAGATCCGGTGCGAGTTGCTGCCCGCGTCCGGCTCGGTGATGCCGAAGGCCATCCTGCGGCTGCCGTCGGCCAGTCCGGGCAGCCAGCGGCGCTTCTGCTCCTCGGTGCCGTACCGGGCTATCACCGTGCCGCAGATCGCCGGGGAGACGATCAGCAGCAGCAACGGGCAGCCCGCGGTGCCGAGTTCCTCCAGGACGATGGCGAGGTCGCTGATGCCGCCGCCCCCGCCGCCGTACTCGGCGGGCAGGTTGACACCCAGGTAGCCGGCCTTGCCCGCGTCCGCCCACAGCTCCTCGGCGGGCTCGCCGGCCCGGGCCTTGGCCAGGTAGTAGGCGGAGCCGTAGCGGCGGCCGAGGTCGCCGACGGCCTGGCGCAGGGCGGTGCGTTCGGGGGTTTCGAGGAGCTGACTGCCGATGGACGACATGCGTGGTCCTTCCGCTGGGCGGGTGGTCGGGCGGTGCTCAGGACTCTTCGGGGGATCAGGACTCTTCGGGCGACTTGACGACGGCGAGCAGGGCGCCGAGCCGGACCTGCTGCCCCGGGGTCACGCGCAGGTCCACCAGGGTGCCGTCGGCCGGGGCGGTGACCCGGTGCTCCATCTTCATCGCCTCCAGCACCAGCAGCGGCTGCCCGGCGGTGACGGTGTCGCCGACGGCGGCGGTGGTGCGCAGGACGGTGCCGGGCATCGGGGCGAGCAGGGCGCCGGGGTCGCGCTGGGCGGTGGGGTCGGGGAAGCGCGGCAGCGCGGTGAGCGCGGTGCTGGCGGTCGGGGAGTCGACGTACACCCGGTCGCCGTAGCGGGCCACGTCGTAGCGCCGCTGCACCTCGCCCTCGCGCAGCAGGACGAACCCGGCCTCGGCCTCGACGAGTTCGACGTCCGGGTGGTCGACGGCCTCCAGGCCGCCCCTGGTCCGGCGGTAGCGGACCTCCCACTCGACGCCGTCGGGGGCCCGGTAGCGCTTGGACTGGGGCTGGGAGGGCAGGTTGCGCCAGCCGGACGGCAGCGCGGTGCCGCGCGCGGCCGCGTCAGCGAGGGCGGCGGCCAAGGCGGCCCGCCCGGTGCTCCTGGTGTCAGGGGCGAGCAGTTCGGCCGAATGCTCGGCCAGGAAGCCGGTGTGCAGCCGCCCGGCCAGGAAGGCCGGGTGCCGCAGTGCGCGGACCAGCAACTCCCGGTTGGTGGAGGGCCCGTGGATCCGGGCGCGGGCCAGCGCGTCGGCCAGCTTCCGGGCGGCGGCGGCGCGGGTCGGCGCCCGGACGATCACCTTGGCGAGCATCGCGTCGTAGTGCGGGCTGATCTCGCTGCCGGCCGCCACCCCGGAGTCCAGCCGCAGCCAGGAGTCCGTTCCCACCCCGGGCCCGCTGAACTCCTTGTGCTCCGAGGTCAGTTCGAGGCGGTGCAGGGTGCCGGTCTCGGGCTGCCAGTCCTTCGCCGGGTCCTCGGCGTACAGCCGGGCCTCGATCGCGTGGCCGGTGCTCGGCGGCGGCCCGCCCGCGGGCAGCTCCTCGCCCTCCGCGACGGCGAGTTGGAGCGCGACCAGGTCCAGGCCGGTGACCGCCTCGGTGACCGGGTGCTCGACCTGGAGCCGGGTGTTCATCTCCAGGAAGTAGAACCGGCCGTCCCCGGTGAGCAGGAACTCGGCGGTGCCGGCGCCGACGTAGCCGATCGCCCGGGCGGCGTCCGCGGCCGCGGCGTGCAACGCGGCCCGCACCTGCGGCGCCAGGCCGGGGGCCGGGGCCTCCTCGATCACCTTCTGGTGCCGCCGCTGCAAGGAGCAGTCGCGGTCGCCCACCGCCCACACCGTGCCGTGGGCGTCGGCCAGCAGCTGCACCTCCACGTGCCGGCCGCTGGGCAGGTAGCGCTCGCAGAACACCTCGTCGGAGCCGAAGGCCTTGGCCGCCTCGGCCCGGGCCGCCGCCAGTGCGCCGGGCAGGTCCGCCAGCCGTTCGACCACCCGCATGCCGCGGCCGCCGCCGCCCGCCGCGGCCTTCACCAGCACCGGCAGGTCGGCCTCGGTCGGCTCGGCGAGCGCGCCCAGCACCGGCACCCCGGCCTCGGCCATCAGCCGCTTGGCGGCCGTCTTGGAGCCCATCGCGGCGATCGCGGCCGGCGGCGGACCGACCCAGAGCAGGCCGGCGTCCAGCACGGCCCGGGCGAACTCCGCGTTCTCGGAGAGGAATCCGTACCCCGGGTGGACGGCGTCCGCCCCCGCCCGCAGAGCGGCCCGGACGATCAGCTCTCCGCGCAGGTAGGTGTCGGCGGGCGCGGCGCCGGGCAGCCGTACCGCCGCGTCGGCCTCCCGGACGTGCGGGGCGCCGGTGTCCGGGTCCGAGTGGACGGCGGTGGTCGCGATGCCGAGCTCCCGGCAGGTGCGGAACACCCGGCGCGCGATCTCGCCGCGGTTGGCGACCAGCAGGTTGGTGATCATCTGACCTCTCACATCCGGAAGACGCCGTAGCCACGCGCGCCCTCGACCGGCGCGTTGTGGATCGCGGACAGACACAGGCCCAGCACCGTACGGGTGTCACGCGGGTCGATCACGCCGTCGTCGTACAGCCGGCCGGACAGGAAGACCGGCAGCGACTCCGCCTCGATCTGCTGCTCGACCATCGCCCGGATCGCCGCGTCCGCGTCCTCGTCGTACGGCTGCCCCTTCGCCGCCGCCGACTGGCGGGCCACGATCGAGAGCACCCCGGCGAGCTGCTGCGGGCCCATCACCGCGGACTTGGCGCTCGGCCAGGAGAACAGGAAGCGCGGCTCGTACGCCCGGCCGCACATGCCGTAGTGGCCCGCCCCGTAGGAGGCGCCGAGCAGCACCGACAGGTGCGGGACCTTGGAGTTCGAGACGGCGTTGATCATCATCGCGCCGTGCTTGATGATGCCGCCCTGCTCGTAGTCCCGGCCGACCATGTAGCCGGTGGTGTTGTGCAGGAACAGCAGCGGGGTGTTCCGCTGGTTCGCCAACTGGATGAACTGGGCGGCCTTCTGGGACTCCGCGCTGAACAGCACGCCCTGGGCGTTGGCCAGGATGCCGACCGGGTAGCCGTGCAGCCGGGCCCAGCCGGTGGCCAGGCTGGCGCCGTACAGCGGCTTGAACTCGTCGAAGTCGGAGCCGTCGACGATCCGGGCGATCACCTCGCGCGGGTCGAAGGGCACCTTGAGGTCCCCCGGGACGATGCCCAGCAGCTCCTCCTCGTCGTACGCCGGAGGCGCGGCGCAGCGGTCCGGGCCGGGGCCCGGCTTGCGGTGCTCCAGCCGGGCGACGATCCGGCGGGCGATCCGCAGCGCGTCCGCCTCGTCCACCGCGAAGTGGTCGGCCAGGCCGGAGCTGCGGGCGTGCATCTCGGCGCCGCCCAGCGACTCGTCGTCGGCCTCCTCGCCGGTCGCCATCTTCACCAGCGGCGGGCCGCCGAGGAACACCTTGGCGCGCTCCTTGACCAGCACGGTGTGGTCCGACATCCCCGGCACGTAGGCGCCGCCGGCCGTCGAATTGCCGAACACCACGGCCACGGTGGGGATCCCGGCCGCCGAGAGCCGGGTCAGGTCGCGGAACAGGGCGCCGCCCGGGATGAAGATCTCCTTCTGGCTGGGCAGATCCGCCCCGCCCGACTCGACCAGGTTCACCACCGGGAGCCGGTTCTGCAGCGCGATCTCGTTGGCCCGCAGGGCCTTGCGCAGCGTCCACGGGTTGCTGGCGCCGCCGCGCACCGTCGGGTCGTTGGCGGTGATCACGCACTCCACGCCCTCGACCACCCCGATGCCGGTGACCAGCGCGGCGCCCACCGGGTGGTCGCTGCCCCAGGCCGCCAGCGGGGACAGCTCCAGGAACGGCGAGTCCTGGTCCACCAGCAGCTCGATCCGCTCCCGGGCCAGCAGCTTGCCCCGCTTGCGGTGGCGCTCCACGTACTTGGGGCCGCCGCCGGCCAGCGCCTTGGCGTGCTCGGCGTCCAGCTCGGCCAACTTGGCGACCATCGCGGCACGGTGCTCCGCGTACTCGGGCCCGGCCGGGTCGACGCGGGTGGGCAGGACGGTCACAGCAGGGCCTCCGGGATGTCGAGGTGGCGCGAGCGCAGCCACTCGCCCAGGGCCTTCGCCTGCGGGTCGAAGCGGTGCTGGGCGGCGACGCCCTCGCCGAGCAGGCCGGTGAGGGTGAAGTTGACGGCCTTGAGGTTCGGCAGCAGGTGCCGGGTGACGGGCAGGTCGGCGGCCTCGGGGAGCAGTGCGCGCAGCCGGTCGACGGTGAGGGTGTGCGCCAGCCAGCGCCAGGCGTCCTCGGTGCGGGCCCAGACGCCCAGGTTGGCGTCGCCGCCCTTGTCGCCGCTGCGGGCGCCGAGCACCAGGCCGAGCGGGGCGCGACGGGTCGGGCCCGGCGGCAGGGGCTCGGGCAACTCGGCGTCGACGGAGGCGACGTGGCCGGTGACGGCGGCGACGTGGCCGGTGCCTGCGGCGGGCGGGACGGTGATCCGGCGGCCGTCCGGCAGCACCGCGGTGTGCTCGACCAGCTTCGCGTCCAGGTACGCGGCGGTGAACACCCCGTACGGGGCGCCCGGGCCGGGTGGGGCGGTGAGGTGGAAGCCCGGGTAGCCGGCGAGGCCCAACTCCACGGCGGCCCTGCCGAGTTCGCGACCGACCTTGGCCGGATCCCGGTCCCGGGCGGTCAGTCGGAGCAGGGCGGACGCGGCCTCCTCGGTGTCGGCGTCCGGGTGGTCGGTGCGGGCGAGGGTCCAGCGCAGCTCGGCCGGGCGGACCTCGGGCGGCAGGGCGGCGGCCAACTGGCGTTGCACCAGGGCGGCCTTGGCCTCGATGTCCAGGCCGGTCAGGACGAAGACCACTTCGTTGCGGTGGCCGCCGAGCCGGTTCAGGCCGACCTTGAGGGTCGGCGGCGGGGCCTCGCCGCGCACGCCGTCGATCCGCACCCGGTCCGGGCCCTCCTCGGTGAGCCGCACGGAGTCCAGCCGGGCGGTCACGTCGGGGCCGAGGTAGTGCCCTCCGCCGGTCTCGTACAGGAGTTGGGCGGTGACCGTGCCGATCGTGACGGCCCCGCCCGTCCCGGGGTGCTTGGTGATCACGCTGGAGCCGTCGGCGTGCAGTTCCGCCAGCGGGAAGCCCGGGCGGTCCACGTCGTGCTCGCCGAAGAAGGCGTAGTTGCCGCCGGTCGCCTGCGCCCCGCACTCCAGCACGTGCCCGGCCAGCACCGCCCCGGCGAGGGCGTCCAGCTCGTCCGGGCCCCAGCCGAAGTGGGCGATCGCCGGCCCGGCCACCAGTGCGGCGTCCGTCACCCGCCCGGTCACCACCACGTCCGCCCCCTCCGTCAGGCAGGCGGCGACGCCGAACCCGCCCAGGTAGGCGTTGGCGGCCAACAGGCCCTCGGGCAGGCCGAGTTCCTCCCGGCGCGGGAGCAGGTCGTCCCCCTCGACGTGCGCGACGACGGTCGGCACTCCCAGGCGCTGCGCCAGCTCCCGCAACCGGTCCGCGAGCCGGGCCGGATTGAGGCCGCCCGCGTTCACCACGACCCGCACACCGCGGTCCCGGGCCAGGCCGAGGCACTCCTCCATCTGCCGCAGGAAGGTCCGGGCGTACCCGAGCGAGGGATCCCGCAGCCGGTCCCGCGCCAGGATCAGCATGGTCAACTCGGCGAGGTAGTCCCCGGTGAGCACGTCCAACGGCCCACCCGTGATCATCTCCCGCACCGCCGCGAACCGGTCCCCGTAGAACCCCGAGGCATTGCCGACCCGCAGCACCGATCCTCCGCGCACCAAAGCGCCTCCCCTACCGGCCTGTTGGCGCCGCCCCGCACGAGCGGCGCCGCGCAGCAGCGTGGCACCGGCCGCAGAAAAAAGCAATCATGCCTGCTTGTTTTCCCGCCATCGGCATCACTCCGACCGGCCGGCGGGGCCCAGGGGTCAGTCCGCGGTGCCGAGGAGGTCCTGGGCCGCGTGGTGGAAGGCCTCCGTGGCCTGGGTGGCGCGGTCGCGGTGGTGGAGCAGGCCCCACCGGACCGGGGGTGCGCCGGTCAGCGGGCGGTAGGTGACGTCGGGGCGGGGGTGGTAGCGGCGGGCCTGGGCGCCGAGCGGGAAGGCGGCCCGGCCCGCGCCGACGAGGGTGAGGATCTCGTTCAGGGTGCCGCCCTCCGGGCCGGACGGGATCGGCCGCCCGGCCGGCGTCCGGGCCGGGGTGCGGTCGGCCCGGAAGGACTCCGGCACGGCGGCGGGCAGTCGGACGAGCGGGATCCCGGCCAGCTCCTCCGGTGTGACGGCGTCCTGCTGCGCGAGCGGGTGGCCGGCGGGCAGGGCGATCATCCGGGGCTCGCTCACCAGGACCGGGCCCGGCACCAGGTCGGGCTCGCGCAGCGGGTACTCCGCGAACACCAGGTCCACCTCGCCCGCCCGCAACAGGCGGATCCGGTCGACGAGTTCGGCCTCCCGGAGGGTCGCCTCCCAGCCCGGCAGCCGCTCCCGGAAGCGCTCCGCGACGCCGATGAGCAGCTGCCCCGCCGCGGGGCCCGCGAACGCCACCCGCAGCGTTCCGGTGCGGCCGTGCCCGGCGTCGGCGACCCGCCGGACGGCGGCGCCCACCGCCTCCCACGCGGGCCGCAGCTCCTGCGCCAGCTGGACGCCGAGCGCGGTCGGCTCCACCCGGCGGCTCGTCCGGGTGAACAGCGGTGCGCCGACGCGGCGTTCCAGCTTCCGTACGGTCTGGCTGATCCGTGCGGTGGAGACGTGCAGCCGTTCGGCCGTCCGCCCGAAGTGCAGTTCCTCGGAGAGCGCCAGGAACGCCTCGATCTCGTGCCGCTCCAGCACCCTTGCCGCCTCTCCCCCACCACTTCGTTAAGTCTCGGTTCACGATCGTTGCACAGTCACCCGTTGATCGTCCGGCCGTTCCGGCGGGAGGGTGGACCCGTCACCGAACAACAGCCACCCGACCGGGAGTTCCACCGTGTACATCACCACCGACCGCGCCCTCACCGCACCCGCCGACGACCCGGCCGCCGTCGCCACCGAGCTGCGCGACCGGACCGAGATCCTGGACGCCCTGCTCCGCTTCGGCCTCGGCCAGGACCTCCACGACCGCGAGCTCTTCGCCTCCTCCTTCACCCCGGACGCCGAACTGGACTTCCGCCCCGCGGCCGCCGCGTGGGGCGCCGAGCCGCCCCTGATGACCGGCCGGGACCACATCGTCACGACCATCCTCGGCATGTTCGCCGGGCGGGTGACCACCACCCACCAGATCACCAACCCCCGGATCACCGTGGACGGCGACCGCGCCCGGCTCACCGCCCTCGTCGAGGCCCAGCACCTGCTGACGGCCGCCCCGGCGACGCACGCGCTGTTGAAGAACCGCTACGACGTCGAGCTGCACCGGGACGGCGGGCGCTGGCTGATGCACCGGGTGCGGATCGACAACGTGTGGCTCACCGGTGAGCCCGAGGCGATCTTCGGCTGAACCGAGCGGCACCGGGCGCCCGGGCGGGCAGGCAGGCAGGCGGCTCTCCGGCGGGGCGGGACATTCGGTGGCCCGGGATATTGGGTGGGGCTGCGGGGTGGCGGTGGATAGCCTCGGGGGTATGACCTGGCTTCCTGCTGATTTCGTCCATCCCGTCCACGTGCCGCTGCTCGACGGCGCGTACCACCTGCGGCCGATCCGGGAGGCGGACGCGCCGATGGACTATCCGGCGGTGATGGGCTCCCGGGAGCGGCTGTTCGGGATCTTCGGGCCGGCCTGGGGGTGGCCGGCGGCGACGATCACGGCCGAGGCGAACCGGATCGACCTCGCCCGGCACGAGCGGGAGATCGCCGCCCACCAGTCGTTCAACTACGTGCTGCTGGACGCCGCCGAGACGGCCGTGCACGGGTGCGTGTACATCGACCCGCCCGAGCGGGCCGGGGCGGACGGCGAGGTCTCCTGGTGGGTGGTGGACGGCCTGGTCGGCAGCGCGGTGGAGCGGGCCTTCGACGCGCTGGTGCCGCGGTGGATCGCCGCCGAGTGGCCGTTCCGGCAGCCGCGGTTCCTGGGGCGCGACCTCAGCTGGGAGGAGTGGCTGGCCCTGCCGGAGGCTCCGGGTGCCTGAGCGCGCGCTGAGCTTCGGAACGGTCGCGGAGTCCTACGAGCGGTACCGGCCCGGGTATCCGGTGGAGCTCTTCGACCTGGTCGCGGGATACGCCGCGGAGCACGCGGGCGGGCCGGTGCGGACGGCGCTGGAGATCGGGGCCGGGACGGGCAAGGCCACCCGGCTGTTCGCCGGGCACGGCGTCGCCGTGACCGCGACCGAGCCGGACGCCGCCATGCTCGCCGAGCTGCGCCGGCACACCCCGGGCAGCGTCCGGACGGTGCGCGCCGCGTTCGAGGAGCTGCCGCCGGACGGGCCGTACGACCTGGTGTACGCGGCGGCGGCACTGCACTGGACCAGCCCGGCGGGCCGCTGGCAGCGGGTGGCCGAACTGCTGCGCCCGGGCGGCGTGTTCGCCTGTTTCGGCGGGCCCGTCCAGTTGGCCGACCCCGAACTGGCCGAAGCCGTAAGGGTGGTGCGGGCGCCGTTCCTGGCGAGCGATGACGTGCCGTCCCCGGACGGCACGCCGCCGGAGCAGGAGCTGCAGTGGCCGGGCACCGAACTGCAGCGCTCCGAGCGGTTCGACCAGGTGCAACAGCTCCTGCTGCCACGGCGGTTGACGATCGGTCCGGAGGAGTACCTCGGCCATCTGTCGACGGTCTCGGCCTATCTGATGCTGCCGGAGGACGCCCGGGCGGAGGTGTTCCGCCGGATCCTGGCGGTGCTGCCGGAGCGCGTCGGACTGGACGCGGACATCACCGTCCACCTCGCTCAGCGCCGCTGATTCGTGGCTTCTGCCAGTACGACGGCACGTCGGGCTGCGCCAGACTTCCCAGCACAGCACTGGGCTGCGCACACGGGAGGACGACACGATGAGCGTGCGGCAGTACGACGGGATCGGCGAGGCGTTCGAGGGCTTCAAGGCCCTGCCGCTGACGCGGTTCGGGGAGGTGCCGAGCTTCCTCGCGATGGTCGGGGACGTCCGCGGCAAGGCCGTCCTCGACCTGGCGTGCGGAACGGGCTTCTACAGTCGCGAGGTCCGTCGGCGCGGCGCCGCGGAGGTGCTCGGGATCGACATCTCCACCGAGATGATCGCCGCCGCCGAGTCGTTCGAGGAGCGCGACCCGCTGGGGGTGCGCTACGAGGTCGGCGATGTGGCCGAACTGCGCGAACTGGAGCGGAAGTTCGACGTGGTCCTGGCGGTGCAGTGCCTCAACTACGCGGAGGACCGCGCGTCGCTGGACCGGATGTGTCGCACCGTCCACCGCAGCCTGGTGCCGGGCGGGGAGCTCTTCGTCTTCGCCCAGAAGCCGGACTACGCCTTCGACTGTCTCAGCCTGGAGCAGTACGGGTTCCGCTGCGAGCCGACCGGGGACCACGTCGAGACCGGCCCGCGGGTGCGGGTCACCGCGCTGCTCGACCCCCGGCCGATCAGCATCCTCGGCACCGTCCCGCGCCGGGAGGTCTACGAGGAGGCGCTGCGCGGGGCCGGGTTCTCCGATCTCGAGTGGGTGCCGCTGGGGATCTCCGAGGAGGGCCTGCGCGAGTACGGCGAGGAGTTCTGGGCGGACGTCCTCGCCCACCCGCCGCTGGAGATGCTGCGCTGCCGCACCTGAGCGGCAAGCGCTGAGCACCGCACGCTGCGCGTGACCATCGACCCCGGGGGACGGCGACCACACCCGCCGCTCCCCGGGGTCGATCGGTTTCCCGGGGAGGCGATCAGTTTTCGAGAAGCGCCCGCCCGGGGGCCGCGCCTAGCGTTGCAGTCATGAACGACATCAGCATTCACTGGACCTTCCTCCCCCACACCGACCCCGAGGCCTCGCTCGCCTTCTACCGCGACCTGCTCGGCTTCGAGGTCCGCCAGGACGTCGGCGGCGGCCCGATGCGGTGGATCACCGTCGGGCCCGCCGGCCAGCCCGGCGTGTCGCTGGTGCTGGAGCCGCCCTTCGCGGACCCGGGCATCACCGAGGACGAGCGGCGTACCATCACCGAGATGATGGCCAAGGGGACGTACGCCCGGGTGGTGCTCGCCACCGCCGACCTGGACGGCGTGTTCGACCGGTTGAAGTCCGGCGGCGCCGAGCTCGTCCAGGAGCCGACCCTGCAGCCGTACGGCGTCCGCGACTGCGCCTTCCGCGACCCGGCGGGCAACATGGTCCGCTTCAACGAAGTGCGCTGACCCCTCCCGGGCCCGCCCCGGCCGGGACCGACCGGCCGGAGCGGGCCCGGGGCGCCGCCCGACGCCCCACCGAAGACCCACCGACGCCCCACCGAAGACCCACCGAAGTACCGCCGAGAAGCCACCGAGACACGGAGCGAAGACCACGATGGCCGAGCCGCACGCCGCCGACAGCCACGACCTGATCCGCGTGCACGGGGCACGCGAGAACAACCTCAAGGACGTCAGCGTCGACATCCCCAAGCGCCGCCTGACGGTGTTCACCGGGGTGTCCGGCTCCGGCAAGAGCTCGCTGGTCTTCGACACCATCGCCGCCGAGTCGCAGCGGCTGATCAACGAGACCTACAGCGCCTTCGTCCAGGGCTTCATGCCGACCCTGGCCCGCCCCGAGGTGGACGTCCTGGAGGGCCTGACCACGGCGATCCTGGTCGACCAGCAGCGGATGGGCGCCGACCCGCGCTCCACCGTCGGCACCGCGACCGACGCCAACGCGATGCTGCGGATCCTGTTCAGCCGGCTGGGCACCCCGCACATCGGCTCCCCCAAGGCCTTCTCCTTCAACGTCCCGTCGATCAGCGGCGCCGGCGCGGTGACGGTGGAGCGCGGCGGCAGGACGGTCAAGGAGCGGCGCAGTTTCAGCATCACCGGCGGCATGTGCCCGCGCTGCGAGGGCCGGGGCAGCGTCACCGACATCGACCTCACCCAGCTGTACGACGACACCAAGTCGCTCGCCGAGGGCGCGATCCTGATCCCCGGCTGGAAGCCGGACAGCTGGTGGACGGTCGGGGTGTACGCCAACTCGGGCTTCCTGGACGCGGACAAGCCGATCCGCAGGTACACCAAGAAGGAGCTCCAGGACTTCCTCCACCGGGAGCCCACCAAGGTCAAGGTCAACGGGGTCAACCTGACCTACGAGGGCCTGATCCCCAAGCTCCAGAAGTCCATGCTGTCCAAGGACAAGGAGGCGCTGCAGCCGCACATCCGGGCCTTCGTGGAGCGCGCCGTCACCTTCACCTCCTGCCCGGAGTGCGGGGGCACCCGGCTGAGCGAGGCCGCCCGGTCCTCGAAGATCGGCGGTGTCAGCATCGCCGACGCCTGCGCGATGCAGATCAGCGACCTCGCGGACTGGGCCCGGGCACTGGACGAGCCCTCGGTGGCGCCCCTGCTCGACGCGCTGCGGCAGGCGCTGGACGCCTTCGTGGAGATCGGCCTCGGCTACCTCTCGCTGGACCGCCCCTCCGGCACCCTGTCGGGCGGCGAGGCGCAGCGGGTGAAGATGATCCGCCACCTGGGCTCCTCGCTCACCGACACCACGTACGTCTTCGACGAGCCCACCACCGGGCTGCACCCGCACGACATCAGCCGGATGAACGACCTGCTGCTGCGGCTGCGGGACAAGGGCAACACGGTGCTGGTGGTGGAGCACAAGCCGCAGACCATCGCGATCGCCGACCACGTGGTGGACCTCGGTCCCGGGGCGGGCGCGGCGGGCGGCACGGTGTGCTTCGAGGGCAGCGTGGCCGGGCTGCGGAAGAGCGGCACCGTCACCGGCCGGCACCTGGCGGACCGGACGGCGCTGCGGGCGGAGGTGCGCAAGCCCACCGGCTCACTGGCGATCCGCGGCGCGGACAGCCACAACCTGCGGGACGTGGACGTGGACGTCCCGCTCGGGGTGCTGACCGTGGTCACCGGGGTGGCGGGCTCGGGGAAGAGTTCGCTGATCCACGGCTCGATCCCGCCGAGCGAGGGCGTGGTCTCGGTCGACCAGGGGGCGATCAAGGGCTCCCGGCGCAGCAACCCGGCGACGTACACCGGGCTGCTGGAGCCGATCCGCAAGGCCTTCGCCAAGGCGAACGGGGTGAAGCCGGCCCTGTTCAGCGCCAACTCGGAGGGCGCCTGCCCGACCTGCAACGGCGCCGGCGTGGTCTACACCGACCTGGCGATGATGGCCGGGGTGGCCACCACCTGCGAGGACTGCGAGGGCAAGCGCTACCAGGCCTCGGTGCTGGAGTACCGGCTGGGCGGCCGGGACATCAGCGAGGTGCTGGCGATGTCGGTGGGCGAGGCGGAGGCGTTCTTCGGCGACGGCGAGGCGAAGCTGCCGGCCGCGCACCGGATCCTGGAGCGGCTCGCCGACGTCGGCCTGGGCTACCTCAGCCTCGGGCAGCCGCTGACCACGCTGTCCGGCGGTGAGCGGCAGCGGTTGAAGCTGGCCACCCACATGGCGGACAAGGGCGGGGTCTACGTCCTGGACGAGCCGACCACCGGGCTGCACCTGGCGGACGTCGAGCAGCTCCTCGGCCTGCTGGACCGGCTGGTGGACTCCGGCAAGTCGGTGATCGTGATCGAGCACCACCTGGCGGTGATGGCGCACGCCGACTGGATCATCGACCTCGGGCCGGGCGCCGGGCACGACGGCGGCCGGGTGGTCTTCGAGGGCACCCCGGCCGAGCTGGTCGCGGCCCGCTCGACACTGACCGGCGAGCACCTCGCGGAGTACGTGAAGTGAGACGTCCGTGAAGCGAGGATCAGGTGAGGCGAACCGCCGGGGCGCCCGCTACCCGAGCGGGAGGACCATCTCCAGGATCCGGGCCCGCTCGTCCAGCACGTACGGCGTCTCGCCGCCCGTGCAGGTGAAGCCGCGCCGCCGGTAGAAGGCGGCGGCGCGGTCGTTCGCCTCGTGGACGCCGAGCAGCATCCACTCGGCGCCGCCCTCCCGCGCCCAGGCGATCACCGCGTCCAGCAGGGCGTCGGCGACGCCGCGCTCGCGGCCGCGGTGCGCCGGGTCGACCCAGACGCCGATCAGGTCGACGGTCGCGGTCTTGCGGCTGGGGATCGAGAGCATGGTGGCGACCCACCGGTCGTCGCCGTCCACGGCGACCAGGCCGATCCGGCCGGGCTCGTTCAGCCAGTCCGTACGGGCCCGCCAGTTGCCCTCGCCCTGGAGCTGCGCGTACGCGTGGGTCTCGCCGAACGCCAGCGGGGTGTCGAGGAGCTGGGCCAGCCGGATGGTGCGCAGCCGCTCCCAGTCGTCGCGGCCGATCCGTTCGATCCGGTACTGCACGTCGTCCCCCGTCGGCGAAAAGCCTCCGCCGTCGGCGGTCGCCGACGACGGAGGCAGGATAACCGCAGCTCAGGTCACGGCTTGAGGCGGACCACCTGCGGGTCGTGGTCGCTGGCCTGCTGGGCGAACTCGGCGTTGATGTGCACCACGTCGTACTTGGCGTAGCCGAGCTCGGGGCTGACCAGGACGTGGTCGAGCACCTGGGAGTTGCCCTGGTAGACGTAGGAGTACTGCTCGGTCTCCGGCAGCTCGTTCACCAGGTCGCGCAGCACGCCGCCCTTGGTGAGCGCGGCCAGCGCGGGCGAGAACTGGTAGTCGTTGAAGTCGCCGAGCGAGACGATCCTGGCCTGCTTGTCGGCGGCCAGCAGCCCGGCGACGAAGGCCTGCTCGACGGTGGCCTGCTTGACCCGCTGCACCTCGGAGCTGCGGGTCGGGGCCTGGAAGCGGCTGTCGATGCCCTGGTCGCCGCCCTTGCTGTTGAAGTGGTTGGCGATCACGAAGACCTTCTGGCCGCGGAACGCGAACTGGCCGACCAGCGGCTTGCGGCTGTTGGTCCAGGCGTCGTCGGTGGGCGCGATCCGGCCGGGCGAGGCGGTGAGCGCGGTGGCGGCGCCGCTGCCGGTGACGCCGACGGCGGCGGTGGCGCTGCCGCCGGGGATGTCGGTGAAGGAGACCCGCTGGGGGTTGAACAGGAAGACCTGGCGGATGTTGCCGCCGGGCTCGCCGCCGTCCTTGCCGTCCTGGGGGTCGACCGAGCGCCAGTCGTAGGCGGGGCCGCCGGCCGCCTTGATCGCGGCGAGGAACCTGGCGACGGTCTGGCTCGCGTCGACGGTGCCGTCGCTCTTGGCGCCGTTGTTGTCCTGGATCTCCTCCAGGGCGACGATGTCGGGCGAGCGCAGGTTGGTGACGATGCCCTGGGCCAGCTCGGCGAACTTGGCGTCCGGGTTGGTGGCGGCCAGGTTCTCCACGTTGTAGGTGGCGACGGTGAGTTCGCGCTCGCCCGCCTGCGGGGTGACCTCGCGCTGGAGGTGGTTGTCCTTGAGGGTGCCGAGGGTGCCGGCCACCAGGGTGTAGCCGCCGAAGGAGTTGTAGTCCAGCGGGCCGGTGGTGGTGCCGGTCAGCTCGTCGCCGACGTTGGCGACCGGGAAGGGCTGCTGGGTGACGGCGGCCTGCTGCTGCACCATCAGGCGGCCGACGTTGGGCTCGCGGTAGGACTCGTAGAGCACGCCGCCGCGCTTGCTGCGCTGGTCCTGGCGGTCGGCGGCGACCCAGAGCTCGTTGTACTTGTCGGTCGCCTGTATCACCCGGACGTCCTTGACCTGGACGAGCATGCCCTCCAGCGACTCGTAGAAGTCCAGGGCGTACTTCTCCGGGTCGAGCCGACCGGCGTCGATGCTGCCGTCGGGCCCGGCCGGCGGGGCGTAGGTGCCGGGGATGTTGCGGGTGTCCACCACCACGGGGGCGGGCAGCGGGTTGCCGGCCGAGAGCACCGTGACGGCGGGGCCGGTGAGCTCGGTGACGGACTGCGAGCCGCCCGAGGAGTTCGGGTAGTACTCGGTGACCTTTCCGCTGACCAGCACCGAGTCGCCGACCTTCACGGTCGGGTTTCCGCCGGTGAAGACGAAGATGCCCTCGCTGGTGGCCGGGTCGGCGTCCGGGTTCGGGTCCTGCAGCCAGAATCCCTTGGAACTGCCGTACGCGCGCACACCGGTGACGATTCCGGGCACGCCGGTGACCGGCTTTCCGGCCTGCGGGGAGACCCGGGTGGTGCCCTGGATGTCGTGGATCCGCAGCGGACCGGCCTCGGTGGGCGCGGGCGGGGCGGCGGCCGCACCGGCGGCGACGGCGGACGGCAGCGGGACGAGCACCAGCGAGACGGCGAGTGCGGCCGGGGCGACGGCGGCGCGCAACAGGGCGGCTCTGCGGGGGCGGGGGGCGGAGGCGGTGGTCACCGGGGCATGGCTCCTAGCTCGGGCAGCGGACGCTACTCGCGTAGAAGGAAGGTCGGGAGAGAGCGGGGGACGGCTCCCGTTCCCCCGCGGCGCCCTCAAGATACGCGCGTAGAAAATGCCCCGACAAGACCTCGTCAATGAACTGTCGGTTCCGGCCCGGTGACGTGCGGAAGCGTCGATTCGGCTCTTTCCCAGGCTCCTTCCAGCAGCCGCCCAGCAATTCCCCAGTTTGACCGTGCCTTTGCCCGGCTTTACCCGATCCGTTCCACGATCAGCTCGCACAACTCATGGGTGCGCAGCGCGTCGTGGGCGTCCAGGGTCTTCCCGGCCCGGACGGCGTCCAGGAAGCCCAGCACGCACTGCTCGATCCCGCGCTGACGGGCCACCGGAACCCAGTCGCCACGCCGCCGGACGGTGGGCTGGCCCCGGTGGTCGATGACCTCGGCGAGGTTGCGCACCTCGCGCTTGGAGTCGCCGCCGGAGACCTCCAGCACCTCCTCGGTCGAGCCGGAGACCCGGTTCATGATGCCGAGTGCGGTGAAGCCCTCCCCGCCGAGCGTCAGCACCACGTGCTCCACCAGGCCCTCGCGGTCCTTGCGGGCCCGGACGTCCACCTGCTCGATCTCGCCGGGGACCAGGAACCGCAGGGTGTCCACCACGTGCACGAAGTCGTCGAAGACCAGCGTCCGGGCGGCCTCGGGCAGGCCCTCGCGGTTCTTCTGCAGCACGATCAGGTCGCGCGGGCGCTCCAACGCCTGGGCGTAGCCGGGGGCGTGGCGCCGGTTGAAGCCGACCATCAGCGAGCGGCCGGTGCGGTCGGCGAGGTCGACCAGCCGGCGGGCGCCGTCCACGGTGTAGTCGAGCGGCTTGTCCACGTACACGTCCACCCCGGCGCCGAGCAGCCGCTCGACGATCGGCACGTGCTGGTCGGTGGCCGCGTGCACGAAGGCGGCCCGGATGCCGCTGTCGATCAGCGCGCCCAGGTCGGTGAACCGGCTTGCGGCGTCGATCCGGTGGGTCTCCCCCAGCCGGTCCAGCTTGGCCCGGTCCCGGGTCATCAGGCGCAGGTCGAGCCCGGGCAGGGCGGTGAGCACCGGCAGGTACGCCTTCTGCGCGATGTCGCCGAGGCCGATCACCCCGACCGGCAGCGGGCCGGCGGGGACGACGGTCGAGGTCATGGGGGCTCCTGGGGTGCGGCCGGTCATGGTTCCGCCACCCTACGCGGTCCGTCGTACGGCGGTTCGGGCACGATCCCCGGCCGGGGTCGGGTGGGTGCGGGCGGGGCTCGGCGGGGCCGGTCGGTGGGGCCGGGACGGTAGGGGAAACCCGACCACCGTTCCTCGACCTGGCTGTCATGACGTCACCCACCCGCCGCGGCTGCAATGGTGAGGTGCTCACTCACCAGCCCCGCCGGGCTCCGGGAGCGGACGGGCGCAGGTGGTACTGGTGCGCCGGTTGGCTCGCCTGCGCCGCCTGGGCCGCCGTGTTCCCCCTCGTCTCGCCGCTCGGGCCGCACCGGACCTGGGGCGCCGTCGCCGCGGTCGGCTACCTCCTCGCGGCGGTCGCCGTCCTGCTGCCCGCGCGGCGGGACGCCCCGGCCCGCTCGACCGCGCTGGCCCTGGCCGGGGCGGTCGTCCTGCCGCTGCTGCTGCTGGTGCTCTCCGGGGCCGGGCAGAGCGAGGTCGGGGTGATCGAACGGTCCGGCTCGCTGCTGCTGCACCAGGGCTCCCCGTACCTCGACGAGCCGCGCACGGTGGCCGAGGTGACGCCCTACCTGCCGGCGATGGCCCTGCTGGGCGTGCCGCGCGCGGTGCTCGGCGCCGACGGCCTGCCGGCCCGGCTGGCGGGCGATCCCCGGCTGTGGTGCGCCGCCGTGTTCCTCGGCGGCCTGTGGCTCGCCCACCGGGTGCTGCGCGCCGCCGCGCCGGAGGACGGAACGGGCACCGGACGGAACCGGGGCCCGGTACCGGCCGGGGCGGCCCTCCCGGCCCTCGCGGCCCTGGTCGCCTCGCCGGTCGTGGCGCTGCCGCTCGCGGTCAGCGGTGTCGACCTCCCGCTGACCGGCCTGCTCTGCCTGGCCCTCGCGCTGGCCTCGGCGGGCCGCCCGGCCGCCACCGGGCTGGCGCTGGCCGCGGCCTGTGCGCTCAAGTGGACGGCCTGGCCCGCGGTGGCCGTCGCCGTCGCCCTGCTGGCCGCCACGGCCGGCCGGCGAGCCGCCGCCTGCGGCTGCGGCACGGCGCTGCTCGGCACCGCCGCCCTGGCTCTGCCCGCCGCCCTGCTCGCCCCCGGACCGATGGTCGCCCAGGTGCTGGCCTTCCCGCTCGGCCGCGGCGAGTTGCGCACCGAGGCCGCCAGCCCGCTGCCGGGCAAGCTGCTCGCCGACCTCGGCCCGGCCGGCTGGTGGGCGGCGCTCGCCCTGCTGCTGGCCGCCGGCCTGGCCGTCGCCGTCTCCCTGGTGCGCCGGCCGCCCCGCTCTCTGGTCGCCGCCGCCGACCGGCTGGCCCTCGGCCTGGGCGCCGCCTTCCTGCTGGCCCCGGCCGGCCGCTTCGGCTACCTGGCGCTGCCCGTCGTGCTGGCGCTCTGGGCCCGCGTCGTGCCCGGGGCTCGCCCGGTTCCCGCCGCCGCCTCCGCCCCGGCCCCGCGGACCGGCGCCGACCGCCCGAACCCCCTCTTCGTCTGACCGACCACCCCTCCCGGATACGAGGCACCGACACCCATGGGCACCACCCTGATCGTCACCAACGACTTCCCGCCCCGGCAGGGCGGCATCGAGACCTTCGTGCACGCGATGGCCGTCCGCGTGCCGGACCACGACGTGGTCGTCCACACCTCCGCCGAACCGGGCGCCGCCCGGTACGACGCCACCCTGCCCTTCCCGGTGGTCCGCGACCCGGCCCGCACCCTGCTGCCCACCGCCCGGGTCACCCGCCGGACGCTGGAGATCGCCCGCGCCCACGGCTGCGACCGGGTCTGGTTCGGCGCCGCCGCGCCGCTGGCCGCGATGGCGCCCGCGCTGCGCCGCGGCGGGATCGAACGGAGCGTCGCCACCACCCACGGCCACGAGATCTGGTGGGCCCGCGCCCCGCTGGCCCGCCGGCTGCTGCGCCGGATAGGCGACCACGTGGACGTGGTCACCTACCTCGGCGAGTACACCCGCCGCCGGATCGCCCCCGCGCTGGGGCCGCGGGCCCGGCTGGAACGGCTCGTCCCCGGTGTGGACGCGGGGACGTTCCGGCCCTCGGCGGAGCACCGCCGGGCGGTCCGCGCCGAGTACGGCCTCGGTGACGCCCCGGTGGTCCTCTGCGTGTCCCGGCTGGTGCCCCGCAAGGGCCAGGACGCCCTGATCCGGGCGCTGCCGCTGATCCGCCGGAGTGTCCCGGACGCCGTCCTGCTGCTGGTCGGGCAGGGCCCCGACGAGCGGCGGCTGCGCGGGCTGGCGGACCGGCTCGCGCCGGGCGCCGTGGTGTTCGCCGGCGGACTGGAGCACGACGCGACCGCCCGGTACTACGCGGCGGCGGACGTCTTCGCCATGCCGTGCCGGACCAGGCGGGCCGGCCTGGAGGCGGAGGGCCTCGGCATCGTCCTGCTGGAGGCCGCGGCCGGCGGCCTGCCCGTGGTGGCCGGCCGCTCCGGCGGCGCGCCCGACGCCGTCCTGGACGGCCGGACCGGGAGCGTGGTGGACGGCCGGTCCGTGCCGGCCGTGGCCGACGCCGTCACGGCGGCCCTGCTGGACCGGGACCGGGCCCGGGAGTTCGGGCGGCGGGGCCGCCGCTGGGTGGCCGACCAGTGGTCCTGGGAGGCCTCGGCCGAGCGGCTCACCCACCTGCTCACCCCCGGCGCGGAGCTGCGCCCCGTCACCGCCCCGCCGGCGGGATGACCGGCCGCCCCCGCAGGTACGCCAGCACCGCCAGCACCCGCCGGTTGCCCTCCACCGGGTCGACGTCCAGCTTCATGAAGATGTTGCCGGCGTGCTTGACCACCGAGGCCTCGGTGACGGTCAGCCGCTGGGCGATCGACTGGTTGTTGAGCCCCTCCGCCATCAGCCCCAGCACCTCCCGCTCGCGCGGGGTGAGCCGCTTCAACGGCTCGTCGGCGGTGCGCTGCCCGAGCAGCACCCGGACCACCTCCGGGTCCAGCACGGTCTGCCCGGCCGCCACCCGCTCCAGCGCGTCGATGAAGTCGGTGACCTCGCCGACCCGGTCCTTGAGCAGGTAGCCGAGGCCGCCCCCGGTGGCGGAGTCCTCGCCGAGCAGCCGGGTCGCGTAGGCCGTCGCCACGTACTGGGAGAGCACCAGGACGGGCAACCCCCGGTGCCGGGCGCGCAGTTCGACGGCGGCCCGGAGCCCCTCGTCGCGGAAGTCCGGCGGCATCCGGACGTCGGTGATGACGACGTCGGGCCGTTCGGCGTCGACGGCCCGGGCCAGCTCCCCGGCCTCGCCGACCGCGGCGACCACCCGGTGCCCGACCCGGCCGAGCAGCTCCACCAGGCCGGCCCGCAGCAGTACGGCGTCCTCGGCGAGCACTACCCGGAGCACGGGACCTCCACGCGCAGTCGGGTCGGTCCGCCGACGGGGCTGGTCACGATGAGTCGTCCTCTCAGGATGGCCACCCGGTCGGCCAGCCCCTGGAGGCCGGCGCCGGCGGCGGGATCGGCCCCGCCACGGCCGTTGTCGGTGACGAGCAGCACGAGCTTCCCGTCCTCCAGGCGCGCCGCGACGTCGACCTCGCCGGCGCCGCTGTGCTTGGCGGCGTTGGTCAGCGCCTCGGTGACGGTGAAGTACGCGGCGGTCTCCACCGGGCCGGGCAGCCGGTGCGGCAGGTCGATGTCGACGGTGACCGGGACGGGGTGGCGCAGCGCCAACTCGGCGACGGCGGCGGGCAGTCCGTGGTCGGTCAGCACCTGGGGGTGGATCCCGCGCACCAGGGTGCGCAGCTGCTCCAGCGCCCGCCGGGCCTCGCCGCGGGCCCGGGTGACGAGTTCGGCGGCGGCCGGCTCCCGGCCGCGCAGCTCCAGTTCGGCCAGGCCCAGGGTCATGCTCAGGGCCACCAGCTGCTGCTGGGCGCCGTCGTGCAGGTCGCGCTCGATCCGGCGCCGCTCCGCCTCGAAGGCGTCCACCAACCGGGCTCGGGAGCGGGTGAGTTCGGTGACCCGGCCGCTCAGGTCCTCGTCCCGCGCCGCGAGCAGCAGCTGCGCCGTCCACACCTGCGCCCCGGCCAGCAGGGCCCCGGTGTAGGCGCAGAGCACCAGGCCGAGCAGCCCGGCGGCGGTGCCGGGCAGGGCCGCGAGCGGCTGCGAGATCGGCTGACCGGGGATCAGCATCACGGTGTCCGGGCTGACCGCCCACACGAACACCGGCGCCGCCGACAGCAGCAGCGAGAACCCGAACAGCGCGACGAAGCCGAGGCCGCTCGCCGTGAACAGCACGGCCTGGACCAGCAGGTACGCCAGTTCGCGCCAGGTGGCCCGCTCCCTGAGCCTGCTCCGCAGCCGGACGGCCGCCCCCGCGCCGGGCAGCGCACCGTGCGGGTCGGCCAGCGGCACCGGCTCGACCAGCAGCAGCCGCCGCCGCTCCAGCGCGCCGAGCGGCACCCCGAGCACGGCCGTCCCGGCCAGCACCAGCAGGCCGATCCCGACCACGGACAGCCCGAGGCCGACGAACAGCAGCACCGCGAGCAGCACCAGCACGGCGGTGCCCTGGAGGGTGCCGGTCAGCAGGAACGCCCAGACGCGCAGCGGCCACGCCGACCACAGGAAGCCCAGCGGCCGCCGTCGCAGCTCCGCCCAAACGGTGACTGTCCGGACGGTGACCGACCGGACGGTGACCGGCACGGCGCTCACGGCACTCCCCCTCCCCGGACGCGTACGAACCCTGCGGCCCGACCCTACCGGGCGACGGGCCGACGGCGGTTCGGGGGCGGTTCGGGGGCCTCCGGGTCGGGGGCCACCGGGACGGGTGCGGCCGCGGTCCGCCCCTGCCGATCATGCCCGCGAGGGCATGGCGTGATAGCGGAATCGGTCTTGGAAGGGACGGGCCCGCAGGTCATAGCGTCGAGGGAGTGCACACCAGGGTTCTCGACGAAAGGGTCCACCATGGCCACCACCGCACGCAGCAGCAGGCACCTGACGGCCAGGAGGATCGTCGCCGCCTCCTTGGCCACCGCCGCGATCGGCCTCGCCGCCGTGGGCAGCGCGGACGCCGACGCCCCGCGGCCGGGCCGCGTCGAGGTGCTCGAACTCAAGCTCCAGAACGACCAGTACGAGACCGTGGACGTCGGCCCGGCCGGGCCGAGCCTGGGCGACCAGGACGTCTACTCCGGCGGCACCGTCCAGGACGGCCGCACCGTCGGCCGCGGGGGCGGAAGCTGCCAGGTCGTCCAGGTCCACGGCGCGGAGGTCACCAAGCACTGCCTGCTCACCATCGAGGTCGAGGGCGGCTCGCTGACGATGCAGTCGCTCTGGACGAACGGCTCGGGCGCCCCGCTCGACATGGCCGTCACCGGCGGTACGGGCGCCTACGGCGGCGCGCGCGGCACGGTCCGCTTCTGGGACATCGGCACGCCGGACGAGCGGGCCCGGGTCGAGATCCAGCGCTGATCCGCCGGCTACCGGTCAGCGGCTGCCGGGCTCCGGGGGCAGTGGCAGGGGCCGCGTGCAGGTGGAGCGGCGGACGTAGGCGAGGCCGTCGTACTCCTCGGCCAGCACCGTCGGCGCCAGTTCGAAGCGGTAGCTGAAGCGGGGCACGCCCGCGCCGAAGCTGCGCAGGTAGTGGCGTTCGGCCAACCAGGCCTCGACGGCGGGCTCGCCGCGGGCGGCGCGCAGGTCGATCAGGTGGTCGTCGCGGTGGGCGGCGGCGAGCCGGCCCTCGACGGACTTCGGTCCGCCGCCGCCGATGCCGTGCCGGCGCGGCGGGCGGGCCCGGGTGGAGCCGGTGCGGGCCCGGAAGGCGCCCTTGCCGAGGAGCAGGCCGAGGGCGTAGTAGCCGTCGCCGTAGCGCTCCCGGAGGTGGCGGCCCATGGCGGGGACGCCGGCCGCGTAACGGCCGGTCATCACGTGGCTGTTGTGGGCCCACACGGCCGTCCGCAGCCCGGTGCCGTCGTGGAGTTCGGCGACGGCCTCGGCCATGTGGCGGTCCCGGGCGGCGAGCGATCCCTCCTCGGTCCTGCCGTCGGTGCCCAGCGGTGGGCGGCGGGCCAGGTCGGCGGCCCGGACCAGGTTGCGGGCGTGGGCGATCGCCCGGTCGGTGGCGGCGGCACCGGCCAGGGCCGCATGGTCCTCCCGGCGGTCCACCAGTTCGTCGAGCAACTGCCGGGCACCGGCGTGCAGTTCACCGCCGCCTTCGAGGTCCCCGGCCGGTGTGCTGTCGCCGATCGCCCGCAGGGTGCGGTGCACGGCGGCGGCCCGCTCGGGCGCCACCTGCCGGAGGAAGGCGTGGACCTCCTCGGCCGATCCGGCGCTGCGCTGCGGATCGACGCCGACGAAGCGCACCCGCCGGGCCTCGGGCAGCGCCCGGTTGTGCTCGCGCAACCATTCGACCAGGGCGAGCACTTCGTAGGTCTTCCAGGTCCAGAAGCCCAGCCGGTCCAGGGCGGTGACCGGGTCGCCGGTGCCGTACCGGACGTAGGCGTCCACCGCCCCGGCGGAGGCCGCGCTGGCCTCCATGGCCAGGGCCCCGAAGTCGAGTTCGCGGACCAGGAATTCGAGCAGCCGGTGCTTGAGCCGGAAGAACTCGGCCGTCCCGTGGGTGGATTCGCCGAGCCCGACGACCCGGGCCTCCCCCAGCACCCGGCGCAGCGGAGCCAGGTCGCCGGCCGGAGCCCCGGCATCCAGGCTGTCGAGCGGGACGGCGTTCGCCGCCAGCCAGTCCGTCACGTCATCGCCCATGTCCGCCCCTTCCGCGCCGCCCCGGCATCCGATCCTACGCGAACGAGTGGGCGGGTCCGACCACGGGAGCCCGGGATCTGACGCCTGATCAACAGTCTTTCCTCCGAACGGCGTCGAGGATCTCCCGGAGGTCCGCCAGCGCCGCCCCGGCCCCTTCGGCGACGGCCACGCCCGCGACGTTGACCACCACCTCGTCGACCCCGGCCCGGCCGTAGGCGGCCAGGCCGGCCGCCACCGCGTCGGCGTCGCCGTGGACGAAGGTGCCGGAGTCGACCAGGGCCCGGGCGCCCAGCGAGGGGCTGGACGGGTGCACCCGCAGCCCGGCCCGGCGGAGCATGTCGGTGTAGTGCGGCGAGGCCAGGTGCGCGTGGGCGGCGTCGTAGGCGAGCCGGTACGGGTTGCGCCCCGGGCGGTCCAGGGCCGCGTGGACGACGGTGACCAGCCTGGGCACCGGCCGGCCCGCCTCGGCCGCGCCCCGGGCCAGCGCCGGGGTGAGGACGTCCCGCAGGTACCCGGGCGGGGTCATCCAGGTGATGGCCGCGTCGGCCTCCCGCCCGGCCACCCGGGCCAGCGCCGGGCGGAGCACTCCGAGGCCCAGCTCCACACCGGGGTGGTCGAGTTCGTCCGGCAGTCCGCCGTGGGCGGCCCCGGCGAGCAGCGCCCGGACGGTGCGCAGGTACCCGGCGGCCGCCTCGCCGGGGCGCGGGTAGGGCGCGCCGCGCAGTTCGGCCACGAAGTCGGCGGCGCCCGGCCCGAGGCCGAGGACGGTCCGGTGGCCGGTCAGCCGGGCCAGCGAGCGGGCCTGGAGGGCGGCGTCGAGCTCGTGCCGCAGGGGCATCAGCGCGACGGCGGTGCCCACCGGCACCCGGTGGCCGAGCCCGGCCAGGTAGGCGAAGGCCTGGTGGGTCTCCAGGCGCAGTGACTGGCCCTGCCACAGCCGCGCCGCCCGGCCCTCCCGCACGAGTTCGGCGTACGGGACGAGCTGGGCCGGGTCGCTGGGCATGACCGGGAGGACGACGGAGATGGGCACGGGTCGGCTTTCGGTGCGGGGACGGTCGGAACCGGGACGGGCAGCACGGCGGCAGTCGGTGCGTCGCGGGCAGTACGGGGACGGTCAGTACGGGACGGTCAGTGCGGGGCACTGTCGGCGAGGTAGCCGGCCGCCTGGAGGCGGAAGAGCCGGGCGTAGACGCCCTCGGCCCGGAGCAGTTCGTCGTGGGTGCCCTCCTCCGCCAGCCGGCCGTTCGCGACGACGACGATCCGGTCGGCGATCCGGACGGTGGAGAAGCGGTGGGCGATGACCAGGGAGGTGGACTCGCCCGCGATCTCGCGCAGCCGTCCGAAGATCTCGGCCTCGGCCTCGGCGTCGATCGCGGCGGTCGGTTCGTCGAGGACGACGATCGGGGCCCGGCGCATGAACGCCCGGGACAGGGCGATCTTCTGCCACTGGCCGCCGGAGAGCTGGTGGCCCTCCTCGAAGTGCCGGCCGAGCATGGTGTCGTAGCCGCCGGGCAGGGCGTCCACGACGGGGGCCGCGCCGGCCGACCCGGCGGCCTGCCGGACCCGGTCGAGGTCGTCCAGCGACTCGACCCGGCCGAAGCCGATGTTGTGCCGCACGCTCATCTCGTAGCGGATGAAGTCCTGGAAGATCACGCCCATGTTCCGTTGCAGCCCGTCGATGTCGTACTCCTCGATCGGGACGCCGTCGATCAGGATCTGGCCGCCGGTCGGCTCGTACATCCGGGTCAGCAGCTTGACGACGGTGGTCTTGCCGGCGCCGTTCTGGCCCACCAGGGCGACGCAGGCGCCGGCCGGGATGCGGAAGCTGAGCCGGTCCAGGACGGGCCGGTCGGTGCCGGGGTAGCGGAAGCTGACGTCACGGAACTCGATGCCCTCGCGCAGGGTGGCCGGGAAGGGCCGGTCGCCGCCGGCGATCCGGCGTTCCGGGAGGTCGAGGAAGCCGAACAGGTTGCCGAGGAAGAGGGTGTCCTTGTAGAGCGCGGCGGCGCCGAGCAGCAGTCCGTGCGCGGCCACCTGCACCGTGCCGATGGCCTGGAGGTAGCCGGCCAGCTCGCCCACCCGGCTGCCGTCGGCGGCGTCCCGGATCGCCCACAGCAGGGCGCCGGAGGAGGCGAGCACGCTCAGCAGGCCGAAGCCGCCGACGGTGACGGACTGGCGGCGGGCCACGCCGCGGTCGATCCGGAAGAAGCGGTGGACCAGCTCCCGGTAGCGGTCCAGCAGGTAGGGGCCGAGCTGGAAGAGCCGGACCTCCTTGAAGGAGTGGTCGGTGGTGGTCAGGTACTGGTAGTAGTACAGCCGCCGACGGTCGGCCGTACGGGCGTACTCGATCTCGAAGACCTTGTGGCCGAACGCCATGTGGGCGATCACCGAGGGGACCGGGGCCGCCAGGATGACCAGCGCCACCCAGGGGCTCCAGGCGAACAGCACCGCGCTGACGGACAGCAGGGTGACCAGTTCGCGGGCGGCCTCCAGCATCTCGGCGAACAGCTGGTAGACGCGGCCGCCGTTGCTCTCCTGGAAGGCCCGCTGGAGCTTGTCGTACGCGTCGGCGTCCTCGTACTGCTGGAGATCCAGGGTGATGCCCTTGCGCATCACCTGCTCACCGATGCTGGTGGTGAGTTCCAGGCGCAGCAGCGAGTCCAGGTACTGGACGGCGATGCCGAGCAGGTGGCCCGCCACGGCGAGGGCGAGCAGTTGGTAGCCGGCCCGCAGGGCGTCGTCGCGGGCCCCGGCCACGCCGCCGACGGCGTCCGCGACGCTCTGCACGACCTGCGCGGTGAGCGCGATCTGCAGGCCGGGGACGGCGGCGTTCAGCACGGTGCAGAGCGCGTAGCCGGTGACCTTGCCGGGGCTGAGCCGCCAGAACAGCGCGATGACGCGCAGCCAGGTCATCGTCCGCCCTCCCGTCCGGTGCCGCGGCCGCCGCTCTCGGCGCCGTTCTCGGCAGCGTCCTCGGCAGCGGCCTCGGCGGCGAGCCGGCCGCGGACGGCGCGCAGGGTGTGCCGCCACAGGCCGTAGGCGCGCTCCTCGCGGGCCAGGTCGATCGGCAGCAGCCGGTTGACCTGGAGGTGCGCGAGGCTGGCGAGCACCTGCCGCTCGCTGCCGACCAGCCGCCCGGCCCCGGCGGCCCGGCGGACCGCCGCCGCGGCCGCACCGGCGGCGGGCCGCTGGGCGGCGAAGGCCTCGGCGAGCAGCAGCCGGTGCCGGGCGCCCTCCTCGTGCGGGCGGCGCGGCCAGGGCCGCAGCAGCTCGCAGAGATAGTCGCGGTCGGCGCGGAAGGACCGGCGGACGGCCTCGTCGTCGGCCCGGCCGCCAGGGGCGAGGTCCGCGCGGTCCGGCAGCGGGACGCCCCACTGGGCGTACAGCAGGTCGACGGCGGCGACCAGCAGCGGCTCGGGCCGCAGGTCGGGGCGGCCGGCGAGCAGCCCGACCGAGGCCTCGCTGCTGGCCTCGAAGAGCCGCTCGACGGCGTCGTAGCAGTCGGCGCCGCCGTAGCGGGCGACCTCGGGCGCGTAGGAGGCCACCGTGAGGTCCCGGGCGAGGCCCCGGCCCGCCAGGTCACGCCCCCAGGCGAGCAGCCGGGCCAGGGTGCGCGGCGCGTCGGCGCTGCGCACCCGCAGCCGCAGGTGCGGGTGGGGGTCGGCGTAGCGGAGGTAGAACCAGCGGTCCAGCAGGCCCTCGGCACGCAGCTCGGCGAGCAGGTCGGGCAGCGGGCCGGTGAGGATCTCGTCCTGGCGCTCCGGGCCGGCGTACACCTGGAGGAACGACCACTCGCCGCCGGGCAGGTGCCGCGGCACCGGGGCGGTGGTCCGGCCGCCGGCCGGGTGGCGGGCGGCCGAGGCGGCGTCCCGGACGATCAGCGGGACGACGACCTCCTCGTGGTGGCGCCGCCCGTGCCCGTCCGTCAGCCAGAGCCGGTCGTGGACGGGCAGCAGCTCCTGGAAGGTCAGCGCCGCGCCCGGTCCGAGCGCCTCGCGCAGTTCGGGGAGGGTCTGCGGGTGGTCGAGGTCGAGCAGCAGCCGGTTGTCGTCCTCGACCAGGTAGACGTGCCGGGGGACGTTCCAGCGGGCCCGCCAGGCGGCGGGGTCGGCGAGGTCGGGCGCGGTGAGCCGCCACTGGGCGGGGCGGAGCACGACCCGGCCGCGGACCACCCGGGGGAGGAACGGCGCCCGGGCGAGCCGCCCCCAGCCGAAGGCGACCGGCAGCACGTACCCGTCGTAGGACACCTCCAGCAGGAACCGGGCCGTGTCGGGGGCAACCAGCGGGCTGAGCATGTGGTGCTGGGCGACGACCACCTCCCGGCCGAGCCGCCGGGACCACAGGTAGAGCCGGCCCTCGGTGGCGCCGAGCAGCAGGTCGTCGAGCGGGACGACCCGGTCCGGCGGCACCGACGGGGTGCTGTTGACCGGGATCTCGTACGGCCGGATCCGCGGCCGGACGGCGACGTTGGCGGCGCGGCCCCAGGTCGGCCGGAAGGCGAGTTCGGCGTGCACGGCGTCGGGGAACAGCGCCTCCTCGCGCCGGGCGTACGCGCGCAGCCGCTCGACGGCGCCGTCCCCGAGCAGGTCGAAGAAGCGGCCGAAGGTGCGCCCGCCCTGGGCCATCCCGTCGGAGCGCAGCACGGCCCGCCACTCGCCGCGGTCGATCGCCTCCCGGTCGGCGGCCTCGATGCTCAGGTAGGCGTCGACCACCGGCAGGACGGGTGCGGTGCCGGGCTTGCCGGGCGGGGCGAGCCGGTCCAGTCTGGCGTCGGTCAGCTCGACCTCGAACGCCCGCTCCCACCAGGCCTCCTGGGCGAGGTCGAGCAGGGCGGCGTCGAACCGGGCGGTGTCCGGCGGGGTGGTGGTGGGCGGCAGGTCGAAGGCGCGGCCGGGCTGGGTGTAGAGCGGCGGCGCGTCCAGGCCGGTGTCGGCGCCGAGCACCTCCAGGACGGGCACCCGGGCGCCGGCGCCGTAGCGTTCGACGAACTCCTCGCGGTAGCGCGCCAGGTGCTGGTGGTCGGTGCCGGAGGCGGCGGCCAGCCGCAGCAGTACGTCGACCGCGTCGGCGGCGGCTTCGCCGACGGCACGGTTCAGGGTGGGTGTGCGCAGGTCGAGGGCCGCGTCCAACTGGTAGGTGCGGCCGCGGTGTTCGGGGACCAGCGCGGTCTGGGCGGCGGCCAGCGCGCGCAGGCCCGCGACGTCGTGGGCGGTCCGGGTCAGGTCGACGACCGCGCGCAGGCCCTCGGCCACGTCCTCGGCCCCGGGCAGCCCGGCGACCTTCTTCAGCAGGTACTCGTCGGGCCGGGCCTCGGTCTGCGGCGGGCGCAGGTCGCTGCCGAGGAAGCCGAGCTCCCACAACTGGCGGACCAGACCGGTGACGGCGTCCTCACCGGCCTCCGGGAAGGCCTCGGCCAGTTCCGCGACCAGCCGCCGGTACGGGACGGGCGCCGCCGCGGTCCCCAGCGCGAGCCGGACCGGACCGGTGGCCCGGATCCGGACTGCCCGCTTGTCCTGCTCGCCGTGCACCTCGGTGAAGGGCAGCACCATCCGGTCCCCGGCGAGGTGCGCGGTGGAGTTGGCGACCACGTCGAGGTGGGGCAGCAGGGCCTGGTCGCCCTCCAGCCGGTGGACGAGCGCGAACAGCCACTCCAGGTCGCTGCGGACCCGGGTGGCGCGGACCGCCGGGCTGCCCAGCCGGGCGGTCGTGCGGTCGCCGAACTCACCCATCGCGACCCCGGCGAACGCCCCGAACGGGGTGGGGCGGGTGGACATCCGGGTGAGGTAGCGCAGCAGCGTGGAGTGCAGGCGCCGGGTGCGGCGCCCGTCCGCCCGGTCGGGCCGCTCCAGGGCGGCCACCAGGTCCTCGCTGGCCACCAGCAGCGCCCGGCGGACCTCCGGGTCCTCGGCGAGGGCGAGCAGTTCGGCCCGGGTGCGGGCCGGGTCGGCGTTGATCCGGTGGTAGGCGTCGACCGGCAGCGCGGGCGCGCGCAGCAGGAAGAAGTCGGCGGGGACGTACCGGGACACCCGGCTCACCGCCCCAGGAAGACGCGGAACCAGGCGGGCCGCTCGTCCGCGAGGGCGGCCAGCAGCGCCAGGGCGACGCCCGCGGCGCCGGAGAGCAGCCCCGGATCGTCGACGGTGTTGCCGGGCAGGTCCTCGTCGGCGAACACCACCGGGTGCCGGGGGTCGGCGTACGCCAGCAGCCGTTCCAGCAGTCCGGGCAGCGCCCGCGCGGCCGCCGCGCTGTGCGGGCCGAACTCCTCGGCCAGCATGACGAGTCCGGCCAGGCCGTGGCAGAGCGTGGGGGTGCGCGGCTCGGCGCCGGCGGCCCGGCGCAGCGCGGCCTCGAAGGCCTCGACGGCACTGACGCGCAGCCCGTCGTCCCCGGTGCAGTCGGCGACGGCGAGCAGGGCCGCGGCGATCCCGGCGCTGCCGTAGCACCAGGCGAGTTGGTCGTGGCAGTGGGCGACGGGCCGCTCGGCGCCGAGCTCGTCGACCGGGACGCCGTTGGCCCACAGCGGGCCCTGGTCGTCGGTCAGCCGGTGGCCCAGCAGCCAGCCGGTGAGCGCCGTGAGGGCCTCGCGCTGGCCGGGGCGGCGGTGGCCGGCGGCCCAGGCGGCGGCGAGGGCGACGGCCACCCCGGGCACGCCGTGGGAGACGCCGAGGTTGAGGTAGCCGTGCGGGTACTGCCGGTGGTGGTCGCCGACCGGCGGGTAGACCTCGGGACGGAGCAGCCAGCCCCGCGCGGTTCCGGCCGGCTCGGCGGGCCCGGCCTGCCGGATCAGCCGGTCGAGCAGCACGGCGGCGGCCTCCCGGACCCGCGGGCCCGGCTCGGGCAGGGCGCTGAGGCAGGTGAGCACGCCGGCCGCGCCGTTGACCAGGTCGTAGTCGGTGTCACTGATCGGCTGCCCGTCCTCCGGCCACGGGGTGGCGATCGCCTGCTCGGCGAGCTGGTCGTACAGGCGCAGCAGGCTGGGCCGGAACCGGGGTTCGTCCTCGGCGCAGTCGGCCAGGGCCAGGGCCAGGCCGGCGGTGCCGCCGAACAGGCCGGGGCCGGAGAGCGGTTCGACCTGGGTGGCGAGCACCGCCTCGCGGATGTGGCCGTGGGCGTGCTCGCGGTCGCCGAGGCCGGCCCGGGCGGCGTACAGGTGGAGCAGGGCGAGGCCGGCCTGGCCGTGGCTCAGGCTCGGCGGGTACCAGCCCATCGGCACGGCGGCCTGGTCGGCGGCGCGGAGCGCGAGTTCGGTCCACTGCTCGGTCGTCGCGGTCCGGGACACCACGAGGCGCACCGTGTCGCGGACCCGTTCGGCGAGCGGGGCGTCAGGGGTGCGGACGGACGGTTCGCCGGTTTCCCGGACGGTGTGCATGTGTTCTCCCTCGGAGGGTGGCGCCGGGGCGGTGGCGGCCCCGGCCTGGTGACGGTCCCGGAGTTCGCGGCGGGCCGGGGGTCCGCGGCGGCCCTGGAGTTCGCGGCGGCTGTGGAGTTCGCGGCGGCCCGGCGCGAGAATGGGCGGACGGGTGCTGCCGTGTCCTGTATCCACGGCAGCACCCGTCACCTCACCGGAGGTCAGTCCTGCTGCGGGTTCGAGCAGATGCCCGAGGTGCACAGGGTGGTGCAGACACAGGTCGAGGTCACCTTGCAGCCGATCCGGGTGCAGATGGTGCGGGTGGCGAGGGTGCTGATCGACGGCGTCGGCAGCTGGCCGCCGCCCTGGACCGGCGAGCTGATGCGGGCGTCCAGGTCGAATGCGTTGTCGGACATCGCGAATTCCCTTCGAATCGTCCCGTTCCGGTTTCCCGGGCGGGTTCGGGGGTGCCTCCCCCGTGATTCGATGATGTCCCGGCGGGCTTTCCGTGCCTATTGTCGCGGGCGACAGTCCGGCGACGGTCCGGCGGCCTTCCGTGATTCAGGCGGCGGGCGCCCTGGGGGTGCGGTCCGGCGCAATGAGGTGGGCGTAGGAGGCCAGGCAGCCGGAGAGCCGGGATTCGAGTTCGAGTTTCTCCAGGACGGCCGTGAGATGGGCCCGCACGGTGCGTTCGGTGACCTGTAGCCGGGCGGCCATCTGCTGGTTGGTCAGGCCTTCGGCGAGCATCACGAAAACCTCGCGCTCACGGGGTGTCAGTCGGCCGACACGGTCCAGTGCGTGGGTCCAGGCGGGTCCGCCTGAGGCGGCCGCCGTCGTGGTCGCGAAGTCATTCACGTCATCTCCCCGTTGTCCATCCGACGGATTCGGTGGGGCGGCTCCGTCCGGGCCGCACAGGACAGAACGTAGGCACTGTTCGAACCGGAAGCAACCGTGTTCCGCCGTTGGCTACGGAGCGTCAGGACGGCGCCGGACCGTGGCGTCCGGGCCTCCGGCGGCGGTGTCCGGTGGCACCGGGGGACTCCCCGCACAGGCGGAAGGCGGCGCTCCGGCGAAACCCCCGCCATTCGGCGGGATGGTTCCATTGGCACCATTCTCACCGTCCGTGGAGGCCTTCGGCGGTGCCCGGTGCGGCGATCGGCGGAAACCGGCGCGGGGAATCCGGAATTCGACCCGCCGGTTACCGGGCGGACCCCCTTCCGGCGATCCTGACACAGCCGAAGCTTGACTCCCCGTTGACCAAGTCGGTTAACATTGCCGACATGAGCATTGCAATGCCGGGCTCACCATCGCCACTCCACGTCCGGATCGAGCGTCAGATCCAGTGGTCGATCGAGCGGGGGGAATATGCCGAAGGCGAGTCGCTGCCCCCGGCGAGCGACTTGTCCGCGAATTTCCGGGCCAACCGGAACACCGTTCTGCGCGCGCTGCGGAAATTGCGCGCCAAAGGACTCATCGATTTCGGCCGCGGTCGCGGAATCATCGTCGTGGCGCGTTCCGGGGCCGCGCAGGGCGACGTCGCGGGTCTGTCCGAACAACTGCGGCAGCTGGTCGCCGTGGCCGACGCCCACGGCGTGGCCCGCTCCTCGCTGATCTCCGCCATCGAGCGCATGCCCCGCCCGGCCGAGGGCGCGACGGCACCGCGCCGGGCGGGCCACCGCCCGCCGGGACGCCCCTGAGACAGGCCCTGAGACGGGCCCCGAGACGGGCCCTGTGGCGGCTTCCGTGAGCGGGCTTCCGTCGGCGGGTCAGGCGCCGGCTGCGGCGGCCTCGGCGAGGGAGTCGAGGACCGGGCGGAGCAGCGGGTGCCCGTCGGCGCCGGCCCGGACGGCGGCGAAGACCCGGCGGGTGGCGAGGTCGCTGTCGACCGGGCGGACCGCCACCCGGGCCAGGTCCACCCCGCGGAGCGCGGAGCGCGGCACCAGGGCGACACCGGCGCCCGCCGAGGCCAGGGCGACGACGGCGCGGAAGTCGTCGGAGGAGTGCAGCAGGCGCGGCTGGAAGCCGGCGTGCTCGCAGGCGAGCAGGACCACGTCGTGGCAGGGGTTGCCCGGGTAGGGGCCGATCCACGGCTCGTCCGCCAGCGCGGCCACCGCCAGCGGCCCGGCCTCGGCGGCCAGCGGGTGGGCCAGCGGCAGCACGGCCTCGAAGGGTTCGGCGTACAGCGGGACCCTGGTCAGCCGGGCGTCGTCGGCGCGCGGGGCGCCGCGGTACTCGACGGCCACCGCGAGGTCGGCGCGGCCGTCCAGCACCATCGGGAGGCTGGCGTCGCCCTCGGCGTCCAGCACCTTGAGCCGCAGGCCGGGGGCGCGACCGGCCAGCAGGCCGATCGCCGGGGCGAGCACGTGCGAGATGCCGGTCGCGAAGGAGGCGACGGTGACCTCGCCCGCGACGCCCGCGCTGTACGCGGCGAGGTCGGCCTCGGCCCGCTCCAGCTGGGCGAGCACCGCGTCGGCGTGGCCGAGCAGGATCTCCCCGGCGGCGGTCAGCCGCACGCCCCGGCCCTCCCGGGCCAGCAGGTGGTGGCCGGTCTCCTGTTCCAGGGCGGCCAGCTGCTGGGAGACCGCGGAGGGGGTCAGGTAGAGGGCGGCCGCCGCGGCGGTCACGGTGCGGTGGTCCGCCACGGCCCGGAGGGTCCGCAGCCGTCGTGCGTCGATCACACGTCAATTCTGCCAGCGCGGCGGAGCGGGCCGTCCGGGGTGCCGCTCCCAAGGCCGTCCGGGGCTTCCGGGACGCCGCCTGCGGGGCCTGCGGGGTGCCGCCGGCAGGGCCGCTCGCAGGGCGGTTTCCGGGGCAGTACCACCGGTGGCGTATTTCGGCCCGAGATCGTCTCGGCCCGTTGACCGCCCGGTCCGCACGGCGCTTGGCTCGGGAACGGACCGGGCCGGGGACTCCGGGGCCCGGTACTCGTCATCTGGGGAGGATGTCCATGATCACCGCCCGTTCCCGCCGCCGGCTCGCCCGCGCCGGCTGCGTCCTGGTGGCCGCCCTCGCGGTCGGCGCCGTGATGCCCGCCGCCGAGGCCCGGCCGCCCAAGGGCGACACCGCCCGGGTCAGCGAGGGCTTCAAGGGGGAGCAGCTGAACGGCGCCTCGACCGGGCTCGGGCTGAGCGCGGACGGCCGTTCGGCGCTGTTCTCGTCGGCCGCGACCGACCTGCTGCCGTCCACCGGCACCCCGAACTCCGGCGAGGTCTACGTCCGCGACCTGCGCAACGGCCACATCGAGCGGGTCAGCGTCGCCGACGACGGCTCGCAGCTGAACGCCCCCACCACGGACGCCTCGATCAGCGCGGACGGCCGGTTCGTGGCGTTCAGCACCGCCGCCACCAACGTCGTCCCGGGCCAGGCGAAGCACGAGAACGACGTGTTCGTCCGCGACCGCTGGACGGGGCGCACCGAGCTGATCACCGGCGGCCTGCTCGCCACCGCGGACGACGAGACGATCCGCAGCGCGGACAACCCCACGCTGAGCGCGGACGGCCGCTACGTCGCCTACGCCTCGAACCGCACCGACCTGACCACCGGCATCCGCCGCGGGAAGATCAACATCTACGTCACCGACCGCTGGACCCACACCACCCGGCTGGTCACCACCGGCCCGGCGGGCGGCACCGGCGCGGACAACCACTCCTACCGTCCGACCATCAGCGCGGACGGGCGCACGGTCGGCTTCGTCTCCCGGGCCTACAACCTCACCGACCCCGCCCCGGGCACCCCCGCGGCCCCGGCGGCGGCGGACGCCGAGCTGGCCGGCCCGCGCTTCTACCCGTACTACGTCTGGTCCGCCGCCACCGGCCGGACGGTCGTCGCCGGTGTGGACACCACCGGCGCCGAGCGCGGCGTCGGCCTGATGGACGCCCGGATCAGCCCCGACGGCCGCTACGCGCTGTACGGCATGCCGACCTACGGCGTCGGCCCCCGCCCCGGCAACCACGGCCTCCGGATGGACCTGTACGTCCACGACCTGGTCACCGGCAAGGTCACCCTGGTCAACACCCCGCTGCCCGGCACCACGCCCACCGACGGCTCCTACGACCCGGCGATCACCGCCGACGGGCGCTGGGTCTACTTCGACTCCGCCGCGGACGACCTGGTGGCCGACGACACCAACCAGTCCTCCGACGTGTTCCGCCGCGACCTGTGGACCGGCCGGATCGAGCGGGTCAGCCTCGCCTCGGACGGCTCCCAGAGCACCGCCGCCGCGCAGAACCCGTACGTGGACGCCGAGGGCGGCACGGTGCTGTTCGACGCCGAGGACGGCAACCTGGTGCCGGGCGACACCAACACCGTCACGGACGTGTTCCGCCGCCGCCTCTGAACCGCGCCCGGCCTCTCCACCCTGTCCGCAAGGCCCGCCGTCCGATTACGTCTGTTGACGTATTTTCCGTCCGGATTCATCTCAGCTGTTGACCCAGGGGCCGTCCGGCGCTTGGCTCGTTCCCGGACCGACCGCCCGGGGGGGCCTGTCCGACCGGGCGCCGCCCCGCCCTCCGACTGCGGGAGGGCGGGGCGGCGCCGGCCTCAGCGGACGGGTAGCGAGACCTCCGCCGGACCGAAGGCCACCGTGCCGTCCGACGGCGTCTCGCCGCCGTACAGGCCGTCCCGGGTGCCGAGCACCAGCGCGAGCCGGTGGCCGGCCGGGAGGTCGTACGCGGTGGGGAACAGCGTGACGTCCAGCGGGAAGGACTGCCCCGCCGTACGGCCGGACCAGCTCTGCGGGGCGTGCGCGATCAGCCGCCCGACGCCGAGCGCGTCCACGTCGTAGAGGTACGCGACGGCGGTGCCCTGCGGGGCGGAGCCGGTCACGGTGGTGTGCACCCGGACGGCCCCGCGCACGGACAGGCCCCGCTCGTACGGCTCCGACTGCCGCACGGCGGCGGCCTCGCGGTCCAGCAGCGGGACCAGGACGGTCGGCGGCTGGTGCAGCCACTGGTCGACCAGGCCGGAGAGCAGCACGGTGCCGCCGCTCGCGCCGGAGGACCGGTCGCCGCGGACGGTGGCGGTGCCGGCCAGGTCCAGCCGCTCGGTGCGGGAGGCGACCGACTCCCAGTCCGGGTACGCCTCGTGGGTGCCGGTCGGGCGGACCTCCAGGCCGACGCCCGGCGGCAGGCCCGCGCCCGCCACGCCCTTGAGGTGCTGGTCGAGCCAGCCGCGGGCGTCGTCCCAGGTGGCGTTGGAGAAGCCGAGCAGGCCGGTGAACTCCTGGCTGGCGTGGTCGCCGGGCCGCAGTTCGAGGCGCTTGGGGACGGTCAGCCGCCGGTAGAAGTCGGTCATCTGGCCGGGGTTGAAGAAGCTGTCGCTCCAGCCGTTGGCGAGGTAGACGGCGGCACCGTTGGCGTTGATCCGGTCCAGGTAGGCCGCGGGCGAGCGGAGCTTCGCCCAGGCGATCACGTCGGGGAGGTCGTGGTCGCCGAACAGGTCGTCCAGGGCGGCCGCGAACTCCGGGCTCTTGCGCCCGGTCAGGCCCTCGATCCGGGCCAGCCGGGTGGCGGCGGCGGTGTGCCGGGTCTGTCCGCTGTACAGCGCGTCGGTCAGGTCGGCCCAGCCGCTGAGCGAGGCGACGGCCTTGATCCGCGGGTCGAACGCGGCGCCGAGGAGGGTGAGGCCGCCGCCGAGCGACAGGCCGATCATGCCGACCCGGTCCGGGTCCGCCGGGGTCTGCGCGAGGGCCCAGTCGATCACCGTCGAGATGTCGGCGACGTCCTTGGGCCCGGCGACGTCCACCTCCCCGCCCGAACCCCAGAACCCGCGCACGGTGTACGTCACGACGACGTACCCGGCGGCGGCGAACCGGTGCCCCTGGGCGACGTACTCCAGGTCGTTCTGCCCCCAGCTCGCGGGCTGCACCACCACCGGGTAGCGGCCACGGGCGTCGGCGCCCGGGGTTCCGGCGGGCGGGGTGAAGACGTCGGCCTTGAGCACGACGCCGTCCCGGGCGGTGATGTCCGCCAGCCGGAAGCCGCCGAGCGCGGACGCGGCGGCGGACCCGAACGCGGGTGCGGCCGGCGCGGGTTGGGCCATCGCGGGTTGGGCCACCGCACCGGCCCCGAGCCCGAGCGCCAGGGCCAGGGCCAGGGCCAGGGCGGCGCTCGCCGCCCGGTGTCCGCCGGTTCGGTGGGGTCGTGCCATCACGCGCTGCTCCCTCGGTCCACTTGATGTGATCACGACGAGCCTAGTGATCACAGCCGACCCCGGAGGAGGTGGTGATCAGCCAAATTACTGGCCGGTAACGTGACCTGGCGGCGGAACCGCGAACGGGGGTGGGACACCGGTGCGAGCCGGTGTCCCACCCCCGAGGCGGGAGGGTGGGGCAGTTGGTCTTCGGGCCGCGCGGCGGTGGCGAATCGATTCACCACCACCGCAGCGCGGTGGTGAGCCCGCGGGGACGGGCCGGTTCCGAGCGGCTCGGCCCCGCGGGCGGCTTGTGGGGTCAACCCCTCGTGGGACTCAACCCCTCGTGGGGGTCGGGCCCTTCGTCGGGATCGGGCCCCGCGCGGGGGTCAGCCCTCCAGCGCGGCGCGGGCGTCCACGAAGGCGGCGACGGCGCGCTCGACGTCCTCGGTGGAGTGGGCCGCGGAGAGCTGCACCCGGATCCGGGCGGCGCCGTGCGGGACCACCGGGTACGAGAAGCCGATCACGTACACGCCGCGCTCCAGCAGGAGTTCGGCCAGGCGGCCGGCCTTCGCCGCGTCGCCGATCATCACCGGGGCGATCGGGTGGTCGCCCGGCAGGATCTCGAACCCGGCCTCGGTCATCTTCGAGCGGAACAGCGCGGTGTTGGCCGCCAGCCGCTCGCGCAGCTCGTTGGACTGCTCGACCAGGTCGAGCACCTTCAACGAGGCGGCCGCGATCACCGGGGCCAGCGAGTTGGAGAACAGGTACGGGCGGGAGCGCTGGCGCAGCAGGGCGACGATCTCCCGGCGGGCGGCGACGTAGCCGCCGGAGGCGCCCCCGAGCGCCTTGCCCAGGGTGCCGGTGATGATGTCCACCCGGTCCATCACGCCGTGCAGTTCGGGGGTGCCCCGGCCGCCGGCGCCGACGAAGCCGACGGCGTGCGAGTCGTCGACCATGACCATGGCGTCGTAGCGGTCGGCCAGGTCGCAGATCTCGCGCAGCGGGGCGACGTAGCCGTCCATCGAGAAGACGCCGTCGGTGACGATCAGGCGGCGGCGGGCGTCCTGGGTCTCCTTGAGCTGCTGCTCCAGGTCGGCCAGGTCGCGGTTGGCGTAGCGGTGGCGGCGGGCCTTGCTGAGCCGGATGCCGTCGATGATGCTGGCGTGGTTGAGCGCGTCGGAGATGACGGCGTCGCGGTCGTCCAGCAGGGTCTCGAAGACGCCGCCGTTGGCGTCGAAGCACGAGGAGTAGAGGATGGTGTCCTCCTGGCCGAGGAAGGCCGAGAGGCGCTCCTCCAGCTCCTTGTGCACGTCCTGGGTGCCGCAGATGAAGCGCACCGAGGCCATGCCGTAGCCCCAGCGGTCCAGCGCGTCCTTGGCCGCGGCGAGCACCTCGGGGTGGTCGGCCAGGCCGAGGTAGTTGTTGGCGCAGAAGTTGAGCACCTCGCCGGGGCGGCCGCCGGAGGTGACGGTGACCTCGGCGCTCTGCGGGCTGCCGATCACCCGCTCCGGCTTGAACAGGCCGGCCTCGCGGATCTCGTCGAGGGTGGTGGCGATGTCGGCGCGCACGTTGTCGAACACGGGCAGACTCCTAGTCGTAGCGGCGGGGCGGCGGATCGGCGGGCTCGGGCAGGGCTCAGACGGTGCTCAGGCGGTCCAGTCGAGGATGATCTTGCCGCAGTTGCCGCTCGCGGCGTCGTCGAAGGCGGCCTCGAACTCGGTGGCGGCGTAGCGGCCGGTGATCACCGGGCTGAGGTCCAGGCCGCCCTCCAGCAGCACCGACATCGCGTACCAGGTCTCGAACATCTCGCGGCCGTAGATGCCCTTGATGGTGATCATCGAGGTGACGATCGAGGCCCAGTCCACCGGGAAGGCCTCGGCCGGCAGGCCCAGCATGGCGATCTTGCCGCCGTGGGTCATGTTGGCGATCATCGACTGCATCGCCTCGGGGCGGCCGGACATCTCCAGGCCGACGTCGAAGCCCTCGCGCAGGCCCAGCTTCTGCTGGCCCTCCTCGATGGTGTGCTCGGCGACGTTGAGCGCCAGCGTCACGCCGACCCGGCGGGCCAGGTCGAGGCGGTACGGGGAGACGTCGGTGATCATCACGTTGCGGGCGCCGGCGTGCTTGGCGACGGCGGCCGCCATGATGCCGATCGGGCCGGCGCCGGTGACCAGCACGTCCTCGCCGACCAGCGGGAAGGACAGCGCGGTGTGCACGGCGTTGCCGAAGGGGTCGAAGATCGCGGCCACGTCGAGGTCCACCGGCACCCGGTGCACCCAGACGTTGGAGGCGGGCAGCGCCACGTACTCGGCGAAGGCGCCGTCCCGGTTCACGCCCAGGCCGACGGTGTTGCGGCACAGGTGGCGGCGGCCGGCCAGGCAGTTGCGGCACTTGCCGCAGACCAGGTGGCCCTCACCGCTGACCAGGTCGCCGATCGCGATGTCCGCGACGCCGGCGCCGAGCTCGGCGACCTCGCCGACGAACTCGTGGCCGAGCACCAGCGGGGTCTTGATCGTCTGCTGCGCCCAGCCGTCCCACTTGCGGATGTGCAGGTCGGTGCCGCAGATGCCGGTGCGCAGCACCTTGATCAGCACCTCGCCCGGGCCGATCTCGGGCTTCGGGACGTCGATCATCCAGAGGCCGGGCTCGGCATGCTGCTTGACGAGTGCCTTCACGGGAGACGGCTCCTGACGTGCTGATCGGGGACGGCCTTCGAGGGTCGGGCAGGCCGGTGGCTCGGTTCGGCCGCTCCTGACGGGCACGCTCCGGCAAGCAGAAATCTGCCTGGTGGGAGGGGGTGCGGTCCATCGAGGAATTCTTAAGGGCGGCCACAGCTGGGCTAAACGATCGTGCCCGAGCTGGGCCCAGGGGCGGGTGCGGCGTGCCGGTGCTCACCCGTCCGGCCGAGCGCGCGGCACCCGCGACGACACCAACCGGCCGTACCGGCGGGGTACTTGACAACGATCCGCCAGCCGGAGCGGGCCAGTCGGGTGGGGTTGGGTCCGTTCGGGCCAGCCCGGCCGCCACCGGCGCGCGGGTGTTCGAGGGCGGTGCTTACGGTGGCGACGCTCCCCCACGGCCCCGTGGAGCAGCGCTCCGGGGCCCTTCGCCGCAGAGAGGCGCCCCACTCCATGACCAACACCCGACGGCCCCGCCCGGCCGCTCCCCGCTCCGCCCGGCTGGCCGCAGGAGCCGCCCTCGCACTGGCCGGCCTGCTGGCCGCCACCGCCTGCTCCGGAGAGTCGACGCCCGCCCGGCAGGCCGCCGAGCCTGCGGTCACCGCCGAACCGGCCGCGCTCAGCCCGTCCCCTGGCAACTCCCCCTCGGGGAGCGCCTCCTCGAACGCGGTGGTGCAGCTGACCCCGGCCGTCGGCGCCAAGCTGGACGCCGCGATCCAGTCCGTGCTCAAGCAGAACTCGGTGCCCGGCATCTCGGTCGGGATCATCACGCCGGGCGGCACGTACCAGAAGTCCTTCGGCGTCTCCGACAAGACCGCCAACACGCCGATGGACCCCGGGCTGTTCAGCCGCATCGGCAGCGAGAGCAAGACCTTCACCGCGACCGCCGTGCTGCGCCTGGTGGACCAGGGCAAGGTGGCGCTGGACGACCCGATCTCCAAGTACGTGGACGGCGTCCCCGGCGGCGACGGGATCACCGTGCGCCAGCTCGGCGAGATGCGCAGCGGCCTGTTCCCGTACAGCTCCGACCCGGACTTCGTGAACACCCTGATCGGCGACCCGAACCACGTGTTCACCCCGGACCAGCTGCTCGCCTACGGCTACAAGCACCCCGCCGTGTTCCCGCCCGGGCAGCGGTTCCAGTACAACAACAGCAACTACATCATCCTGGGCAAGCTGATCGAGAAGGTCGGCGGGCAGAGCGCGGGCGACTTCCTCCAGGCCCAGGTGTTCACGCCCGCCTCGCTGGCCAAGACGAGCTTCCCCACCGACGGGACGCTCCCCGACCCGCACGCCCACGGCTACACCGACCAGACGCCCAACGGGGACATCCAGGACGCCACCAACTGGAACCCGTCCTGGGCCTGGACGGCCGGGGCCGTCATCACCCAGCTCGCCGACCTGGAGAGCTGGGCCAAGACCATGGCCACCGGCGCCATCATCAGCCCGGCCAGCCAGACCGAGCGGTTGAAGACCCTGCCCACCGGCGACCCCGGCGTCACCTACGGCTTCGGGCTGTTCGACAACAACGGCTGGATCGGGCACAACGGCTCGATGCCCGGTTACGAGAGCGTCGCGGTGTACATGCCGGACGCCCAGGCCACCCTGGTGCTGCTGCTCAACACCGATGTGATCTCCCAGGGCCAGGAGCCGTCCACGCTGTTCGCGAACGCGATCACCAAGATCATCTCGCCGAACAACGTCTACGCGCTCCCGGCGGAGACCTCCGCACCGTCGGCCCCGGCCTCAGGCGGCGCGTCCGGCCCGGTGTCCGGCTCCCCCTCGGCCGGCAGCTCCGGCAGCGGCGCGCCCTCGCTCCCGGGCAACGCCCCCACCACCGTGCGGGCCTGACCGCAGCGCGCGGACAGAGCAGGAGGCCCGACCCGGCGCGAACGGGTCGGGCCTCCCGCGCTCCTGACCGACCGTCAGATTCCCAGGACCTTGCCGAGGTCGTACGAGACCGGCTCCTCCAACTGCGCGTAGGTGCAGCTCTCCGGCGTGCGGTCCGGCCGCCAGCGGCGGAACTGGGCGGTGTGCCGGAAGCGGCTGCCCTCCATGTGGTCGTAGGCCACCTCGACCACCCGCTCGGGGCGCAGCGCGATCCAGGACAGGTCCTTGCCGCCGGTCCAGCGGCTGACCGCCCCCGGCAGCCGGCCCTCCGCGTGCGCGGACTCCTCCGCCCAGGCGCCCCAAGGGTGTTGGGCGAGGTCGTCCATCCTCAGCGGGGCCAGCTCCTCGACCAGTTCGCGCCGGCGCGCCATGGAGAAGGCGGCGCACACGCCGACGTGCTGCAACCGGCCCGCGTCGTCGTGGATGCCCAGCAGCAGCGAGCCGACCACCGGGCCGCTCTTGTGCTCGCGGTAGCCGGCCACCACGCAGTCGGCGGTGCGCTCGTGCTTGATCTTGTACATGGTCCGCTCGCCCGGCCGGTACGGCTGGTCCAGCGGCTTGGCCACCACGCCGTCCAACCCGGCGCCCTCGTACTCGGCGAACCAGGTCCGCGCCAGCTCGGCATCGGTCGAGGCCGGGGCGGTGAACACCGGGTCGGCGGCCCCGGCGAGCGCCGCCTCCAGGGCCGGGCGGCGCACCGACAGCGGCTCGTCCAGCAGCGAATCGTCGCCGAGGGCGAGCAGGTCGAAGGCCACGAAGGAGGCGGGCGTCCGCTCGGCGAGCAGCTTCACCCGGCTCGCCGCCGGGTGAATCCGCTCCAGCAGCTCCTCGAAGCGCAGCCGCCCGTCCCGGGCGATCACCACCTCGCCGTCCAGCACGCAGCGCGGCGGCAGCTCCCGCCGGAAGGCCTCCACCAGCTCGGGGAAGTACCTGGTCAGCGGCTTGCCGGTGCGGCTGCCCAGCTCCACCTCGTCGCCGTCGCGGAACACGATGCTGCGGAAGCCGTCCCACTTGGCCTCGTACTGCATCCCCGGCGGGATCCCCGCCACCGACTTGGCGAGCATCGGGGCCACCGGCGGCATCACGGGCAGGTCCATGCGTCCCAGCCTGGCGCGGTTCGCCCCGGGGCGCGCGCCGGGCACGGCGCCCTTAGCGTGAGAGGCATGGGCACAGCCGTCGAACTGGAAGTCGCCGGGCGCACCATCCGGCTGTCCAATCCGGACAAGGTGTACTACCCCGAGCGCGGCTTCACCAAGTTGGACGTCGCCCAGTACTACCTGGCCGTCGCCGACGGGGTGCTGCACGGGCTGCGCGACCGGCCCACCACCCTCCAGCGCTTCCCCGACGGGGTCGACGGCGAGTTCTTCTACCAGAAACGCGCCCCCAAGGGCCTGCCGGACTGGCTGCCCACCGCCCGGATCGAGTTCCCCAGCGGCCGCTCCGCCGACGAGATCTGCCCCACCGAACCGGCCGCCGTGCTGTGGGCCGCCAACCTGGGCTGCCTCACCTTCCACCCCTGGCCGGTCCGGCGCGGCGACACCGACCACATCGACGAACTGCGCATCGACCTCGACCCGCAGCCCGGCACCGACTTCCACGACGCCGTCCGCGCCGCCCACGAACTGCGCGCCCTGCTCGCGGAGCACGGGCTGCGCGGCTGGCCCAAGTCCTCCGGCGGGCGCGGCCTGCACGTCTACGTCCCGCTGGTGCCCGAGTGGACCTTCACCGACGGGCGGCACGCCGTGATCGCCCTCGGCCGGGTGCTGGAACAGCGGATGCCCGGAAAGGTCACCACCGCCTGGTGGAAGGAGGAACGCGGCGAACGCATCTTCGTCGACTACAACCAGATGGCCCGCGACCGCACCATCGCCTCCGCCTACTCGCTGCGCGCCCGCCCCCGCGCCACCGCCTCCGCCCCGCTGCACTGGGACGAACTCGACGACGCCTCCCCCGAGGACTTCGACCTGCGGACCGTCCCCGCCCGCTTCGCCGAACTCGGCGACCCCAACGCGGAGATGGCGGACCACGCGTACCGGCTGGAAGCCCTGCTGGAGCTCTACGACAAGCAGCTGCACGACGAGGGCCTCGGCGAACTCCCCTACCCGCCCGACCACCCCAAGGCCGCCGGCGAACCGCCCCGGGTGCAGCCGAGCCGGGCCCGCAGGAAGCCGGCCTGACGCGCCCAGGGGCCGTCACGGGCCCGTCTAGTCTGACCGGATGCCCTTCGACCACAACGACCACTACCACCGGCCGCTGCTGCGCCGCGTGCCGCCCGGCGCCCGCCGCGCCCTGGACGTCGGCTGCGGCACCGGCCGCTTCGCCCGGGCGCCGGCCCGCCGGGGCCTGGAGGTGGACGCCGTCGACCAAAACAAGGCCGTGCTGGCGGCCGCCCGCGCCGCCGGCGGGCCCGCCGGCATCCACTACCGGCGGAGCGACCTCGCCGAACTCCACCTGCCGCCCGGCCACTACGACGTCATCTCCTGCCTGGCCAGCCTCCACCACCTCCCGCTGGACACCCTGGCCCGGCTGCGCGAGGCGCTCGCGCCCGGCGGGGTCCTGGTGGTGCTCGGCTGCTACCGCGAGGCCACCGTCCGGGACCGGCTGGTCAGCCTGGCCGCCGTCCCGGTGAACGCGCTCTGCCGCCTCGCCGTCCACCTGCGCGAACGCGGCGCCCCGCCCGCGGTCGTCCCGGCCCCGGTGATGTGGCCGCGGACCACGCTCGCCGAGGTGCGGGCGTACGCCGCCCGGGAGCTGCCGGGGTACGCGCTGCGGCAACTGCTCTTCTGGCGCTACCTGTTGGTCTGGCGGCGCGACTAGGCTGACGGGGCTGACGATCATCGACCACGACGGGACGGGATGCGTGATGGGGACGCGGGGGCTGGCGGAGATCCTGGCGGACGCGGCGGGCGGGGTGTTCCCGCCGCCGGACGGCTCGGTGACGGTGGTGCCGCAGCCCTCGCCGCGCGAGGCCGGGGTGATCGCCTTCGCCGCGCACGCCGTGGTGTTCACCGACCAGGACCCGGACTGGGTGCGCGCCGCGCTCGCCGCCGCCCCGGGCGACCCGCTGTCCGCACCGCTCTGCCCGCCCTTCCTCACCGCCTTCGCCGAGCGCACCGGACGGACCGTCAACAACATCGACCTGCTCTCCGTCGCCGACCGCCTCCCGGGCGGTCCGCCGCTGCCGCTCCGCCCGGTCGAGGACCGCGAACACCCGCGCGTGGTCCGGGCGTTGCGCTACCGCGAGGACGTCCGGGTGTACGAGGCCGACGGCGGCGTGCTCATCCTGGGCCGGGGCGTGGCCGGCCGCTGGGAGTCCGCCGTCGAGGTCGACCCGCATGCCCAGGGCCGGGGCCTCGGCCGCGCCCTCGCCACCGCCGCCCGCCACCTGCTGCCGGAGGGCGAGGTCGTCTGGGCCCAGCAGGCCCCCGGCAACGCCCCCAGCGTCCGCGCCTTCCAGGCCGCCGGCTACCGCCCGGCCGGCGCGGAGGCCCTGCTGGTGCTCGGGCAGCCGTAGCGCGCGGTCCCGGGGTCAGCGCACCAGGACCCGGTCGGCCGCCCGGTCGTACCCGAGGAACGGGCCGGTGCCCGCCGCGTACGTCGGTACCGATCTGCCCAGCCGCCGCCCGACCGTGGCCAGGAAGCCGCACAGCACGTCCAGCCCTTCCTGGTCGCGGAGTTGTGCGACGTCGACGTCCAGGTCGATCCGCTCCGCACCGCCGAACCGGAACACCGCCCCCACCCCGGGGCCCGGCCGCACGCTCAGCACCGGCCGCGCGGCCCCGCCCCGCGGCCAGGTCAGCACCTCCTCGGCCCGTGGCAGCGCCGTCTCGAAGCAGCCCACGAGGAACCGTCGCTCCCAGCCCCGCTCCACCACCAGGTCCAGCAGCGCCTGCCAGTCCGCCGCTGTGGTGTCGGCGATGCCCTCGCCGGGCAGCCAGCCGTCGGCGGCCGGATCGAGCAGCCACCCGGCGTGGTCCGCCCAGCGCAGCGGCTCAGCCATCCCTGTGCTCCGCGCGCAGCAGGACGACACGGTCGGCCTCGGGGTCGTACCCGATCATCGGGCAGTTCGGGTAGCCACCCTCGGCGTACATCACCACCGGCTTGCCCAGCCGCTGCCCGATCGCGGTCAGGAAGGCGCAGAGGACGTCCAGGCGCTCCTGCCCCTGGAGCTCCAGGAGCGAGACGTCGAAGTCGATCGCCTCGGCGGCGTAGAACCGGAAGATCGCGCACACCTCCGCGGTCGGCCGCACCACCAGGCTCGGGCACTCCGCGTCGTCCGGGCGCGCCAGCACCGCCGCGGCCGCCGGAAGCGGCCGGACGGCGTCGCCCTCGTCGTACTCGTACGCCCAGCCCCGTTCCCGGACGAGGTCGAGCAGCAGCTGCCAGTCGGCCGCCGTGGTGCTGTCCACCATCACGTCCGGCAGCGTCCCCCCGTCGCTCGGGTCGAACATGTTCGCCACGTCGTCCCAGACCAGCGACTCGGCCATCTACGCCCTCCGGGCGCCCGCCGGGGCCAGGTCGGCGATGGTGCGGACGGCGTCGGCGATCTGCTGGTCCGTGAGGTCCCCGCGGGCGGTCAGGCGGAGGCGGGAGATGCCGTCCGGGACGGACGGGGGGCGGAAGCAGCCCACGGCGAGGCCCGCGCGGAGGCAGTCGGCGGCCCAGGCGACGGCGGCCTCCGGGCCCGGGGCGCGGACCGAGACCACGGCCGCGTCGGGTTCGCAGGCGTGCAGGCCGGCGGCGGTGAGGCGGGCGGAGAGCGTGCGGGCGACCTCGCGGGCGCGGTCGGCGCGCTGCGGTTCGGCGCGCAGCAGGCGCAGCGCGGCGAGGGCGGCGCCGGCGGCGGCCGGGGCGAGGCCGGTGTCGAAGATGAAGGTGCGGGCCGTCTCGGTCAGGTGCCGGACGACCCGGCGCGGGCCGAGGACGGCGCCGCCCTGGGAGCCGAGCGACTTCGACAGGGTGACGGTGGCGACGGTGTCCGGCTGCCCGGCCAGCCCGGCGGCGGCCAGTGCGCCGCGCCCGCCGGGGCCGAGCACGCCCAGCCCGTGGGCGTCGTCCACCAGCAGCGCGGCCCCGCCGGCCCGGGTGGCCTCGGAGAGTGCGCGCAGCGGTGCCGCGTCGCCGTCCACCGAGAACACCGAGTCGCTGACCACGAGGGCCCGCCGCTGCTGCCGCCCGGCCAGCACCTCGGCCACCGCGGCCGGGTCGCTGTGCGGGGCGCGGTGGACGTCGGCGCGGGCCAGCCGGCAGCCGTCGATCAGGGAGGCGTGGTTGTAGGCGTCGGAGACGATCAGGGTGTCCGGGTCGGTCAGCGCGGTCAGTGCGGCGAGGTTGGCCGTGTACCCGGAGGAGAACACCAGCGCGGCCTCGACGCCGCAGAACTCGGCGAGTTCCTGCTCCAGTTCGGTGTGCAGCGCGGTCGTCCCGGTGACCAGCCGGGATCCGGTCGACCCCCCGCCCCAGCGCAGCGCCGCCTCCGCCGCGGCGCCGGTCACCGCCGGGTGCCTGGTCAGCCCGAGGTAGTCGTTGCCCGCGAGGTCCAGGACCGCGTCCTCGGCGCGCCGGCTGCGCAGCGTGCGGGTCAGTCCGGCGTCGGCGCGCAGTGCGGCGGCCTCGTCGAGCCAGTCGAAGACGTGTGCGGGGGCGGGCCCGGCGGCGGGGCGGGGCTGGGAGGCGAGGGGGTGGGCCATGCCCGGCACTCTGGCACGGGCGGCGAGAGCGGGGCAATGTGCGACTCGGCACAGCTCAGCCGGGTTTTCTTGTCGCCGTCCACTCCCTGTTCATCTGCTGTCAATCAGAGGAACACTATTCGTTTCCTTGGGCGCCCCGCATCAGCTCCTACTTTCGACACCTCCCACCGGAACGGCAAAACTTTCGGGTACGCTCCATGCCGATCTGCACCTGGGGGGTGGGCACGTGACAGACCTCGAGTTCGAGCGTCGAATGAATCCTTGGCTCTTCGACGACAAGGGCAATCTGACCGAAGAAGCCAAGAAGCAGTTTCCGGACCTGGCAGGCGGCAACGCCGCCCCCGTCTCCCTGAACCCGGCAGGCGGCGGCGCAGCCGTGACGGTCAACACCGGAGTGCTTCACCAGGCCGCCCAGAACGCCTTCGCGCTACGGGACTCCGTCAAGTCCGAGTGCACCCAACCCGGCGACCACGTCACCGCCGCGGCCGGCGCGCTGAAAGGGTGGTCCCTCGGCGGCGCGCTCACCGGTTCATGGGGGACGTGGTCGAGCCAGGCCGACTCCCTGAAGGGTGCGCTGGGCGACATCGGCACGAACCTGCAGACCACCGCTCAGACGTACGACAAGACCGAGAGCGACATCCACGCCAGTTTCGCCAAGCCGCAGGCCCAGAACTAGCCACAGCGCAAGCGGGGGAAGCAACACCATCATGGTGACATTCAGCCAGCTCCAACAGGTCGACCTCACCAGCCTCGACGCCGCCGCCGGCGACTTCGAGACCCTGGTCCGCACGTGGGACCTCACCCGGCGGATGCAGAACGAGGTCATCGGGACCGTCACCCAATCCGGCTGGCACGGTGACGCCGCCGGCCTCGCCAACGCCAAACTCACCTGGGCCCGCGACCAGATCCACGCCGCCTTCGAGGAGGCCTCGGCACTGGCCAAGACCCTTCGGGACGCCCACGCCGAGATCACGGCCGCCAAGCAGGACCTCACCAACGCGGTGCACAACGCCACCACCGCCGGTCTCACCGTCAGCGCCGAGGGCGGGGTGAGCTGGCCCGCGCCCACGACCGAGGTGGACAAGCGGGACCCGGAGTACGGCAAGAGCTGGAAGGCCAAGGCCGATTCCGCGGCCAAGGCCATCGGCGACGCGATCGACCGCGCCACCGAGGCCGACCTCGACGCCGCCAGAGCCCTGGGCGACGACACCGGCAGCGACGGCACCACCTTCAATGCCAACCCGGTCGGCGGCATACCGGAGGAGGAAGCCAAGGCGGCCACCTACATCCTCAGCCTCGGCAACAAGGCCAGCGACGCCGAACTCAAGCACCTCCAGAGCATCCTGGACCACCACAACAACGACCCACGGTTCGCCACGTCCTTCTACGGAAACCAGGACCCGGCGACCTTCATGGCCAAGTACGGCGCCATGGCACAGAGCGGGGACTACGCCAACAGCCCGGCCCGCTCCGCCGCGATCAAGGGCATCCAGCAGGACCTCGGCCTCACCCTGGCCACCGCGACCGACACCAAGAACCTGCCGCACGTCTCGGACGACTGGGAGACCAGGTTCCGGGCCGCGGGCGCCAAGCAGATACCCGTCCCGCCCGGCGCCGACCCCGCGCACAGCCCGTACGGCTACCAGATCATGGCCAATCTGCTGCGCAGCGGGAAGTACGACGCGCACTTCCTCGACCCGGTCGCCGCGCACGTCACCCAGTTGACCAACGAGAACCCGATGCGCTGGGACGCCGCGACGAAGGCCTCGTACCCTTTCACCGAGCTCAAGTTCATCGGCGTACCCGACAAGGACGGCAACATTCGGGGCATCAACCCGATGTCCGCCGTCCTGGACGCTCTCGGACACAGCCCGGAGGCGGCTACCAAGTTCTTCCATGACACTCCGACGACGTACAACCCCGACGGCACGGTCAAGAGCCACGGCGGCGAGAACACCTACCTCAAGATGCTCACCGACAACGGCTCCCGGTCACTCCTGCTCGACCAGCAGTACCCGCCCCGGCCGAACCCGGGCACCGCCGAACCCTTCGATGTCACCTCCCTGGGGCACGCCCTGGAGGCCGCGACCACGGGCCGCGCGTACGACGACGTGCACGGCAAGTTCCCTCCGCACACCAGCGACATGAACGCCGTCATGCAACAGGTCGTGACCAGGTTCGGCACCGGAGACGGTCCGGACCTCCTCCACGGCGGACTGTTCTCGAACCTCAACGGCAGCCTCGGCAACATGACCGCCAACTACATCGGCGACATCCAGGGCGCCCTGGAAGGACCGGGCTCCGCCTCCCACCTGTTCAGGACGGGCGAGGTCGAGCGCCTCCTCGGCACACTCGGCCGGGACCCGGACGCCTATGCCTCGATCGCTGCCGGGCAGCAGGCCTACACCACGGCCCAGATCCAGGACGTGCTGGCCCACCCCGAGCTGCACAAGGACCTGGCCGTGGCGGTCGAGAACATCGCCAAGCCGGCAGGTCAGGTCAACGGCCTCATCACGAGCGCCATGGTCGACGAGGTATACACCAAGCACGCCGCCAGTGATGCCGCGTACAACGCCGCCATCGACACCAAGCGGGAGCTCGCCGGCCAGCTCTGGTCGTTCGCCGGCGACGCCTTGAAGGAGCGGGCACCCCTGATCGGCGAGGGCATCGACAACGTGGCCAACCAGATCATGGACAACGTCGCCGCCGGGTACAAGGTGGACACCCACAATGCCGCGAGCGACGAGGCCGTGGATGCCAAGCAGCAGGCCGAGGCCAACGCCCAGCAGGCGATCGTCAACGCGGTGCGCGACGCCGGCCGCACAACGGGCGCCGACCCGAACTACATCAACGACGTGGCCCGCCGGGCCGCGCAAGAGGAGAACACCGGCTACGGCAGCGGCAGGGACTCCTTCGGCACCGCCTTCCCTAAGAAGAACTAGGCCCCCGGACGCCGACCCCAGGCCACGACCGAGAGCGTTGAGACATGGTTGACGTCGCCCACATCGTCCCGCCGTCCCCGGACGACTCCCCCCGGCGCCGGTCCCGGGCCCGCCCCTGGCACGCCGCCGTCGCCCTCGCGGTGGCGGCGGCTGTGGGCGGCGGGCTGTGGGCCTGGAAACCGTGGCAGGAGGTGGACCTGCCACAGAGCGCCTGTTGGAACCTGGTGACCAAGGACGAGCTCAGGGTGCTCGCGGGCCCGGACGGCCGTGGCTACGAGGGCGCCCACCAGGACCGGATGGCAACCCCGTCGGACCCGGTCAACGGCGACCGGTACGGCAAGTGCGAAGTCTGGTGGGCCGGGCAGCACACGACGGCCGACAGCCTTCTGTCGGCAACCGTCTCTCCCGCGTACGACGGGATCGACGCCGACCGGCAGAGGGACACCGGGGAGGCCGGTCGCACCGTGCCACTGGACTTCGGCCCCGACGCAGTCGGCTGGGTGGCCGACGCGGGCGGTGACAAGTCTCCCCAGGTGCGGTTGTACCTCCGGTGCGACGGTTACCAGCTGCCGGCGGAGCTTCGTAAGGGCGACGCCGCCCCGGCGTACGTGCAGGTCTCCGTCGACGGCGAGCCCTGGGTCTCCACCTCGCCCCGTGCCAGGATCCGGCAGACGTACGCCGATGTCGCGCTGAAGATCGCGCGGGCCGCCGCGGGCTCGTACAGGTGCACCAACACCCCTCGGCTCGCCGCCACCGCCCCCACCGTTCCCGTCGAGTGATCCCGGGCTTTGCCGGGGGTGGCGGCCAGCAGGCAAGATAGCCCGGTGACCCTCCTTGATCTGATGCCGAAGCCCGCCACTCCCGATGCGCTGTACGAGACCTTCGCGGCCTGGGCGGAGGAGCGCGGGATCACGCTGTACCCGGCGCAGGAGGAGGCGCTGATCGAGCTGGTCTCCGGGAACAACGTCATCCTGGCGACGCCGACCGGCTCGGGAAAGAGCCTGGTGGCGGCGGGTGCGCACTTCGCGGCGCTGGCGGAGGGGCAGCGGACCTTCTACACGGCGCCGATCAAGGCGCTGGTGTCGGAGAAGTTCTTCGACCTGGTGAAGATGTTCGGCACCGAGCAGGTCGGCATGATGACGGGTGACGCGAGCGTCAACCCGACCGCGCCGATCATCTGCTGCACGGCCGAGGTGCTGGCGCAGATCGCGCTGCGCGACGGTACCCGGGCGGACATCGGCCAGGTCGTCATGGACGAGTTCCACTTCTACGCCGAGCCGGACCGCGGCTGGGCCTGGCAGATCCCGCTGCTGGAGCTGCCGCAGGCGCAGTTCCTGCTGATGTCGGCGACGCTGGGCGACGTGCGCCGCTTCGAGGAGGACCTGACCCGCCGTACGGGCCGTCCGACCACGGTGGTGCGCAACGCGACCCGCCCGGTGCCGCTGTTCTACGAGTACCGGCGCACCAGCATGCACGACACCCTGGAGGAGCTGCTGCAGACCGGCCAGGCGCCGGTCTACGTCGTGCACTTCACCCAGAAGGAAGCGGTGGAGCGGGCCCAGTCGCTGATGAGCATCAACATGTGCTCGAAGGCGGAGAAGGAGGCCATCGCCGACCTGATCGGCGGCTTCCGCTTCACCACCAAGTTCGGCCGCAACCTGTCGCGTTTCGTCCGCCACGGCATCGGCGTGCACCACGCGGGCATGCTGCCGAAGTACCGCCGGCTGGTCGAACGCCTCGCCCAGGCAGGCCTGTTGAAGGTGATCTGCGGGACGGACACGCTCGGTGTGGGCGTCAACGTGCCGATCCGCACGGTGCTGTTCACCGCGCTGTCCAAGTACGACGGCCAGCGCGTGCGCATCCTGCGCGCCCGCGAGTTCCACCAGATCGCCGGGCGCGCGGGCCGGGCCGGCTTCGACACCGTGGGCCAGGTCGTGGCCCAGGCGCCGGAGCACGTGATCGAGAACGACAAGGCGATCGCCAAGGCCGGGGACGACCCGAAGAAGAAGCGCAAGGTGGTGCGGAAGAAGGCGCCCGAGGGCTTCGTCGGCTGGACCGAGGAGACCTTCGACAAGCTGATCGGCGCCGACCCGGAGCCGCTGGTCTCCCGGTTCAAGGTGAGCCACGCGATGCTGCTGTCGGTGATCGGCCGCCCGGGCAACGCCTTCGAGGCGATGCGCAAGCTGCTCACCGACAACCACGAGGACAAGGCGGCCCAGCGCCGCCACATCCGCACCGCGATCGCGATCTACCGCTCGCTGCTGGAGGGCGGCGTGGTCGAGCGCCTGCCGGAGCCGGACGCGGAGGGCCGGATCGTCCGCCTGACCCTGGACCTCCAGGAGAACTTCGCGCTCAACCAGCCGCTGTCCACCTTCGCGCTGGCCTCCTTCGAACTGCTCGACCCGACCTCCCCCGCCTACGCGATGGACGTCATCTCGGTGGTCGAGGCGACCCTCGACGACCCGCGCCAGATCCTCGCCGCCCAGCAGAACAAGGCGCGCGGCGAGGCCGTCGGCGAGATGAAGCGGGACGGCATCGAGTACGAGGAGCGGATGGAGCGGCTCCAGGAGATCACCTACCCGAAGCCGCTGGAGGAGCTGCTCACCCACGCGTACGAGGTGTACCGTCGGGCGCACCCGTGGATCGGCGACCACCAGCTCCAGCCGAAGTCCGTGGTGCGCGACCTGTACGAGCGGGCGATGACCTTCTCGGACTACGTCGGCTTCTACGAACTCGCCCGCACCGAGGGCATCGTGCTGCGCTACCTGGCCGGTGCGTACAAGGCGCTGGAGCAGACCGTCCCCGAGGACGTGAAGACGGACGACCTCAAGGACGTCATCGCCTGGCTCGGCGAGCTGGTCCGCCAGGTCGACTCCAGCCTGCTGGACGAGTGGGAGCAGCTGGCCAACCCGACCGAGGCGGCCACCGCCGAGGTCGCCCTGGACGACAAGCCGGCGCCGGTGACGGCGAACGCCCGGGCGTTCCGGGTGCTGGTGCGCAACGAGCTGTTCCGCCGGGTGGAGCTGTGCGCCCTGGAGCACTGGGGCGCGCTCGGCGAGCTGGACGGCGAGTACGGCTGGGACGCGGACCGCTGGGCGGACGCCATGGACGGGTACTGGGACGAGTACGACGACCTGGGCACCGGCCCGAACGCGCGCGGCCCGAAGATGCTGATCATCGAGGAGGAGGACTCCGCCTGGAGGGTCCGGCAGATCTTCGACGACCCGGAGGGCGACCACGACTGGGGCATCAGCGCCGAGGTCGACCTGTACGGCTCGGACGAGGAGGGCCGGGCGGTCGTGCGGGTGACGGCGGTGGACCGGCTCGGCGGCTGACCTCCGCCTCCTGAACGGCCGGGGGCCCGGCACGCGATCCGCGTGCCGGGCCCCCGGCCGTTCGTCACACCGCCGCGCTACATCCAGACGAACGGCTGCCCCGCCGCGTAGGACAGCGCGCGGGTGGCCTCGTCCAGGTTCGGCTCGCCGCTGCCGGTGGAGGTCGGCGTCGGGCCGGTGGCGCCGGGGGTACCGGGAGTGCCGGGGGCGATGGTGCCGGCCGGGCGGGAGCTGGTGACGGTCACGTAGTGCCCGACCGCCTCGATCCGGGCCTCGCTGCCGGGCTTGCCGCCGCCGGACTGCGCGGGCGCGATGTTGGTGTCGGCGAGGATGAAGGCGACCGCGCCGGGCTTGGAGCGCAGGGCGTCGGCGGCCTTGGCGGCGGTGGACGGGTCGGCGAAGCGCAGCAGGGTGACGCTGGAGAGCACCGGGCGGTCGACACCGGTGAAGCTGACCGTCAGATAGGCCTGGCAGCCGCTGTCCTTGAGCAGCTCCTGGGTGCGGTCCTGGAGCACCTCGCCGCAGTTCTCGCCCTGCCGGATGCCGTTGCGCCGGGCCTTGTAGCCGATCGCGTCGACGGTCCGCTGGGTGGGGAAGAGGTTGTCGGCGTTGAGGCCCTCGGGGTCGGTGGTGGGCGGCGGGGAGCCGACGACGGGGGGCGTGCGGGCGGAGTCCGCCTTGGACGGGCCCAGGCCGGGTATGTAGTCGCCGGGCGTGGGGCGGGTGATGACCCAGCCGCCGGCCACGACCACACCGATCACGACGACCCAGCCGACCGCCCGGCGGCCGGTCAGCCGCGGGCCGCGCCTGCGGGCCGCCGCCGTGGCGCCCGCGGTACCCCCGGTCCCTCCGGCTCCCCCGCCGGTCCGCTGTCCTGCCCGGCCGTCCTGGCCCTCTCCCGGAGTCGGGGTGCGCTCCCCCTGCGTGGTCATGGCGCAGATTCTAAGCATCCGCCGAGTGGCCCTGGTCACTGGGTCGGGCGCTTGTCGATCTTCGCCCGCCCCGCCTCCGACCTACCCGCCGGTAACCGTCCGCCGACGCCGCCGTCAAGCGCGTGACCAGCGCCGACGCCGTGAGCTTCGACACTGTGGCAATCGGCACATCCTTCCGGGGATCTTCTGGTGGGTTTGCTCTGGCGCCATTCGAGCGCCAGCAGGCAGGATCGGCCCCATGGATCTGCTCGATACCCTCACCGCCAAGGGCCTGCGCGGCGAAGTCCCGACCCGCGAGGAGGCCCTGGCCGTCCTCGCCACCACCGACGACGAGCTGCTCGACGTGGTCGCCGCGGCCGGCAAGGTGCGCCGCCGCTGGTTCGGCCGCCGGGTCAAGCTCAACTACCTGGTGAACCTCAAGAGCGGGCTCTGCCCCGAGGACTGCTCCTACTGCTCGCAGCGGCTCGGGTCCAAGGCCGAGATCCTCAAGTACACCTGGCTCAAGCCGGACCAGGCCGCCGACGCCGCCCGCGCCGGGGTGGCCGGCGGCGCCAAGCGGGTCTGCCTGGTCGCCAGCGGCCGCGGCCCGACGGACCGTGACATCGACCGGGTCACCGACACCATGGCCGCCATCAAGGACGCCGACCCCGAGGTCGAGATCTGCGTCTGCCTCGGCCTGCTGTCCGACAACCAGGCCGAGCGGCTCAAGGCGGCCGGTGCCGACGCCTACAACCACAACCTCAACACCTCCGAGAACACCTACGGGGCCATCACCAAGACCCACACCTACGCGGACCGGGTCGACACGGTGCAGAAGGCGCACGGCGCCGGCCTGTCCGCCTGCTCCGGCCTGATCGCCGGCATGGGCGAGACCGACGAGGACCTGGTCGACGTGGTGTTCGCACTGCGCGAGCTCGGCTCGGACTCCGTCCCGGTCAACTTCCTGATCCCCTTCGAGGGCACCCCGCTCGCCAAGGAGTGGAACCTCACCCCGCAGCGCTGCCTGCGCATCCTGGCGATGGTCCGCTTCGTCAACCCCGACACCGAGGTGCGGATCGCCGGCGGCCGCGAGGTCCACCTGCGCACCATGCAGCCGCTCGGCCTGCACATCGCCAACTCGATCTTCCTCGGCGACTACCTGACCAGCGAGGGCCAGGCCGGGCAGACCGACCTCGACATGATCAAGGACGCGGGCTTCGAGGTCGAGGGCGCCGGCGAGGCCACCCTGCCCCGCCACCGCGCCGACGTGGCCGCCGCCGCTGCCACCGGCTCCGGTTGCGGCACCGCGGCCTCGGCCTGCGGCAGCGGCGGCGGCTGCGGGCCCTGCGGCGGGCACGAGCACGCGCCCCTCGCCGGGAGCGCCTCGGCCCCGGCCCCGGCCTCGGAGGGCGCGGACGGCGCGAACAGCGCGAACGGCGAGCTGCGCGACGACCTGGTCAAGGTCCGCCGCCGCGGCGCCGGCACCGAACTCGCGCCCAACGCCTGACCCGCCCGACCCGCCTGACCCTCCAGCACCCTCCGGAGAGACCCACCATGTCCCAGCTGTCCGCGGACACGCTGCTCGCCCTCGACCGGGCGCACGTCTGGCACCCGTACGGGCCGATGCCCGGCACGGCCACCCCGTACGTGGTCGAATCCGCCGCGGGCGTCCGCCTGCGCCTGGCGGAGCCCGTCGCGGGCGGGCGGCGCGAACTGGTCGACGGCATGTCCTCCTGGTGGGCGGCGATCCACGGCTACCGCCACCCGGTGCTGGACGAGGCGGTGCGCGAGCAGCTGGGGCGGATGAGCCATGTGATGTTCGGCGGGCTCACCCACGAGCCCGCCGTCCGGCTGGCCGCCCGCCTGGTCGAGATCACCCCGGAGCCGCTCCAGCACGTCTTCCTCGCCGACTCCGGCTCGGTCGCGGTCGAGGTCGCGATGAAGATGTGCCTCCAGTACTGGCAGTCCACCGGCCGGCCCGGGAAGCGCCGACTGCTGACCTGGCGCGGCGGCTACCACGGCGACACCTTCCACCCCATGTCGGTCTGCGACCCCGACGGCGGGATGCACCACCTGTGGGGCGGGGTGCTGCCCGGGCAGCTCTTCGCCCCCCAGCCGCCGGCCGGCTTCGACGCCCCGCTCGACCCCGGATACGCGGCGGAGTTTGAGGAGTTGATGGCCCGTCACGCCGACGAGCTGGCCGCCGTCATCGTCGAACCCGTGGTCCAGGGCGCGGGCGGCATGCAGTTCCACTCCCCCGCCTACCTGCGGATGCTGCGCGAACTCTGCGACCGGTACGGCGTCCTGCTGGTCTTCGACGAGATCGCCACCGGCTTCGGCCGCAGCGGCACCCTGTTCGCCGCCGACCACGCGGGCGTCTCCCCGGACGTGATGTGCCTCGGCAAGGCGCTCACCGGCGGCTACCTCACGCTGGCCGCCGCCCTGTGCACCGGCGAGATCGCCGACGGCATCAGCCGCGGCGAGATGCCCGTCCTCGCCCACGGCCCGACCTTCATGGGCAACCCGCTGGCCTGCGCGGCCGCCAACGCCTCGCTGGACCTGCTGCTCGGGCAGGACTGGGCGGTCGAGGTCAAGCGCATCGAGGGCGGGCTGCGGGACGGCCTCGCGGCGGCGGCCCAGGTGCCGGGCGTACGCGACGTACGGGTCCAAGGGGCCATCGGCGTCGTGCAGTTGGACCACCCGGTGGACGTCCCGGCGGCCACCGAGGCCGCCGCCCGGGCGGGCGTCTGGCTGCGCCCCTTCCGGGACCTGATCTACACCATGCCCCCCTATGTGACGGAGGACGAGGACGTGGCACGCATCGCTGCCGCCGTGACCGCCGCGGCGGTGGCCGGATGACCGCGCGCATCCTGTTCGTGACCGGCACCAACACGGACGTCGGCAAGACCGTCGCCACCGCGGCCCTCGCTTCGGCCGCCCTGCGCGGTGGCCGGAAGGTCGCCGTACTCAAGCCCGGACAGACCGGCGTCGCGCCGGGCGAGCCGGGCGACGCCGCCGAAGTGCGGCGCCTGGCGGGCGAACTGACGATCCGTGAGCTGGCGCGCTACCCCGAGCCGCTGGCCCCCGACACCGCCGCCCGGCGGGCCGGGATGCCCTACCTCTCCCCCGCCGAGGTGGTCGCCGAGGTCACCGACCTCGCCGCCACCCACGACCTGGTGCTGGTCGAGGGCGCGGGCGGCCTGCTCGTCCGCTACGACGACGAAGGCCGCACGCTCGCTGACCAGGCCCGGGCCGTCCGGGCGGCGGGCCTGGACGCTGAGGTGCTGCTGATCGCCTCCGCCGGCCTGGGCACCCTCAACATCGTCTCGCTCACGGCCGAGGCCCTGGCCGCCCGCGCACTCCCGCTCGCCGGCGTCGTCATCGGCTCCTGGCCCGCCGAGCCCGGCCTCGCCGAACGCTGCAACCTCGCCGACCTGCCCCGCTCGGCCGGCGCCCCGCTGCTCGGCGCCCTGCCCGAGCGGGCCGGTACGGCCGCGGACTTCGCGGCCCTCGCCGCCGCCTCCCTGGCCCCCGAGCTGGGCGGCCGCTGGAACGCGGAGCACTTCGCACACGTCCATCGGCCGGAACGGCCCTGACTTCGCCCGATGGAGTGATCCTGGTGCCCGAATTGCAGATCCGGGCACCGGATGCTCAATAGCGTTGCCCGCATGACAGACGGGCTGAGCATGGACGAGGCCCTCCGGGCCTTGGCCGCCCTGGAGGCGGCCTGGAAGGACGACGACGAGGCGCTGGTCGCCCTCGCGTCGGGCACGGCCGGGGAGCGGTCGCTGCCGGCGCTGGTCGCCGCGTACGGCGAGCACGCGATGGACACGCTGATGGCCCTGGCCTTCGGGCTGCGCTCCAGCATGAGCGACGAGGAGATCGCCGAACTCTCGGACGCCGTCAGCGCCAACATCGGCGCCCGGATGAGCGCCCTGCTCACCCAGACCCTCAAGGCCTGGGGCACCCTCACCCCCGCCGACGACCTCACCATCACCAAGGTCATCGCCCACACCGTCATCGACGCGATGCGGGCCGTGACGGAGGACCCCAACAAGACCGAGGTGCTGCCGCTGCTGGCGACCTTCCGCAACTACGCCCTCAACGGCGTCTGAGGAGCGGTCGGGGCCGTGACCCCGCCGAGCGGCGGCGCCCCCGTTCATCGGGCGAGGGCGGAACGTTCCTCGTACGGGCTGTGCATGGCGAGGTAGCGGATCTCCAGGTCCCGCTCCAGGTAGTCCATTCGGTGTTCCCAGAAGTCCCGGAGGTGCGGGAGGGCGAGGTGGGCGTCGAGGTCCTCCTTACTGCGCCAGGCCTCGTAGAAGACGAACACGCCCGACTCGTCCCGGTCCTCGTGGAAGTGGTACTCGAGGCAGCCGGGTTCCCGACGGGTCGGCTCGACGAAGGAGAGCAGGAGCCGGCGCAGGTCCTCCGCGCGCTCGGGCTTGGGGCGGGCGGTGCCGACGAGGGTGAAGGGCTGGTCCACAGGGGTCTCCGATCCACAGGTATGACGTTCGTCGTACCTCCCGTACGGTAGGGCCGCAGCAAGGTACGATGCAAGCCGTACCTGGAGGTGGTCGCGATGCCCGACGACGAGGGACACCCCGCACCGGAGGAGATCGAGCTCGGCAAGGTGCTGAGCGCGCTGGCCGACCCGCTACGCCGCCGCGTGGTGCGGGAACTGGCCGCCGGACCCGACGGCGGGGCCCGCACCTGCAGTTCCTTCGAGCTGCCGGTCAGCAAGGCCACGGTCACTCACCACTTCCGGACCCTCCGCGAGGCCGGCCTCGTCCGCCAGGTCGACCGGGGCAACAGCCGGATGGCCACCCTCCGCCGGACCGACATCGAGCAACGCTTCCCCGGCCTGCTGGCCCTCCTCGCAGCGGAGGACGCGCCGGGCGCGTGACCGATCGCCGGGCGGGCTCGGGCCCGGGCCCGAGCCCGGGTCAGCGGCGCTGGGTGGCGGGGCCGAAGCAGGCGACCAGGAAGCACAGGACGGCGGCGACCGCGGCGACGACCGGGCCCGCCTGCATGGACGGGGCGAAGCCCCCACCGTCCTGGAGCACCTTGTGGAACTGCACCAGCGAGCCGACGGCGGCCCCGGCCACCCCCGCCGCCAGCAGCAACGACAGCCCCGCCAACCGGACTTCCCGCGCGAGCAGGCGCAGCACGGACAGGCCGACCAGCACCAGGCCGAGCCACTGCAAGGCGCCCATCCAGATGTCGGCGCCGTCGGTCAACTCCCCCACCCACCGCGGGCTGTTCAGCAGGTCGAAGCCGGACCACGACAGGTCACCGCTCTCCCCACTGTAGGAGGCCCACGGCAGCGCCAGCGAGCCCACGGCCCCACCCGCGAGCAGCAACACCGCCACAGCATTGGCCCGGGACCCACCGGGACGCGACCGAGGAGCATACGACGGCTGCGGAGGCACAGTCATGCCCCCGAGGATCCGCCAACCCCCCTGAACGGTCAAGGTGTTGAGCGCGAGCTTCGAGCAGCGCTCGAACTCGCAATGGACTTACGATGGGTCGCAGGTCCAGGCGCTCTCACGCGTGGACTCGCTCGCCCATCTCCGCAACGGCCGCAAGGAGTTGCACGCCATGATTCCCACCACGACCGTAAAGCCCCGCTCCTGGATGAAGTCCTCGTACAGCACCGGCGGCGGGCAGTGCGTCGAGGTCGCTCCCGGCCTCCTGGCCGTCCTCCCCGTACGCGACAGCAAGGACCCCGACGGCCCGCAGCTCGCCTTCGGGACGGACGCCTGGGAGTCCTTCATCTCCGGCATCAAGTCCGGCGAGTTCGGCCCCGTCTGAATTCCGTCGTCCCATGAGGTGAAAGGCGGCCCCAGGCGTCCGACGTTCGGTGCGGGCTTCGAGCGGCGCTCGAAGCCCGCACCGTTGCTAGGTGTGCACCCTCAACCATCTTGCGGCGATGGAGAATCCACCGGTGGAGGCGGCGAGGAAGGTGAGGGCGAACACCAGGGCGTCGGCCGTCGAGGACATGGTGGCGGGGATCGCCAGGAGGACGAGGCCCGCGAGGAGGAAGCTCCCGACGGCGATGGCACCGGCGGCGGCTACGGTCGCATACCCCTGCGGAGGACGACGACCAGGCGCTCGATGACGTCCGGCCGGGCCGCGCCGAGGTCGATCAGGAGGACGCCGGTTTCCTTGACGAGGCGCCAGTCGATGCCGAGGGACGGGAGTTTCACCTCGGCGGCGTGCAGGACGGCCTGGAGGTCGTCGAGAATGTCGGCCGCGCTGCGACGGTCCTCGGCCGTGATCTTGTCGATCATGCTGCTCATGGGGCATCTCACAGTTCGGTGTTCGTGATCCAACGCGCTTCGGATTCCCACTCGATGCCCCCGCCGAGGGGCCGGAGGAAGGCGCTCCCGTGCTGCCACCCCATGAAGGCGGCCCAGCATCCGGAGCGGACGTCGAAGACCCGCTCGCCGATGGCGGAGGGGCGGTAGGGCTCGACCGGCGGCGCCACCCGTCGCACGGGCGGCGCCGCCGGGGCGATGACGTGGTCGGCCAAGCCGGCCTCCGGGATGGAATCACCGCACCGGGGACACCGGCAGGGCGGAAAGCTCCGCTGGAGGAGAAGGTTTTCTCCTGATTGATTATTCGTCATATTTACTGCTCCACTGGGGCGTTCGCCGGATTTGGCTGTCACCGTTTGTGGTTCAAGCGTCACGCCTCGGGGTTAGGCTTGTGAAGAAGCGGCATGTCCCCACCCCTCTTGAAGACATCCGGAGGCCCCCAGATGCCCGCGCAGCCTCGCGACCTCACCCCTGGCCAGTCCCCCCGGCACTACTTCGGGTCGGAGATCCGCCATCATCGATCCTGCGCAGGCATGTCCATCGCCGATCTGGGCGAACAAGTCCGCTACAGCAAGTCACACCTGGCCAACATCGAAGCTGCGCACCGGACTCCGCCACCGGACCTCCCGCCCCTCCTCGACACCGCGCTTCCCTCCGCCGGCGGGTTCTTCACCCGGTTCTACCCGCTCGTGAGCAGTGACTCGTTTCCGGACTGGTCACGCCGCTACATGACACTGGAACCGCTCGCGAATACTCACCTGAAATACTCCCTGTCGATTCCAGGTTTGTGGCAAATTGAGAGCTACGGCTGCGCCTTCCTACGGCTAGGCCGACCTCGTGCGTCCGAGGAGGAAATCCGAGCACACTGGAATCGACGTCAGGCTCGGCAGCAAATCCTCCACAACCCCGCGCCTCCGTTCATGTGGGTCGTCCTGGACGAGGCTGCTATCCGCCGTGTCGTCGGCTGCCCGGATGTCACCCGCGAGCAGATCAGGCACGTGATCAACATCGCCCAGGGCAAGAACGCCATGGTGCAGATCCTGCCAATTGATCGACCACACGGCGCGATGGGCGGCTCGCTCACGCTGCTCCACTTCGATGACGCCCCTCGGGTCGCCTATCTGGAAGGAGTGAAGTCCGGTCAACTCATCGAGGCACCGCACCAGGTGACCGATATGGCACTGATCTACGATACGCTCCGAGCAGAGGCCCTTACGCCCGATGAGTCGATGGCGTGGCTGCATAGAGCATCGGAGGACCACGCAGAATGACCCCGCACACTTCGGCCCCTGACCCCTCAACCGCCCGCTGGTTCAAGTCGACTTACAGCGACCCTCAGGGCGAAGGCGACTGCGTTCAGGTAGCCACCAACTTTCTCACCTCTCACGACCTCATCCTCATCGGCGACACCAAGACTCCAGGTGTCCATCTCACTGTCAGTCCTGAGGCCTTCACCGCCTTCATCTCCGCCACTTCTGCTGGGGAGTTCGGCATAATCTGACCGACCTCCATTCGCCGAGCATAGGAAGCACATTGCAACCGGTCGGCTTCGCCTTACTCGGCGCGCTGCGGGTGCAGCGCGCCGGGATGGCCATCGAGCTGGGGGCGCCTCGGCAGCGGGCGGTGCTGGTGTCGCTCCTCCTGCGGCCGAACGCCGTCATCGCGACCGACCAACTGGTCGACGACTTATGGGGCGACGAACCACCGGGATCTCCCGTCGTCGCCCTCCGCTCCTACATCTCCCAGCTGCGCAAGCTCCTTGAGCCCGTACGCGAGAAGCCTTCCCTCCTGCTCTCCCAGTCCGGCGGCTACCGGATCGCGGTCGATCCGGACCGCATCGACCTCTGGCGCGTCAGGCAGCTCCACGAACTCGCCGGGAGCCACCCGCACCGGGCCCGGGAACACCTCTCCGACGCTCTCTCGCTCTGGCGCGGCGAGCCGCTCGCCGACCTGCCCGGCCCCCTCATGGAACGCGAACGCCAGCGCCTCGCCGAGCTGCGCCTCACGCTCCAGGAGGAGTGTTTCGCGCTCGACCACTCCCCCGATCACCTCCCGGAGTTGGAAGCGCTCGCCGCCGAACACCCCTTCCGTGAACGCCTCCAGGCCCTCCTCATCCGCAGCCTCCACCGCAGCGGCCGCACCGCCGAGGCCCGGACCGTCTACGCCTCCCTTCACTCCCGCCTGGCCGAACACCTCGGGATCGAGCCCGGGCCGGACGTCACCGCCCTCCGCCAGTTGTTGGACCCGGATCAACTCCCCAACGATCCGGCCCACTTCACGGGCCGACGAACCCACGTCGCCGCCATCGCCCGCGCCCTGACCGACCGCACCACCACCAGCACCACCACCACCGCCACCGGCCTGCGCCTGGTGACCGTCACCGGCATGGCCGGCGTCGGCAAGACCGCCCTCGCCGTACGCGCCGCCCATGCCCTGCGCCCGGACTTCCCCGACGGCCGTCTCCACGCCGACCTGCGGGGTGCCGACCTCGTCCCCGCCAGCGCCTCCGACGTCCTCGCCGACTTCCTGACCACTCTGGGCATCCGCCCGTCCGCCGTGCCCCAGGACCTCCCCGGCCGCTCCGCGCTCTTCCGCACCGTCACCACCGGCAAGCGGCTGCTCATCCTCCTCGACAACGCCCGGGACGACGCCCAGCTCCAACCCCTCCTCCCCGGCTCCTCCGACTGCGCCGTCCTCGTCACCAGCCGCACCGCGCTGCCCGGCATCCCGTCCGTCCTGCGGATCGCCTTGGACGTGTTCAGCCCCCAGGAGGCGATCGGCCTCCTCGACTCGGTCATCGGGGCCGCCCGGCGGTCCGCCCAGCACTCCGACGCCGAGCACCTGGTCGAGGCCTGCGGCCGCCTCCCGCTGGCCCTGCGGATCGCCGCCGCCCGGCTCGCCGCCTCCCCGGACCAGCCGATCGCCGACCTCCTCCGACGCCTGGCCGAGGACCGGGAGGGGCTCGCCGAGCAGGTCTTCGCGCTCAGCTACCGTCTCCTCCCCCCGCCCCTGGCCACCGCCTTCCGCCGATTCGCCTGGGTGGAGCCGGACATCGCCCTGGCCTCGGCCGCCGCCGTCCTCGACCTGCCCGAGCACGAGGCGGAGCACCTCGCCGAGGCGCTGGTCGACCAGGCCCTGCTGGAGTCGGTCGGCCCCGGCCGCTACCGCTTCCACGACCTGGTACGGGCCTTCGCCCGCCGGACGTCCCTGCGCCTCGACGAGGCCGAACGCACCACCGCCCACCACCGCCTGCTGGCCCTGCTGCTCACCCGCGCCCGGACGGCCTTCGCCCTCGCCGTCCCCGGCGACCCGGTCGCCGACGTCTTCGGCGGACCGGCTCCCCGCCCGGTCTTCACGGACCTGCCGGACGCCCGCCGCTGGGCCCGGGCGGAGACCCCCGGTGCCGTCGCACTGGCCGCCGCCGTCGCCTCGGGCGCCCCGGATGCCACCGCGGTGCGCTCCGCCGTCGACCTGCTGGTGGCCCTGAGCCCGCTGGGCCTGGGCGCCTTCGCCGGGCGGGCGGAGGAGGCGGCCCGCCTCCTCGTCGCCGCCTCCGAGGACGGCCGCGACCGCGCCGCCGAGGGCCGCGCCCGGTTCCTGCTCGGCACCGTCCTGCTCGGCCGGGCCCGCCTCGACGAGGCCGCCGAGCAGGCCCGCGAGGCCGCCCGGGCCTGCCGGGAGGCGGACGACCCGGCCGTGCTCCGGCAGGCCCTCAACGACCTGGGCCTGATCGCCCAGGCCCAGGCGCGGCACGAGGAGGCGATCACCGCCTTCGACGCGGCGGCAGCCCTCGCCCACCGCCTCGGCCACCGTTCCGGCGCGGTGGCAAGCACCGCGAACGCCGCGCTGTCCCGGGTCCGCAGCGGCCACGCCGAGGAGGCCGCGGACACCTGCCGCCGACTGCTGTCCGAACCGGGCGGCGCCGACGCGGCGATGACCGCCTACGTGCACTACGTCCTCGGCCTGGCCCACCAGGAGCTGGGCCAACTCGACGACTCCGCCGATCAGTTACGCACCTGCGTGGACCGCGCGGGCCACGCCGGGGACCAGGACCGCGAGTCGGCGGCCCGGAGCCGGCTGGCCGAGGTACTGCGCCTGCTCGGGCGGGTCGAGGAGGCCGTCGACGAGGCGACCCGGGCCCTGCGGCTCGCAACGCGAGGTGGGCGACAGCGCGAACGCGCTCTCGCCCACCTGGTGTTGGCCCATGCGGTGGCCGCCCGCGGCGACCACCGCACCGCCCGTACTCACGCGGCGCAGGCGCACCGACTGCTCAGCGGCCTGGGCGCCCCGGAGTCCGCCGACGCCCGGTCGCTGCTGACGGCGCTGGCCACCGCCGACGGGTCCGTCACCGTAGACGGATCGGCCGCCCCCGACGGAGCGGTCACCTCTGCCAGATGATCAACCCCGTCCCGTTCCAGGCGACCTTGTTCGCCAGGCACTGCACGTCCGCCGACCCCCCGCAGGCCGACGGCGGTGCGGCCGGCGAGCCGTGCCGTACGGGATCCCCCGCCGCCACGGCGAACAGCCCGGACACCCCCGCCAGGACCACCGCACCGGCAACCGCGGCACGGGCCCGGCGGGCCACCATGCTTCGTAACACTTCCTGCTCCTCGCTCACGTGGGACTGCTGGACTCAAGCGCCCGCACGTTCGCAGCACCCGGTAGACAGCCGGTCAACACCCCGCCCCCGCGGCCCCCGGGCGGACGTTGGCAGTCCGTCTACCGCCCCTCGTGATCATTGAGCCCGGCACCGGGCCGCACCGGAGGCGTCAGGGAATCCCCGCCCTGACGCCTCAGTGGTGTTCAGCGCCTCGGCGGCCCGCTCTCAGCAGCCTCCGCTCGCCGGCCACCGCTCAGTGGCCTTCCTCGACCGGGAACGCCCCGGTGGCCCAGTGCAGTCGCGCCGGGCCGCTGCTCGGCCGGTCGTGGTGCAGGTGGCGGCGGCCCTCGCCGAGCGGACCGAGGTCGAGCGGGGCCAGGGTGCCGACGGCCAGGGCGGTGGACTCCTGGCCGGTGAGCGGTACGACCGTCAGGTAGGAGGCGTCGTCACCGCCCGACCAGTCGGTGAACTCGGTGCGGATCCAGCCGAACCGCTGCGCGCAGGACAGGCAGCGGCGGATGGACACCGAGAAGTGCGGGTCGGCCACCACGGCCGCCTCGTACGCGAAGCCCTCCCGCTGGCGCGCCCAGACCGCCTCCGGGTCCTCCCCGTAGCACTCCGCGCAGCCGAACGCCCAGTACCCTCCGGCCCTTCCACTCACACCGGCACCCTTCCCTCGTCGCGCTGCTCCGTACGGGCCCGGCCGGTGGTGGTCCGGCCGGGCCCGCCGTTCAGCCTACAAACGCTCAGCCCCAGTTGCCGACCAGCGGCTGGTCGCCCCAGTTGCCGAAGCGGGTGCCGTAGACGGTCAGGGTGCCCTCCTTGGACGAACCGTAGAAGCTGCGGTCACCGGGCCGGTAGACGCCGACGGTGTCGGTGCCGGTTCCGTCCCAGTCGCCCTTGATCGGGATGTCGCCGGTGTTGCCGTACTGGAAGGTGTGGTCGGCCTGCCCGCCCGGCGTGTTGGTGTCACGCAGGTAGAACGTCCGGGTGGTGGGATCGTAGGCGCCGATGGTGGTGCGGCCGCTGCCGCTCCAGTTGCCGACCAGCGGGGTCCACCCGGGGTTGCCGAACTTGAGCGAGTAGGCGGGGTTCGCGTTGTCGTCGCTGAGGTAGAAGGTCTGGTCGCCGGGCCGGTAGACGCCGATGGTGGTGCGGCCGGTGCCGCTCCAGTCGCCGACCACCGGGAGGTCGCCGGTGTTGCCGTACCGGTACGTGCTGGTGCTGCCGTCCGCCTTGGACAGGACGAAGGTGGACGTCGCCCGGTGGTAGACGCCGATGGTGTCGGTGCCGGGGCCGTTCCAGTGGCCGGTCAGCGGGACGTCGTCCGCGTCGGTGAACAGCGCGGAGGTGCCGGAGCCGCCGAGGAAGACGTCGTTGTGGCTGTTCTCGCTGACGCTGCGGTCGCCGGGCCGGTAGACGCCGACGCCGGAGGCGGCCGGGGTCGGCGTGGCGTTGATCACCGCCGTGCCGATGGCGCGCTGGCGCTGGGTGGTGAGCGGCCATTCGGCGCCCTGCTGGGAGTTGAGCCAGCGGAAGTTCTGGAGGTAGACGACCCGGGGGTGCTGGGCGGCGATGGCGCGGTAGTCGGCGTTGTTGGCCGCGATCTGCGCGTCCGGGGCCGTCCCGCAGGAGCCCATGCCCTTGCTGAACGACTCCGGGAACATCACCAGGTGCTGGTCGGGCGAGGCCAGGGCGCCCTGCAGAGTGGCCAGTTCCTGTTCCAGGGTGCCGCGGCCGGGGCAGTAGTCGTCGAAGCCGACCAGGTCGACGCCGCTCGGCACCGGCGAGGTCAGGTGGAACGGGTCCGTGGTGTACGCCAGCATCTTGCCGGGGAAGGCGTCCCGGACCTGGTTGACCTGGGTCTGCACCTGGCCGGCGTCGAAGCCGTGGTAGTACGGCTCGTCCAGGGTGTAGATCGCCGAGAGCTTGTCCAGGTTGGCGCCGATCCGGGCGGCCAGCCCGGCCAGCGCCGCCGGGGCGTCCGGGTTTGGCTTGCTCACCGGCCAGGTCGAGGGCACCGCGACCTGCTTGCTGACGTCGATGACGCAGGAGGCGGGGCGGCAGTAGTCCAGGAAGCCGGCGTAGCGCGGATCGGTGAGGTCCTGGCCGATGAAGTTGTTCATGGTGGTCCAGGGGAACAGCTCGGCGCTGTGGTCGACGCTGTTGTTGTACTGGTCCGGGTCCATGACGTCGAAGTAGCCGTAGTAGTCCAGCCCGCCGAGCATGCTGACCCGCAGGTCGTCGGCCGTGGTGACGGTGCCGGGGGTACTGCGCTGCGCGCCGAGGTGGAGGTAGCCGTCCCGGGGCAGGGCGGCCGGGGTCTGACCGGCGAAGACGGTGGTGCCGTCCACGGTGACGACGGCCTGCCGGGCGGCGCCGCCCGCGAGGGTGAGCGCGACGTCGTGGGTGCCGGAGCCGGCCGGGACGGCGGCGCTCAGCAACGGCAGCGGCGTACCGCCCTGGTAGAGCGTGAGCGCGCCGTCGGCCTGGAGCCTGAGGCCGAGGGCGACGTCGTCGGTGTCCACCGCGCCGGTGGCGCCGGAGGCGTTGCTGACCAGCAGGGTCGCGGCGTCCGTGCCGCTGGTGCGGCCGACGGCCGGGGTCAACCGGGCGTGCACCGTGTAGGAGCCGGACAGGTCCGCGGTGGCGGGCTTGTTCAACCGGACGGCGGCGGTGCCCTGGGGGAAGGACAGCGCGTCGGGCGCGGCGGGACTGTTGACCCGCACCGAGCCCGCCGGGGGCGTCGCGGCCAGGCCCTTGGTGCCGGACACCGCCGTGTAGTTGGCCGAGACCAGGGTCGGCTGGCGGGCGCTCAGGTCGTCGTTCAGCCCGTCGTCGCCGCCCGCCGGAGCGCCGTCGAAGGTGTCCACGAAGGGCTTCGCCCCGGCCGTCGCGGCGGCGTCGATCCGGCTGGCGTTCACACCCGTGCCGTTGCCGTCGCCGAAGGTCGTCAGCTCGCCCGGGCCGGACAGGTACGCCCCCAGGTAGAGGAACGCGCTGCTCGGCCAGCGGTTGACCGACCCGGGGCCGGTGACGGTGAACGCGGTGCCGTTGACCGTCAGGGTCACCGCCCTGTCCGCGCCGGTCGACACCTTCACCGAGACCGCGTACCGGTCGGCCGACGCCACCGAGCCCTGCCAGAAGGGGGTTTCGCCTCCGCCGCCGTGGAACAGCGCCAGCTTCCCGGCCGAGGTGACCGTCAGCCCCAGGTCCACGTCGCCGCTGGTGACGTACCCGTTGGCACGGTGGCTGCGGCCGAGCACCAGCGAGGCCCAGTCACCGCTGGAGGTGTCCCCCACCACCGGATCCACCACCGTGGAGACGGTGTACGTCCCGTCGGTGTCCGCGATCACCGGAGCGCCCAGCATGACCGCCGAGATCCCGGTGGTGAACACCAGCCGGTTCGGCTGGTCCGGGGTGCTGACCTGGACGTACGAGGAGTCCGGCGCCACCGAGGTGTCCCAGCGGCCGGAGGTCCTCGTCCAGGAGACCGTCCGGGCGCTGCCCTGCTGGCGCTGGTCCAGGCCGACGTTCAACCCGCGCAGCGGCGCGGTGTTGAGCGCCGGGCTCTGCCGGAACGAGTCGGCGAACGGGCCCGCGGCCGTGAGGTTCACCGGCACCGGAGGCGCCGCGGCGGGTGCGGCGGCAGGTACGGCAGCGGGTGCGGCGGCGGGCACGGAGGCGGGTACGGAGGTGAGGGCGGCGGCGGGTACGGCGGCGAAGCCCGCCGGTGCCACGGCCAGTCCGACCAGCACCGCCGCGGCCGTCAGGCCCCGGCCGGTGCGTCTTGTGAGTGTCACCGAGTCAACTCCCGGTCGTCGGAGCGGTCGGCACCGGGTCCGGGCCGCCGCAGGGGCGAGCGGCCCGGGCGTGCTCCCGCACACCGGTCCCTCCCCCCGCCGGGATGGTAGGCGATGTGTGCGAACGGCCGTGGCCGGTTACCGGATTCGGTACCGGCCCCTTCTCTTCGGACGCCGTTCGATATACGGTACACAACGCTTGTTACGTACCCATGTGCCAGGCAGGTCGGCGCGACGAGGCGCCGCATCTCCCCGCCCCCTCTGGAGAATCCGCTGTGACCGAGCCCACTGACGCCACCGAAGCCACCGAGACCATCAAGTACCGCAAGAACGGCCTCACGCGCGGGGTGACCGAGGAACTCGCCGAGAGCATGAAGCGCGGCTGGGCCAACACCGAGCGCCACGCCCTCGAAGCGATCCCCCAGGCCGCCCACACCGAGCGCCGCCGGGCCGCGCTGTCCGCCGCCTTCCCCGGTGAACTGCTGGTGGTCCCGTCCGGCAACCCCAAGGTGCGGGCCAACGACACCGACTACCCGTTCCGCCCCTCCTCCGACTACGTCTACCTGACCGGCGACCAGTCCCAGGACGCCGTCCTGGTCCTGGAGCCCACCGGCGCCAGCGGCCACCACGCCGTGCTCTACCTGCGCAACCGCTCCGACATCGAGAACGGCGAGTTCTGGCTCGACGGCCACGGCGAACTGTGGGACGGCCGCCGCAACAGCCTCACCGAGAGCGAGAAGCTGTTCGGTCTGCCCTGCCGGGACGTCCGCACCGCACGCGCCGACCTGGCCGCCACCACCGCCCCGGCCCGGGTGCTGCGCCGGCACGACGCCGGGGTCGAGGCAGCCGTCGGCGGGCGCGCGAACCCCGAGCGGGACGCCGAGTTCGAGGTCTTCCTCTCCGGCCTGCGGCTGGTCAAGGACGAGTTCGAGATCGCCCAGCTGCGCCACGCCTGCCAGGCAACGGCCCGCGGCTTCGAGGACGTGGTGCGCGTCCTGGGCACGGACGCCGCGACGCCGGAACGCCTGATCGAGGGCACCTTCTTCGTCCGCGCCCGCCTGGAGGGCAACGACGTCGGCTACAGCACCATCGCCGCCGCCGGCCCGCACGCCACCACCCTGCACTGGGTGCGCAACAACGGCCAGGCCCGCCCCGGCGACCTGCTGCTGCTCGACGCGGGCGTGGAGACCGACGAGCTCTACACCGCCGACGTGACCCGCACCCTGCCGGTCTCCGGCCGCTTCACCGACATCCAGCGCAAGGTCTACGACGCGGTGCACGCCGCCCAGGAGGCCGGCATCGCCGCCGTGAAGCCGGGCGCGGACTTCCGCGACTTTCACCGCGCCGCCCAGCGCGAACTGGCCGAACACCTCACCGCCTGGGACCTGTTCGGCGACCTCACCGCCGACAAGGTGTACGAGCTGGGCCTGCACCGCCGCTTCACCCTCGCCGGGACGGGCCACATGCTCGGCCTCGACGTCCACGACTGCGCCCACTCCCGCACCGAGGAGCACGTCGACGGCACGCTGCTGCCGGGCATGGTGCTCACCGTCGAACCGGGCCTCTACTTCCAGCAGAACGACCTGACCGTCCCGGAGGAGTACCGGGGCATCGGCGTCCGGATCGAGGACGACATCCTGGTCACCGAGGACGGCAACGAGAACCTCTCCGCCGACCTCCCCCGCGCCTCCACCGAGGTCGAAGCCTGGCTGGCCGCCCTGCGCGGCTGACGACCTGCGACCGACCACCGCAGTGCGGCCCCGGCAGCACGCCGGGGCCGCACTGCGGTCACTTCAATAGGCGGAGTGACAGATCTGTGACACCTCCGAACACGGCGAGCAGCCCCTGCTCGACCGAGGCCGAGCAGGGGCTACTCGCTGTGTTGGTCAGCGGAAGCGCAGTACCGCGGTGCTGCCGCCGACGAGGACGGGTCCGTATTGGTCCGGGTCACCGAGCGAGCGGTAGTTGATCACCGGGTCGCCTGCTCGCACGAGGGCTGTGGCGCACGCGAGGCACCAGGGCTGCGGTGGCTGCACGTCTCGGTCCTCGATCGCCGCCTCGGCGGTGCGACACTGCGCGCAGATCGACATGCAGCCCTCCTGGCTGTCTCAGCCCCAGCTGGAACCGCACGCGGTGCAGCCCCAACGGCCTTCCATGGTCTGGTAGGTGTTCCCCGACCCGCAGATCGGGCACGCCGTCATCTCGGTGCCCTGGCCGCTCTCCGGCAGGCTACCGTGCGTCGGGGTGGTGAGGTGGGTGGTCTGGACGGTCGGGCGGTCGAGCAGCCGCTCGCGCTGATCGCACAGGTGTAGCGCCTGCCGCTTCACGCCGTAGGCCTCGCGTCGGAGGGGCACGCCGAGGTCGCCTGGCCTGCAGCGGATCGGGCGCTCGCGGCAGCGCAGGCCAGTGGTGACCCGGTGGTCCGGGGAGAAGCAGCCCGGGTTCTGGCGATCACGATGCGGCGCGCCGGCCGCCTGGCCCGCTCCGGGGCTCCGCGAACCACCCTGTTCACGGTCGACGCGACCAGAGCGCAGGCGGACCGGTACTGGATCGGCGTGCACTCCGCCCTGGGCACTCCCGACGAGGGCGTGCAGTACGCGGCGCGGATCGCCCCGGAGCGGCTGCCGACTGCCGAGCGCCAGGCCCGATTCGGTACGGACTGTGCCCGCATGTGGCACCACCTCGGCGACCACCGCCGGACCGTCGCCGCGTTGCAGTTCACCGAGCGGGTCGCCCCGGAGGAGGTGCGCCGACCGGCCCTGCGGGCGTTGACGGCGGACCTCCTCTATGCGCCGGTCACCGTGCCCGGCGTGCGGGAACTCGCCACCCGCACAGGCGCCTCGTAGGCCCGGCCCCTCCTGGTGGCGGCCCCGCCCCGGGGGGGGTGGTGGTCGGCGAGCCCTAGTTCTCAGCGCCCGCAAGGGGCTTGACCCAGCGGGTCCACTGCGGTTCGGGGTGGTAGCCGGCGGCCTGCCAGGTGCGGTGGCCGAGGGCGTTGTCGTCCAGCACCATCGCGTCGGCGCGGCGGCCGCCGAGTGCGGCGAAGCGCTCCTCGGCGGCGGCCAGCAGGGCGGCGCCGATGCCCCGGCGGCGGTGGTCGGGGTCGACGGCGAGGCGGTACAGGTGGCACCGCCAGCCGTCCCAGCCGGCGATGACGGTGCCGAGCGGGGTGGCCGGGTCGTCGGCCGCGGTGGCGACGATCAGGCACTGCGGGTCCCGGGCGAGCAGGGCGGCGACGCCCGCCTCGTCGTCGGTGATGCTGGTGCCCTTGGCGGCCCGGGCCCAGAGGGCGAGCAGGGCGGGGATCTCCTCGGGCCGGGCGGGGCGCAGCACGATCTGTTCGGCGGTGCCGTTCTGTTCGGTCATGCCGGTCTGTCTAGCAGGGGGTCCGGCCGGGCCGCCCGGAATTCCGGGGCGTGGACGGCCCCCTGGTGGGAACGGCCGGCGGTCAGCCGAGGCGCCACACGGTGGTGGTCTTGACCGAGGCGTCCTCCAGGTCCGCCACCACCGGCACCTGGTAGGCGGCCACGGCGGTGAACCGGTCCCGGGGCAGGTAGGCCCGGCCCGGGTCGCCGACGATGACGGTGGCGCCGCGGGCGGCGGCCCGTTCCAGGAAGGGCAGGAAGCGGGCGGCCATCTCGCGTTCGTAGAACACGTCGCCGGCCAGTACCACCTCGGCCGGGGCGCCGTCCCCGTCCACCAGGTCGACCAGCGCGCCGTCCACCCGTACGCCGTTGGCCTCGCTGTTCAGGCCGATGGCGGCGACCGCGTAGGCGTCGATCTCGGCGGCCCGCACCTGCGTCGCGCCGCGCAGCGCGGCCGCCACGCCGACCAGTCCGGAGCCGGCCGCGATGTCCAGCACCGCCCGGCCGTCGACCAGTTCGGGGTGGTCCAGCACGTAGCGCGCGACCGCGACCCCGCCGGCCCAGGCGAAGGCCCAGAACGGCGGCGGCAGTCCGGCGCGGCCGCGTTCGCTCTCGGTGGTCTCCCACAGCGCGATGGCGTCCTGCGCCATGTGCAGGCGGATCTCGGGCACGAAGGGGACGGGCGTCAGCTCGGTCTCCCGCAGGATGAAGGCCTGATCGGTGTCCGGTCGATGAACTCGCAGCTCACTCGGCATGCCCGCAGCATAGGGCCCGCCGGACCCCGCTCACGCCCGCTCACACCCGCTCACGCCCGCCCGGCGGCCCGCTGGGTACGCCGGGCCAGCGAGTCGACCACGACGGCGGCCAGCAGCACCGCGCCGGTGATCATGAACTGGATGGCGTTGCTCAGGCCCTGGATGTTCATCCCGGACTGGATCGAGCCGATCACCAGCGCGCCCAGCAGCGCCGACCAGGTCTTGCCGCGCCCGCCGAACAGGCTGGTGCCGCCGATGACGGCCGCCGCGATGGCGTTCATCAGCAGGTTGCCGCCACCGGAGGTCTGGCTGGCGGACTGGATCTGCGCGGCCAGGAACAGGCCGCCGATCCCGGCCATCGTGGAGCAGATGGCGAAGACGCTGATCCGGATCCACGAGACGTTGATGCCGGCCCGGCGGGCGCCCTCGATGTTGCCGCCGAGCGCGAACACCTGGCGGCCGTACGTGGTGCGGCGCAGCACGAAGTCCAGCACCACGATGAAGATCAGGAAGATCAGCAGGGCCAGCGGCAGCCCCTTGTACTGGTTGAGGGTGTACGCGGCGAGGAAGGCGATCACCGCCAGCAGCACCGTCCGCAGCACGATGTCGGTGACCGGCCGGGACGGCACGCCCGCGGCCTGCCGTCGCCGGGCGTCGACCAGCGAGGCGAAGAGGAACAACAGCACGCCGACGGCCGCCGCGCCGTACGCGGCGATCTGCTGGCCGTAGATGGTGCTGTAGAGCCGGGAGACGATGTCCTTGCCGGAGAGGTTGACGGTGCCGCTGGCGCCGAGCACCTGGAGCATCAGGCCGTTCCAGCCGAGGTTGCCGGCCAGGGTGACGACGAAGGCCGGGACGCCGATCTTGGCGAAGAAGAAGCCGTGGACCGTGCCGACGATCGCCCCGCCGACGATCGCGGTGATCAGGGCGACCCACTGGTTGACGCCGTTGGTGACGTTCAGGACGGCGAAGATCGCCGCGCACAGGCCGCTGACCGAGCCGACCGAGAGGTCGATCTCGCCGAGCAGCAGCACGAAGACCACGCCGATCGCGATCATCCCGGTGCCGACGATCTGCTGGGACAGGTTGGAGAGGTTCTGCGCGGACAGGAAGGAGCTGTTGAGGCTGCCGAACACCGCCCAGATCACGATCAGGGCCAGCACGACGGGCAGCGAGCCCAGTTCGCCGCTGCTCATCCGGCGGCGGAACTCGCCCAGGTAGCCCTTGACGCCCTCCTGGCGGACGATCAGCCGGGGGTCGACCGCGGGGGTGGCCTCCGGGGCGACCGGGACGGGCGCGTTGACGCCGCCGGTGGGCATGGCGTCCTCGGGCAGCGGGGGGCGGTGGCGTTCGGGTTCGCCGCCGGGGGTGTTCCCGGGGGTGTGGTCGCTCACTGGGACCCCTCCTGGCCGCGGGCCCTGCGGCGGGTCACGGCGTTGTCCGTGGCGCCGGTGATGGCCGAGATGATCTCTTCCTGGTTGGTGCCGCGCCGGTCGAAGACGCCGTTGTTGCGGCCGAGGCGCAGCACCGCGACGGTGTCCGCGACGGCCATCACGTCCGCCATGTTGTGGCTGATCAGGATGACGCCGTGGTCCTGCTCGCGCAGCCGCTCGACCAGGTCGAGGACCTGGGCGGTCTGCTCGACGCCGAGGGCGGCGGTCGGCTCGTCCAGCATCACGACCTTGGGCGAGCCGATCAGGGCCCGGGCGATGGCGACGACCTGGCGCTGGCCGCCGGAGAGCGAGGCGACCGGGATCCGCACGCTGGGGATGCGGATGGAGAGGGTGTCCAGCAGCGTCCGGGAGCGCTTCTCCATGGCGACCTCGTCGAGGATGCCGAAGCGCCGGATCTCGCGGCCGAGGAAGAGGTTCCCGACCACGTCGAGGTTGTCGCACAGCGCGAGGTCCTGGTAGACCGTGGCGATGCCCAACTGCTGGGCGTCCTGCGGCCGGTGGATACTCACCGGTCGGCCCTGCCACTCGATGGCGCCGTCGTCGGGCTGGTGCACCCCGGCGATCGACTTGACCAGGGTGGACTTCCCGGCGCCGTTGTCGCCGACCAGGGCCAGCACCTCGCCGGTGTGCACCTCGAGTTCGATGTCGGTGAGCGCCTGGACGGCGCCGAACCGTTTGGAGACCCCGCGCAGGGCCAGTACGGTCTCACCTGGCACAGTGACCAACTCCCTTGCCCCGCCTCCTCGGTGGAGGCGGGGCGGTTCGGATTCCGGGCCGCCTACTCCTGGCCGCCTACTACTGGCCGCCCGCTACTGGAGGCCGGCGCTCTTGCAGGCGTCGGCGTAGTCCGGGGTGCAGATCTGGGCGACGGTGTACAGGCCGTCCTGGACCACGGTGGTCTTGATGTTGTCCTTGGTGACGACGACCGGGGTGATCAGGTTGGCGGGCACCTTGTTGCCGCTGCCGTTGGTCACGGTGGTCGGGACCAGGCTGGCGTCCAGCGCCTTGCCGGAGGCCAGGGCGACGGCCATCTGCCCGGCGATGTCGGTCTCCGGCTTGAACGGCTTGTAGATCGTCATGGTCTGGGTCCCGGCCACGATCCGCTGGATGCCGTCGAGTTGGGCGTCCTGGCCGGTGAGCGGGACGCTCAGGCCGGCCGCCTTGAGCGCGGTCGCGACACCCGCGGCCATGCCGTCGTTGGCCGAGTAGGCGCCGACCACGTTCGGCCCGCCGATCGCGGTGATCGCGGCGGCGGCCTCCTGGTTGGCGGTGTTCGGGTCCCACTGGGGGGTGTCGTACTCCTTGCCGATCTTGAGCTTGCCGTCGATCGCGCTGTGCGCGCCGGCCTTGAAGTCGGCCGCGTTGGGGTCGGTCGGCGAGCCGTTGATCATGAAGATCTCGCCCGCGTTCGCCTTGCCGCCGACCGCCGCGACCAGGGCCTGGCCCTGGAGCTCGCCGACCTTGTGGTTGTCGAAGGACACGTACGCGTCGGCCGGACCCTGGGCGAGCCGGTCGTAGGCCAGCACCTTGACGCCCGCGTCGTGGGCCTTCTGCACGGAGGACTGGATCGACTTGGCGTCCACCGCGTCCAGGATCAGCACCTTGTCGCCCTTGGTGAGGGCGGTGTCCACCTGGGTCTGCTGGAGGGTCGCGTCCTGGTTGGCGTTGTAGTAGTCGATCTGCGCGTCCGGCGCCAGTTCCTTGATCTTCTTCTCGATCAGCGGGCGGTCGAACTGCTCGTAGCGGGTGGTCTTGGTCTCCGGCAGCAGCAGGCCGATCCGCACCGCACCGACCGCGGCCGTCCCGCCGCCGCTCGCGGCGGCCGAGCCCGACGATCCGCCGCCCGACGAGGACTGCTTGGCGCTGCCGCAGGACGCCGCGCCGAGGCCGAGGGAAACCACTGCGGTCACCGCGAGGACGCGGCGGAGCCTGATGCTCATCGGGAAGCCTCTCCGATTGAATCCGCCCCCCTGCCCTCCGAGTCTGGGAAGCCATCAGCGCCTCCACGACCCAGGTGCGCCAAACGGGCGTGCCCGCGGTCGTCGGGCCGCGGCTCAGCGGACCGCAGCTCGTCGGACCGCCGCCCGTCGGGTCGCAGCTCGTCGGCGCCCGGTGCGGTCGCTACTCCCCCGCCAGCGGCAGCGCGGCGGTGAGCCGGGCACCGGCCTCGGTCGGGGTGACGGTGAGGGTGCCCCGGTGGTGGCGGGCGATGTCGCGGGCGATCGGCAGGCCCAGGCCGCTGCCGCCGTGGTCGCGGGAGCGGGCGTCGTCGAGGCGGGTGAAGCGTTCGAAGACCCGCTCCCGGTCGGCGGGCGGGATGCCGGGCCCGTCGTCCTCGACGTCCAGCAGGGCGAGGCCGCGCCCGGGGTCGGCGGCCAGCCGGACGTGCACGGTGGTGGCGGCGTGCCGCTCGGCATTGTCCAGCAGGTTGGTGAGCAGCCTGCCCAGCCAGAGCGGGATGCCGTCGACGGCGACCCCGGGGGCGAGGTCGGTGGTGCGGCGGTGCGGGCCGGGCGGGCGGGCCAGCACGGTGGTGGCGACCAGCTCGGTGAGGTCGGTCCGCCGGCGCGGCAGGTCGTCGGTGCCGCCGGCGTCGAGGCGGGCGAGCAGCAGCAGGTCGGTGGCGAGGTTCTGCAGCCGGTCGGTGTCCTCCAGCGCGCCGTGCACCAGCTCGGCGCGGACCGCCGGGTCCGGGTGGGTGTCGGCGACCTCCAGCTGGGTGCGCAGCACGGCGAGCGGGCTGCGCAGTTCGTGCGAGGCGTCGGCGATGAACTCGCGCTGGCGTCGGCCGGAGGCCTCCAGCCGGTCGAGCATCGCGTTCATGGTGGCGGCGAGCCGGGCGATCTCGTCGGCGGTGCCCGGTTCGGGGACGCGGCGGTGCAGGTCCTGGCCGGTGATGGCGTCGACCTCGGCGCGGATCGCCTCCACCGGCCGCAGCGCCTGCCCGGTGACCTTCCAGGTGACCACCACCCCGGTGAGCAGCAGCAGCGGGCAGGCGACGGCCAGACCGGCCTGGGTGATGTCCATGGCCTCGTCGGCGGCGCGCAGCGAGGCGCCCGCGTACACGGTGACCGGGCCGGTCGGGGTGTCGGCGGTGACGGCGGCGAGCCGCTGGCGGTGGTGCTCGTACAGCGGGTCGACGTCGTCGGTGGTGTGCGAGCCGGTACGCCCGGCGACGGACAGCGCCGGGCGGCCGGCCAGGCTGGGGCTGGCTGCGAGGACGCTGCCGCGGGCGTCGACGACCTGGAGGAAGTCGGTGCCGTGGGCGGCGTGCAGGACGGGTGCCAGCCGCCCCTGGGCGGCGAGTTGGGCGACCGAGTCGGCCTGCTGCCGGGTGGCGGAGGTGGCGGAGGCGACCAGGTCGGCGCGGACGGCGGCGAGCAGTCCGGCCCCGGCCAGGACGAGGGCCGCGGCCAGCACCGTACCGGCGGCCGCGGTGGCCCGGGCGCGCACCGTCCTCGGGACGAACCGGCGGAGCACGGAGGGCAGACGGCGCAACCGGCTGAGCACGGACGGCAGTCGGCGCAACCGTCGGAGCACGGAGGGGACCTGCCGCGGTCCGGGGCGGCGGGAGCGGCGCACCTCAGCCGCCGGCCGGGTCGAGCCGGTAGCCGGCGCCGCGCATGGTCTGCAGGGCGGCCCGGCCGAAGGGCGCGTCGATCTTGCGCCGCAGGGCGTGGACGTGCACCTCGACGATGCTCGGGTCGGCGTCGTGGTGGGCGTCCCAGACCTGGTCGAGGATCTCGCGCTTGGAGACCACCGTGCCGGCCCGGGCGGCCAGGTGCTCCAGGATCGCGAACTCCCGGGCGGTCAGGTGGGTCGGGGTGCCGGCCCGGGTGCAGGTGCGGGCGTTGGCGTCCAGGACCAGGTCGCCGAGGGTGTGCAGCCGGGGGCGCTGCTGGTCGATCCGGCGGTGCAGTGCGCGCAGCCGGGCGAGCAGGACGACGAAGGAGAACGGTTTGGCGAGGTAGTCGTCGGCGCCGGTGTCCAGGGCCTCGGCCTCGTCCCACTCGCCGTCCTTGGCGGTGAGCATCAGGATCCCGGCCCGGCAGCCGGCCTCGCGCAGCCGGGCGCAGACCCGGTAGCCGTTGAGGCCGGGCAGCATGATGTCGAGGACGATCACGTCGTAGGGGTGGCGCTCGGCGAGGGCGAGGCCCTCGGGGCCGTTGTGGGCGGTGTCCACGGTGTGGCCGTCGGCCTCCAGGCCGCGCCGCAGCGCGGTGGCCATCCGCTGTTCGTCCTCCACGACGAGTATGTGCATCCGTTCAGGGTGCCAGGCGGCCGTGAGTGATCTTGCGGCGGCTTAAGCGTGGGTTCAGGTGCGGTCCGCCATGATCGCCGGGCGCGGAGCGCAGCGCCGCACTTCCCAGGCAAGGAGCACGCCCGATGACCGATCCCCAGTCGTCCTTCACCCCGTCGTCCGGTGAGGAGCCGGAGGTCCCCGAACTGCCGCCGCTGTCGCCCCGGCGCCGTCGCGCGCAGCGGCTGCGCGCCTGGGCGGGCGGCAAGGAGCGCCGGCTGGCCGCCGGGGTGGTGACGGTGGCGCTGCTCGGCGCGGGCGGGCTGGCCGTCGCGGTGGCGGCCCACGAAGGACACGGAGAGGGTGGCCGCGGGCACCGCGAGGCGGCCTCGGCCGAGGACGGCGCCGGACGCGGGGACGGGCACGGCGGCGGGCACGGCGGCGGGCACGGCGCCGGACGCGGGCAGGAGCAGGAGCGCGGCCGCGGGCAGGAGCAGGGACACCGGCACGGGCAGCAGCGCGGCGGCGAGGGCCAGCAGCAGGGCCAGGGCCGGGCGCAGGGCCAGGCGCCCGCCCCGCTGCCCTCGGTCGGCGCCTCCACCGCCCTGGACAAGGCCCAGGCCGCCGTGCCGGGCGGCCGCGCCGAGTCGCTGCGCCGGATCACCGAGCAGGGCGGCGGGGCCGCCTGGGCCGTGTCGGTCGTCGGCCAGGACGGCGTGCGCCACCTGGTGACGGTGGACGGCACCAGCGGTGAGCTGACCTCCAACACCACCGTCGGGAACGCCGCCGCCGGGAACGCCGGCGCCACCGGCAACACCGCCGACGGCGCCGAGGGCTGACATGGCCCACACCTCGACGACCCGCCCCGCCCCCGACCGCCCCGCCCCGGGCCGGCCCCCGCGCTCCGACGCCAACAAGGTGCCCGCCGTGGACGGCTGGTTCTGGCTGGTGAAGGTGCTGACCACCGGCATGGGCGAGACGCTCTCCGACTTCCTCGCCAAGACCTTCGACCCGGTCCTGGCGGTGGCCGCCGCCGGGCTGCTGCTCGCCGTGGCCCTGCTGGTGCAGCTGCGGACCCGGCGCTGCGTGCCCGGGCTGTACTGGGCGGTGGTCGTCCTGGTCAGCGTGTTCGGCACGATGGTCGCCGACGTGGCGCACGTCGCGCTCGGCGTCCCGTACGCGCTGTCGGCCGGCTCGCTGGCGGTGGCGCTGGCGGTGCTGTTCCTGCTCTGGCACCGGGTGGAGGGCTCGCTGGCGATCGACCGGGTGACCGGGCTGCGCCGGGAGCTGTTCTACTGGTCGGCCGTGCTGGTGACCTTCGCCCTGGGCACCGCGCTGGGCGACCTGACGGCGGCCACCCTGCACCTCGGCTACCTGGTGGCCGGGCTGGGCTTCGCGCTGCTGATCGCGATCCCGGCGGTGGCGGCCCGGTCCGGCTGGGTGGGCCCGGTGGCCGGTTTCTGGTGGGCGTACGTGCTGACCCGTCCGCTGGGCGCCTCCTTCGCGGACTGGCTGGGCGTGGGCGCCGACCGCGGCGGCATCGGCCTGGGCACCGGCCCGGTCAGCCTCGCCCTGGCGGTGCTGATGGCGGTGTCGCTGGCGCTCGCCGCGCGGGCGCACCGTCGGGCGGCGGCTGGACTCTCCGCCCACTGAGCGTCTACATTGCTGTAGACGTCGGAGGCGCACGGCATCACCCCCCGGACAGCCGTGCGCCTCCGGCCTCCCCGCAGACCCCTGCCCCCCGCAGGCCCCCGCCCCCGCAGGACGCCGCGGCCCTTCACCCCCGCTCGTCGACCACCCGCTTGATCTTCCCGACCGAGCGCTCCAGCGTGTACGGGTCCACCACCTCGACCGAGACCGTCACGCCCACGCCGTCCTTGACCGCCCGGACGATCTCCGCCCGCGCCGCCTCCCGCAGCCCGGCCGCCGCCTCCGGGCGGGCCTCCACCCGGACGGTCAGGTGGTCCAGCCGCCCCTGCCTGGTCAGCCGCAGCTGGAAGTGCGGGGCGACGCCCGGGGTGCGCAGCAGGATCTCCTCGATCTGGGTCGGGAAGAGGTTCACCCCGCGCAGGATGATCATGTCGTCGCTGCGCCCGGTGACCCGCTCCATCCGCCGGAAGGCCGGCCGTGCGGTGCCGGGCAGCAGCCGGGTGAGGTCGCGGGTGCGGTAGCGGACGATCGGCAGCGCCTCCTTGGTGAGCGAGGTGAGGACCAGTTCGCCGCTCTCCCCCTGCGGGAGCACCTCGTCGCCGAGCGGGTCCACCACCTCCGGGAGGAAGTGGTCCTCCCAGATGTGCAGGCCGTCCTTGGTCTCCACGCACTCCTGGGCGATCCCGGGGCCCATCACCTCGGAGATGCCGTAGATGTCGACGGCGTGCAGGTCGAGCCGCTCCTCGATCTCGCGCCGCATCTCCTCCGTCCAGGGCTCGGCCCCGAAGATGCCCACCCGCAGCGAGCTGCCGCGCGGGTCCAAGCCCTGCCGGTCGAACTCGTCCAGCAGGGTGAGCAGGTAGGACGGGGTGACCATGATGATCTCGGGGCGGAAGTCCTGGATCAGCTGGACCTGCCGGGCGGTCATCCCGCCGGAGGCCGGGATGACGGTGCAGCCGGCCCGCTCGGCGCCGTAGTGCGCGCCCAGTCCGCCGGTGAACAGCCCGTAGCCGTACGCGATGTGCACCTTGTGCCCGGGCCGGCCGCCGGCCGCGCGGATCGAGCGGGCCACCACGTCGGCCCACACGGAGAGGTCGTTCTCGGTGTAGCCGACCACGGTCGGGCGTCCGGTGGTGCCGCTGGAGGCGTGGATCCGGCGGACCTGCTCCATCGGGACGGCGAACATCCCGAAGGGGTAGCCCTCGCGCAGGTCGGCCTTGGTGGTGAACGGGAAGCGGGCGAGGTCGTCGAGGGTTCGGCAGTCCTCGGGGTGGACCCCGGCGGCGTCGAACTTGCGGCGGTAGAGCTCGACGTGCTCGTAGGCGTGCCGCAGGGTGACCCGGAGCCGGTCGAGCTGGTGGGCGCGCAGTTCGTCGACGCCCATCCGCTCGCCGGCATCCAGGAGCGCTGGCGGAATCGGCTCCCCCAGGCGTCGGTCGGGGTCGGACGCACGGCCGGTCATCGTCGCTCCTTCGCAGGTCGGACGGGACTGGGAGCCCTACCGATCGTTCGGTCAGGACAAGCCCAGGCCAAGTAATCCAGCACCCGAACCACCTGTCAAGGGATCGCACGGCGCTCCCGGAATGTGCAGTTCCGGTGCGTTCGTACCGGGTTCACCCCCGTCGCTTGATTGGCTGATATGAAAATCATTACGGAACTATTACCCGGGGGCCCCACCCATCGGGCCGCACCCATGGTTCAGTGGTGCGGCTTCTCCCCCGCACCCCGGAGTGATCACCTTGGCCTCGACCCCTGCGCTGGTCAGCGCGCTGCGCGAGCTCGGCGACCGGCCCGCCGTCGTCGCCGACGGACGCGCGATCAGCGGCATCGGCCTGCTGCTCGGCGTATCCCCGCCCGGCGGCCTGCCCCGGGCCCTCGCCGAACGCGTCGCCGCGCACGCCGCCCTGCCGCCCTCCACCGCCCGCGCCGCCGAGGAACGGCTCCGGCACTGGGCCGGCGTCCTCGGCCCGGCGCCCATCCGGCACACCGTGCTGCACCCGGTCACCGACCTCGCCGTCGAACTCGCCCTCGCCACCCTGCTGGCCGGCGGCACCGTGCACTGCCCCGACCCGGCCCTGCCCCCCGAGGAGCAGCTCACCGCCCTCGCCGCCGGCGGCACCACCCACCTCAGCCTGCCCTCCGCCCTGCTCTGGCAGCTCAGCCGGCACCCCGGCCTCGCCGACCACGACCTCGGCGCGCTCCGGCTCGTCCTCCACGTCGGCCCCGAACCCCGGCAGGACGACGTCTACGCCGCCGTCGACGCCCTCGGGGCCGTCCTCGCCCACGTCCGCGCCCCGCACAGCCAGGCCGAGGCCGCCGACCGCCGCCTGCGCGCCGACGCCCGGACCGCCACGGCCGCCGCCTGGAAGCACAGCATCGGCGTCACCGCCGAGCAGGTCAGCACCTTCGGCGCCCACCTCGACCGGGCCGTGCTCACCACCCTGCTGCACACCCTCCAGCAGACCGGGATCCTCACCGAACCCGCGCCGGGGACCGTCCCGGGGACCGACCCGGGGCCGGGTCCCGACGCCGCCCAGGCCCCGGCGCGCTCCGAGGCCGAACTCCTCGCCACCGCCCTCGTCACCCCCGCCCAGCGCCCCCGGGTCGGCCGCTGGCTCGACGCCCTCGCCCGACACGGCCTGATCGCCCACCGGGACGGCGGCGCCCAGGGCCCGCTCTACCACGGCGCCCCCGAACTCGGCCCCGCCGCGGTCCGGGAGGCCTGGCGGCCCGCCGCCGACACCTGGGCCGACGGCCTCGGCAGCGCCGCCGTCCTCGACCGGGTCAGACGCGGCGCCCTGCGCCTGCCCGGCCTCCTCACCGGCGACGAGGCCCCCCGCCCCGCCGCCGCCCCCGTCCGCTGGGCCGCCGCCCGCGGCTACCTCGGCACCGCCCTCGGCGCCCTCGTCCGCGCCACCGCCGAGGCCCACCACGGGCCGCGGCCGCTGCGCGTCCTCGAACTCGACCGCGACGGCACCGAGACCGCCGTCGCCCGCGCCCTCGCCGCCCGCCCCCGGCAGAACGCCGACCACCACCTCGCCCCCGACGGCGGGCGCTACGACATCGTCGTCGCCTCCGCCGCCGGACGGCCCGAGGAGGAGGTCCCGGCCCTCGTCGACCTGCTCGCCCCCGGCGGCCGGCTGCTGCTGCTCGCCCCCGTCGCCGAACAGCTCGACCTGCTGATCACCGGCGACCCGCGCGGCCTCACCGCCCACCCGGCCGAGCACTGGCAGTCCGCCCTCACCGCCGCCGGCTGCCCCACCGTCCTCACCCTCCCGGAGGCCGGGCACCCGATGGGGCTGCTCGGGCAGGGACTGTTCGTCGCCCGGGTCGACTGACGCGGGCGCCGTTACGATCGGGCGCATGGCCGCTTCCGTCTCCGCTTCGGTTTCCGCTCCCGCTTCGGTGTCCGTTTCCGCCTCCGTGCGCTCGATCCGCTCCCGGGCCTCCCTCGGCTCGATCGGCTCCATCGGTTCCATCGGCTCGCTGCTGTCGATCGGATCCGTCGGGTCCGTGCTCTCCATCGGCTCCGTCGGCAGCGTGCTGTCCATCGGCTCGGCCGGGTCCGTGGTCAGCGCGTTCTCGGCCTGCTCCTGGCTGAGCGTCGGCTCGCTGCTGTCCGTGCGCTCCCGCTGGTCCGTACGGGGCCGGCGCCCGGGGCGGGGACCGAGGCAGTGACCCGGACACGGACCCGGGCACGGACCGTCCGTGGCCGACCGGTGAAGCACGGGTCACGTACCGCCACCCGATCCGTACCATTTCGATACCGAAGCCCAGGTGAGCTGCGGGAATCCTCGCCGCCCGGGGCGCTCCCCCGGTAGGCTCCGGCTTGTCCTCCGGGCCTCCGTACGGGCGGCCGTGCGCCGCCCGTTCCGCGTTCCGTGTTCCGTGTTCCGGGGGGCAGACCCCCGCGGGCCGTTCGGTGGGCTCCGCGGACTCGACACCGCGCGCCAGGGCAGTCGCGCGAACGGCGAAGGGCATCGCATTGGCGGATCGGCTCACCGGAGGAGACTCCTCGCTGCTGCGGCGGATCAACGCCGCGGTCACGCTACGGGCGCTGCGGACCGGCCACTCCGTGACCCTCACCCAACTCGTCGGCGAGACCGGGCTCTCCCGGCCCACCGTCGAGGGCGTCATCGAGGGCCTCGTCGACACCGGCCTGGTCGCCGAGGTCGAACAACCCCGGGAGGACGGCCAGTCCGGCACCGGCCGCCGCGGCCGCCCCGCCCGCTGGTTCCGCTTCCGGGCCGAGGCCGGACACATCCTCGGCATCGAGATCGGCGTCCACGACATCCGGGTCATCCTCGCCGACCTCACCGGCGAAGTGGCGGGCAGTCACTTCAAGCCCGTCGACGAGACCCTCGACGCCGAGGAACGGCTCACCGCCGTCCGCACCGCCGTCGCCGAGGTCCTCCGCAAGGCGGGCATCTCGCGCGACAACCTGTGGTCCGTCGGCATCGGCACCCCCGGCATCGTCGACCGCGAGGGCACCGTCCAACTCGGCACCGCCATGCCCGGCTGGACCGGCCTCGACCTCGGCGCCCGGCTCCGGCGCTCCTTCCGCTGCCCCGTCCTGATCGAGAACGACGCCAACCTCGCCGCCATCGCCGAACACTGGCAGGGCGCCGCCGTCGGCGCCGACGACGTGGTCTTCGTGATGGCCGGCCTCAGCCCCGGCGCCGGCTCCCTCATCAACGGCAAGCTCCACCGCGGCTACGGCGGCGCCGCCGGCGAGATCGGCGCCCTCCACCTGCTCGGCCAGGAGGTCACCCCCGAGAAGCTCCTCTCCACCACCGGCAAGCCCCTCAACCCCCTGGACGAGGCCGCCGTCGCCCGCGTCCTGCGGCTCGCCCGCGAGGGCGACGAGGTCGCCAAGGTCGCCATGGACCGCTTCCTCACCAGACTGGTCCAGGGCGTCGCCGCCCTGGTCCTCGCCATCGACCCCCAGCTGGTCGTGATCGGCGGCTGGGCCGCGGGCCTCGACGGCGTCCTGGAACCCCTGCGCGAACGCCTCGCCCAATTCACCCTCCGCGCCCCCGAGGTGGCCCTGGCCGCCCTCGGCTCGGAGGTCGTCTCGATGGGCGCCCTGCGGGTCGCCCTCGACCACGTCGAGGACCAGCTCTTCGCGGTGGACCCGCCCCGGGTCTGACGGCCGCGTTACGGGCATGAGGGTCGGCGCTCAGGGGCCGGCGTAGTGCTCACCCCTCGCCCACGACTCCAGCGCCGGGTTCATCCACCCCGCCTCCCCGCTCGTCACCGTCGGCCCGCCGGTGATCGGCCTAGAGCGTGTCTCGTTGATGGGCTGAGCTGTTGATCGGATGTGTCCGCTCGGTTGGTAGTTAGCGATGCGATGTGGGGCCGGATCGAGCCGTTGATGCCGGCCGATCCGGTTCGTGGCCGTCGGTGGGCCGATCACCGCCGTGTCCTTTAGGCCATCGCCTGGAAGTACAGGACTGGTTCGCCTTGGAGGGACCTACCGGAGGAGCTCGGTCCCTTCCAGACCGCGCACAAGAGGCTGCTGCGTTGGGCGCTCGACGGCACGTGGCAGCGGATCTTTCACACCGTGCTGGCCGCCGCGGATGCTGAAGACGAGATCAGCTGGACCGTCTCGGTGGACTCCACCGTCTGCCGGGCCCACCAACACGCGGCTGGCGCACGCAAAGGGGATCACGGCCGTGGCGAGCCGGCCGACCACGCGCTCGGACGTTCACGCGGCGGGCTGAGCACGAAGGTCCATCTGGCCAGCGATGCCCAGGCCCGGCCGCTCGCCATGGTGGTGACGGCGGGGCAGGCTGGCGATGCCCCGGCGTTCACAGCCGTCATGGCCGCGATCCGGGTGCCGCGCCTCGGCGGGGGACGCCCTCGGACCAGACCTGACACCGTGATCGCGGATCGCGCCTACTCTGCTCGCGCGATCCGCTCCCACCTGCGTGAACGGCACATTCGGGCGGTTGTCCCACAGCCGGTGGACCAGGTCCGCCACCGGCTGCGGCGCGGCTCGCAGGGAGGCCGCCCACCAGGTTTCGACCGCGAGGCCTACAGGGGACGGAACACGGTCGAACGGTGCATCGCCCGCTTGAAGCAGTGGCGCGGCCTGGCGATGCGAACTGACAAACTCGGCGTTGTCTACCAGGCCGCGCTCCACGTCGCCGCCGTGCTGATATGGCTCCGCAGGTGACCTGGAGCCAGCCCGGTGCTCCTCGCGGCCGGGGTTCGCCTTGTGACTTGTCCAGCGGGTGGGTCTGGGATGCCGTGGCTGAGAGCGGTTGCTGATGCTCGGTCATGCAGAGGAGTTGAATCAGATATTCGAGTCATGCCGTTCATTGAGCCGAACGGGTGGCATGCTGGTTGGGCGGATGCGCCAGGGGAATTGTTTGTTCGCTGCCCGGGCCCGGGCAGCGAGCCCCCTTCCGGACAGGACGTTCCCATGCGCCTTCGCAACGCCGGTGTCGCCGCCCTCGGCGCCCTCACCCTCCTCCTCGCCGTCCCCGGCTCCGCCAACGCCGCCACCGGTGACTTCCTCTACAAGTACGGCCTGCTGGGCGGCCAGGAGGGACTACTGCCCGACCCCGTGAGCGGCGTGTGCCTCAACCTGGACGGGGCCACCGACCTCGAACCGGCCACCTCCCCGCGGAACTTCACCAACGCCACCGCCACGGTCTTCCTGGACACCGACTGCAACGGCGACGTCTACTACGTGATGAACCCGGGCAAGAAGCTTGGCCCCCTCTTCAGGATCCGCTCGGTCATCTTCTCGTAGCCTGCAGCCACGCCGCCGAAGGCCACCGCGCGAGGGGCCGGCCCCGGGGACCGACACGATCGGGGCCTGCCCCGGGCAGGACTATGACCGGCCGACAGGCTGCCCGCAGCGATCGGGTGCGACGCCCGCGACGATACCTGGCCAGCAGAGACGATCAGATGTGCGAGCTTTGAGAGTTCTGCGAGCGCCGGATCGTGTCCGGACAGGTTGACCGAGCCGCGACAAAAGGGCGGGGTGGCCGGTTTCCCGGGCTGGCCCAGGGGGCGTTCGGCTGACCGGCTCCGAGATGGATCAGTCCCGCTGGGCTTCGCGGGTGGCCGGACGGCCGGGTGGACCTGTTGCCAGTCGATCCGCGGGGGCATCTGCCCGAGACGACGTGGGGGGTACTCGGGGACCGGGCCTGTTCGCATTATCGCTGGTGTACTCGTTGTTTGAGCGCCCTGAGAGGGATCTGCCTCTGGAGCTGGCGTAGCGGCCGCCGAGGTGCGCGAGCGAGACTAGCCCGGTTCACAGCCGACCTGCCGGTCCGGGCGGCCATTCTCGGTTGAGCGTCTGCGAATGACCGTTCCGCAAGCGCATTCAGCCCGCACTGATGGCGGGAGTTGCCCGTAGCCTCGGCCGGAAGCCGAGGCCAGCAAGCACCCCGTGCCTTCGGGACATCAAGGAGACACGCCCTAGGCCCAATCAGCCCCAACGGCCGCGACCCGGGCGCCAGTTCGGCGGCCGGGTCGCGGTCTGAGGGTTGTCGGAGAGTGGTTCAGGAGGCGGTGCGGACCTCGGGGGTCGCGCCGACCGGGGTGACCTCGACCAGGCCGGTCTCGCCGAAGGTCAGCTTGCAGGTGTCCGCACGGTAGGTGGCGACGGCGAGGGCCACCAGGCGGCCGGCGGCGGCGTACTGGGTGGTCATGACCAGCACCGGGGTGCCCGGCGGGCGCTCCAGCAGCGCGGCCTCGTCGGCCTCGGCGACACCGAGCTCCACGGCCCGGGACTCGCCGTCGACCTCGAGCCGCTCCAGCTGGCGCAGCACCGAACGGGCGCGGTCGCTCTCGGCGCGGAAGCCGGGCAGGTGCGGCAGGGCGGAGGTGGGGACGTGCAGCGACTCGGTGGCCATCGCGCGGCCCTCGACCAGGCGGACCCGGCGGACGGTGTGCACGGTGGCACCCTCGGCGATGCCGAGGTTCTTGGCCAGCTGCGCCGGGGCGGGGGCGGTGGTGCAGTCCACCGTGCGCCAGGACTGGCTGCGGCCGACACCGGGCCAGCCCTCCTCCTGCCGGTTCACCGGGACGCCGACCCGTGGGGCGGCGATCAGCGTGCCGATACCCCGGCGGCGGACCAGGCGGCCCTCCAGCTCCAGCTGGTCGAGGGCCTGGCGCAGGGTGGCACGGGCCACGCCGAAGCGGGCGGCGAGCTCGCGCTCGTTCGGGAGGACCTGGCCGGTGGAGAACTCCGAGTCGATGGCCCGGAGCAGCACCGTGCGCAGGTGCCAGTACTTCGGTTCCGGCACCGCCGAAAGCTGTCCTGTCGTCCCCACCGTGTCCTCCACCTGGTCTTGTCCGCCGTACGACAAGGAGGGCGGATCCCGGGCCCGCTGCCCGCTGTTGCGGCAGGTGGGAGAGCGGGCCTTTATCCGTCCTTCTTTATTAAAGGTCCTTGCAGTAAGTGACCCTAGGTGCTCCCTCCGGAGATGGTCAAGACCAATGGCAGGGCTTGATGGGACCGTCGCGAACATTCATGCCACGTTCACGACAGCCTGCCCGGACCGGTCCGCGACCGCCCCCGACCGGCCCGCGGCAGCGCGTCACGCTTCGGTGCGTGGGCGCCCAATGGGTAGGCTGCCCGGGTGATCGTGGTGACGAGTGTGAACGTGAACGGAATCCGTGCGGCGGCCAAGAAGGGCTTCGTCGAGTGGCTCGCCGGAACGGAGGCGGACGTGATCTGCCTCCAGGAGGTGCGCTCCGAACCCGGGCAACTGCCCGTCGAACTGCGCGACCTGGACGGCTGGCACGCGATCTGGGCCCCGTCGGTCGCCAAGGGCCGGGCCGGCGTCGCGATCCTCTCCCGCAAGGAGCCGCAGCGCAGCGTGATCGGATTCGGCTCGGAGGAGTTCGACAATTCGGGCAGGTACGTGGAAATCGACCTCCCGGGCCTCACCGTCGCCAGCCTCTACCTGCCCTCCGGCGAGGTCGGCACCGAACGCCAGGAGGAGAAGGAACGCTTCATGGCGGAGTTCCTCGTCCACCTCACCGCCCTGCGCGCCCGCGCCGCCGCCGACGGCCGCGAGGTCGTGGTCTGCGGCGACTGGAACATCGCCCACCGCCCCGAGGACCTCAAGAACTGGAAGGCCAACCAGAAGTCCGCCGGCTTCCTCCCCGAGGAACGCGCCTGGCTCTCCCGCGTCTACGACGAGGCCGGCTACGTCGACGTCGTCCGCGCCCTCCACCCCGACCGCACCGGCCCCTACTCCTGGTGGTCCTACCGCGGCCGCGCCTTCGACAACGACTCCGGCTGGAGGATTGACCTAATTATCGCTACTGGAATCCTCGCTAAGAAGTGCGTCGAGGCCTACGTCGAACGCGCCGCCACCCACGCCGAGCGCTGGTCCGACCACGCACCGGTCACGGCAGTGTTCGATCTGAACAACTAGGCAGCAGAAACTGGTAGTTCGACAGAATCAAGAGGCGGCCCCGACGCGGGGCATTCCACACGTCGGGGCTGCCTCTCGGTAGCAAATACGCCAGCGGCGAGGGACCTCGCACGGCAATCCCGGAGTGGATTTTTCAACAAAGCGATTTAGGTGACTCTGCTTCCACAAGCGAAGCACCCGTCCGCCCCAGATCAGCTCCCCCGACGATCCAGACCCGAACATCCCTCTAGTGTCCTGAGTCCTTGATCCGTCGGATGTATCCAGCGAGGGATTCGAGGATCTGGTCAGCGGTTTTGGTCCAGACGTAGGGCCGGGGGTCG